>JAVKID010000044.1:0-25449 GCA_031459655.1 Candidatus Fervidifonticultor octavus | reverse complement strand
ATGTTCTGGGGTGTCGCCGGGAGGGAAGACCGTGACCACCTCGCTCATGCCTGATGTGTACACACCCTTCCGAAACTGGACAGACTAGTCCCCACGCACCCGGTCTGCTGAACCTGGAACTGGAACATCCCGTGCCGCTCCTCGAAGTCACCAACCTGTCCAAGGTCTACAGCAATGGCCGCGGCCGGCTGGAGGCCATCCGCGACCTGACCCTTACCATGGATGAGGGGGAGTTTGTGGCGGTCGTCGGTCCCAGCGGCTGCGGCAAGAGCACCTTCCTGCACATCCTGGGCGGGTTCATCCCGCCAACCGAAGGGTCCATGCGGGTGGCCGGGCGGGCTGTGCGCGGTCCGGGTCCGGACCGGGGGGTGATGTTCCAGGAACTGGCTCTCTTCCCGTGGCGGACGGTGTTCGGCAACACCGTGTGGGCGCTCGAAGTGCAGGGGTACCCGCGGCCAGAGCGCGAGGCGATCGCCGAGCGCTACCTGTCGCTGGTGGGCCTGCTGCCGTTCAAGCACGCCTATCCCGGGGAACTCTCAGGCGGGATGAAGCAGCGAGTGGCGCTGGCCCGGGTGCTGGCCTTCGATCCTGCGGTCCTGCTGATGGACGAGCCTTTCGGGGCGCTGGACGCCCAGACACGGGAACTGCTGCAGGAAGAGTTGCAGCGCATCTGTTTCGAGACCGGCAAGACCGTGCTCTTCGTCACCCACGACATCGAGGAAGCCGTCTACCTGGCCGACCGTGTGATCGTCTTCTCGGCGCGGCCCGGCCGCGTCAAGGCCATGGTGCCGATTGCGCTGGCGCGGCCCCGACGCCTCGAGGTCAAGAAGAGCGGGGAGTTCGTGGCGTACCGGAATCAGCTCTGGGACCTGCTGCGCGAGGAGGTCCTGAAAGCCCGCCAGGAGGCGGAGGCGGGCCAGGCGGCCGGAGATGGCTGACCTCTCTCCTCAGCGGGTCCTGCGGGCAGCGGTCGTCCGATCGCCGGGGTGGGGCGCGGGGGGCGGGCTGGTGGGACGGATCCGCGCCCTGGCGGTCTCCCTGGCCGCGCCCGCCGTCCTGCTGGCCGTCTGGGAGGGCCTGGCGTCCCTGGGCGCGCTGCCTGCGTTCCTGGTCAGCCCCAGGATCGTCGCCAGGGAACTGACAGCCCTGGCGGCCAGCGGTGAACTCTTCGAGCACGCGTCGGCCAGCCTCTACCGCTCGCTGACCGGGTTTGCCATGGGTTCTGCGTCGGGGCTGGCGCTGGGGTTGCTCTCGGGGGTCGCGCCCAAGGTGGCCGGGTTCTTCGATCCGCTGGTGTCGCTGACGAACCCCGTGCCCAAGGTGGCGATCCTCCCGATGCTGGTCGTCTGGTTCGGGATCAGCGACCTCTCCAAGATTCTGCTGATCGCCATCTCCTGTTTCTATCCGTGTTTCATCGCCGCATTCCACGGGGTCCGGTCGGTCGATCCCCTGTGGATCTGGGCGGCGCGCAACATGGGCGCCCGGCCGTTGCAGGCCTTCTTCAGGGTGGTGGTGCCCGCCACGTCGGCGCAGGTGTTCAACGGATTGCGCGTGGCGCTGGCCCTCTCGTTCATCCTGATGCTGGCGTCTGAGTTGATGGGGTCGTCCAACCGCACCGGGCTGGGATTTCTGCTCCTCTCCGCCGACGCCGGCGGCCGCTTCGACCTGATGTTCGCGGCGATCGCGGCGATTGCGATGGTAGGACTCGTCTGTGACCGGCTGCTGCTGACGGCGCGCCGGGCGCTGGTGCACGGCGAGCAGGAAGGCGGAGGCACACATGGTTAGCTTCCTGACCTGGCCGCGCGCCTGGCTGTCCCGCACCTACTCCATCTTCATCGTGATGGGGCTGTGGGAACTGGTGGCGCGCTCCGGATGGGTCAACCCTCGGCTCTTCCCCAGCCTGGCGGCCGTCGCCGAGCAGATCTGGGTACTGGCAGTCAGCCAGATGCTGGTCGTGCACGCGACGGCCACGCTGTTCCGCGTGTTCGCGGGGTTCGGGGCGGCGGCCGTCCTGGGCGTCGGGCTGGGGTTCCTGATGGCCCGCTACGAGGTGTTCGGTCGTCTGGTGGAGCCCATGTTCTCGTTCGGGTATCCCGTGCCCCGGGTGGCCCTCTACCCGATCTGCATCTTCCTCTTCGGGATCGGGCACCTCTCCAAGGTCGTGCTGGTCGCCCTGGAATGTCTGTATCCGATCGCCATCAAGACGTACTACGGCACCCGCGCGGCCAACCGGCTGTACCTGTGGTCGGCCCAGAGCATGGGCGCGTCGCGCGCGCAGCTTTTCCTGAAGGTGGTCCTGCCGGCGGCGGCGCCGTCGGTCTTCACCGGGTTCCGCATCGCGCTGCCGATCGCCATGGTTATCGTCATCGTGACCGAGATGATCAGTTCGACCCGCGGGTTGGGCTGGCTCATCACCTACGCGTCCGCCTCGTTGTCGAGGGCGCAGGTGTTTGCCGGCGTGGCGGTGGTCGCGACGATCGGGTACGCTCTCGACCGCACCCTGGCGGTCGTGCGCAACCGGCTCATCTTCTGGGAACGGGAATCGCTGTCGCTTGTCAGCGAGGCCCGATGAGGAGACAACACGCGTGACGGCCCGTCCCCCCTGCCGCATCCGCCGTCCCGGTCACGTCGCCATCGCCGTCCCCGACGTGCCGCTGGCGCTGGACTACTACACGCGGGTTCTGCGCATGGTGCGCGTCGAGGAAAGCGACGGGGTGGTCTACCTGCGGTCGCGGTTCGAGCACCACTGCCTGGAATTGCACCGGGCGTCCGCCGCCGGGCTGCGGCACGCCGGATGGGAGACCGACAGCGACGAGGCTACGGAAGCGCTCCGGGCGCACCTGGCGGGGCTTGGGGTGCCGGTTCGCGAGGCGCCGCCGGAACCCGGTCGTCGCGGCGTGGCCTTCCAGTTCCAGGACTCCAACGGCCTGTGGCACGAGGTCTACCGCGCGATGGACCGGGTGCCGGCCCTGGTGGCCGACGGGCCGTTCCCCGTGCTGCGCCAGGCGCACTTCGCCTTCAACACCCCCGACGTGGACCGGGAACTGGCGTTCTTCAAGTCTGTCGGGTTCCGGGTCTCCGACTGGTTGCCGGGGCTGCAGGGCTCGCTGCGCTGCAACCCCGACCACCACGGGATCTCGCTGTTCAGGTTCGAACGGCCCGGGCTGCACCACCACGGCTACGACATCGGGACCTGGGAGAACCTCAAGGTCATCCTGGACTGGATGGCCTCGCAGGGCGCGCCGGTGGAAGTCGGCCCGGTGCGGCACGCGACGGGCAACAACATTTCGGTCTACATCCGCGACCCGCACCGTATCCGCGTCGAGCTCTACTGTGAGATGGAGCAGATTACCGACGACGAAGACCACGAGACACGGCGGCACCCGCACATCTTCGACCTCTGGCAGCAGAAGCCGCCGCCGCCCGGCTTTCGGGAATAGGCATCCTGGAGGATCCGCATGGCGTCCCTGGAGATCACGGATCAACGAGGAGACAGACAGGAGGCGGCGGATCGGCTCCGCGCCGTTCGGCCCGACCGGGGCGAGGTCCCCGCGTTCATCTTCGCAGACCCCGACGTCTACCGGTTGGAACTGGAGCGGATCTTCACCCGGTGCTGGTTGTTCGTGGCGCACGAGTCCGAGATCCCCTCGCCCGGCGACTACGTGACGCGCTCCATGGGCGAGCACCCCGTGATCGTCGCCCGCGACGAGGACGGCGCGATCCGCGTCCTGCTCAACGTCTGCCGCCACCGCGGGATGCGGATCTGCCGGGTGGACCTGGGGAACACCTCACACTTCCGTTGCCCGTACCACGGGTTCACCTACAAGAACACCGGTGAGTTAATCGGGGTGCCGTTCGAGCGCGAACTCTACGGGGACGCACTGGTGAAGGAACGACTGGGCCTGATCCGGGCCAGGGTGGAGTCCTATGCCGGGCTGGTCTTCGCGACCTGGGACGAGCAGGCGGAGCCGCTGCAGCAGTACCTGGGGCCCGTGACCTGGTACCTGGACCTGCTGGCGGGCCGGGCCGAGATGGAAGCCGTGGGACCACCCCACCGGTACGAGGTGGCGACCAACTGGAAGCTGCCGGCCGAGAACTTCGCCGCAGACGCCTATCACACCATGCACACCCACGCCTCGATCGCCGAGATCGGCCTGACCCCGACGGTGACGTGGGCCAAGGACGGGTACCACGTCTGCGCGGGCAACGGACACGGTGTGATGATCGGCGCGCCCACCCGCCGGTTCATCTTTGCCGAAGATCTCATCCCGGAATTCGAGCGACACCTCAGCCCCGCGCAGATGGCGGTGCTGCGGCAGATGGCGCACATGCCGGGGACAGTCTTTCCGAACTTCTCGTTCCTGATCTCGGCGGTGACCCTCAACGGACGGTTCGTCTCGCACACCGAGTTGATGCTCTGGCAGCCCAAGGGGCCCGACCGCATCGACGCCTGCTCGTGGTTTTTGGTGGAAAAGCGCGCGCCCGCCTGGTGGAAGGAGTTGTCCCGTCAGGCGTTTGTCGTCACGTTCGGCCCCTCGGGGATGCTCTCGCAGGACGACAGCGAGAACTTCACCCAGATTGCCCGTAACGCCCGGGGCCCGGTGGCCGGCCGCCTGGCGCTCAACTACGAGATGGGGTTGGGACGCACTCCGATGCGCGACTTCCCGGGCCCGGGACAGGTCTACGAGGGGAAGTACAACGAGGCGAACGCCCGCGCGTTCTACGCACGGTGGCTGGAGTTGATGCGCGACGGCGACCCGCGCCCGGACGCGTAGCGGTCGGCGAGCGCCTTCCTGGGGAGGAGTGGTCATGGAAATCACCCCGCAGATCCGCGAGGAACTCCTGGAGGTGCTCTACCACGAAGCGGAACTGCTGGACGGCCGCCGGCTCGACGAGTGGCTGGCCCTCCTGACTGAGGACGCCGCCTACCGGATGCCCATCCGGTTGACCCGCGAACGCAGCCGGACGGACGACCATTCCACGGAGATGCAGTTCTTCTGGGACGACCGTACCTCGCTGGCGCTGCGGGTGCAGCGGCTCAAGACCGAGTTTGCCTGGGCCGAAGACCCTCCGTCGCGCACGCGCCACTTCATTTCCAACGTGCGGGTCCGTCCCGCTGGCGGTGATGAGGTCGAGGTGCGCAGTTGTGTGCTGATCTACCGGAACCGTGGCGAGGCCACGGACTTCGACCTGATCAGCGGAGAGCGCCAGGACGTGTGGCGGCGTACCGACGGCGCGTGGCGGCTGGCCCGACGGGTCTTCATCGTGGACCAGGCCACGCTCGGCACCCGAAATCTGGCGATCTTCGTGTGAGGGAACAGGCGAGGACAGCGGTGTGGCCCTGGCGTTCTGATGACAGGGTCCTGGTCTGGCTCGCCGCGGCGCTCTCCCTGAGCGTTCTGTTGAGCATGACCATGATACTCGGGCTGGTCGCCGCCGGAGAGACCCTCGTGCGCGCGGCTGGGGCCACGGCCCCCGCCGAAGCCGGTCGGCTGCTTGCAGCCACCCATGTGGACTCGATCCGGCCCATGGTCGCCGCCTACGATAGGAAGACGCAAGCCCCCGGCGGCGATCTGTACGGGGTGTTCTTCGCCGATCGGGTCAAGTTTCAGTATCCCCCTTCGTCACTGCTGATCTTTGACGTGTTCCCTCGCGCGATGACCCGCCTGGTCGACGGACGGATCAACGACGACCTGCGGCGGTGGTGGACGTGGCTCTCGCGTGCGGCGTTGGCGCTGACCCTGCTGGTTTCGGCCGCGATCCTGGAGATCGGCGTGCGCCGGCAGGCGTCGGGCGGCCCTTTGCGGCCGGGTTATGCAGCCGTGCGGGTCGGGCTCTCACTGGCGCTTGGGGCGATGTTCTACCCCGTAATGAAGGCTTACAGCCTAGGCCAGATCCAGGTGTTTCTCAACGCGCTGATCGCCCTGGCCGTGCTGGGCTACCTGTTGGGATGGCGGATGCTGACTGGAGGGTGCCTGGGCCTCTGCTGTCTGGTGAAGCCGCAGTATGGGTTCGTCCTGCTCTGGGGTCTGGTGAGGCGACAGTGGCAGTTCTCGTTGGGATTCGCGGGGGTCCTCATCCTCGGGCTGATGGTATCGCTGGTCCGGTTTGGCCTGAGCGATCACCTGCGCTACCTCGACGTGGTCGGTGAACTTTCTCGCGTAGGCGAGGCCTACTGGGCCAACCAGAGCGTCAACGGCCTGCTGAACCGGCTGCTCGGGGCCGGGAGCGCCGTGCAGTTCTCTCGGACAGAACTCCCCGTCTACCACCCTCTGGTGCACGCGCTCACCATCATTAGTTCTGGTGCGATCCTCATGCTCGCACTCTGGGCTCGAGGAAGAGGTCCTCGCCGCGACGGCAGCGTGATCGATCTGGGGGCGGTGCTGGTGGGGATCACCATGGCGTCACCCATCGCCTGGGAGCACCACTACGGGATCCTGCTGCCGGTCCTGGCGGCCGCCCTGCCGGGGCTGATCGCCGCTCGGCCGTTCGGGGCGCGCACAGGCCTCTGGCTTGCTCTCGGCTATGCGGCCATGGCGAACGTCATGCAGCGGCCTGCCCTGCTGTTTGGGAGCCCGTGGCTCGGCCTGGCCGGCTCCCACCTGTTTTTCGGCAGCCTGATAGCCTTCGTGCTGCTCTTGCGGCTGCGATCGTCTTGGCATGATGATCAGCCTGGTGCTGGCCGCCAGGAGCGCGCGCCCTCGCTGGCATGACTGAGGGCGATGCGGATGCGCTCTGAGGTTCCGACCCGACGGCAGGAGAACAGGACCTGTTTCCGTTGATCGCGCAGCTCGCTCGGATGCCGCAAATTGGCGTGCTCGCCGCCGTCGTGCTCGGCGCGGTTGCCGCGTGGGAAGGCCGGTTCGACATGGATCCCGACGGGGTGTCGTACCTGGACATAGCCGACGCCTATGCGCGGGCCGACTGGCAGAACGCGCTGAACGCCGTCTGGAGTCCCCTCTACTCCTGGATCCTGATACCCTTCCTGCGGGGGCTGCGGCCGGATGGCTACTGGGAGTTTCCCCTCGTCCACGCCGTCAACTTCCTCCTGTACATCGGCGCTCTGGCGGCCTTTGCGTACTGCCTCAGGCAGATCGTGGCCTACCGGCGCTGGCGTGCGGCCGGGGATCCCGGGCGGTCGGCTGTGCCTTCCCTGCCGGACCGGGTCGTGCACGCCACGGGGTACGCGGTCTTCGTGTGGGGGTGTGTCGTCTCCATCAGGGTGAGCCACGTGGGGCCGCATGTGGCGCTCGCGGGCCTGACGTTCCTGATCACCGGACTCCTCCTGCGCCTTCGGATGCATCCAGAAGAATGGCGGAGTTGGGCGGCGTTGGGACTCGCGCTGGGTTTGACCTACCTCGCTAGGGCGTCGACCCTCCCCTTCGTCGGGGTGTTCTTCGGCCTCGCGCTGCTGCGGCTGCCCGCGGGGTGGCTGCGCGCCAGGGTGACGGCGCTGCGTCCGTTGCTCGCCCTGGTGGTGTTCACCCTGGTCGCCGGCGTGTACGCGGTTCCGCTCCTGGCGGTCAAGCGCCAGTTTGCCGGGAGGGATCTGGTGAGATTGAACTACGCCTGGTATGTCAACGGCGTCCCGATCCTGCACTGGCAGGGGGATCCACCATACGGCTCCCCGGTCCATCCAACGAGGGTGTTGTTCGAACGTCCCACGGTCTACGAGTTCGACGGACCGGTGGGGGGAACCTATCCACCGTGGTACGATCCCGCATACTGGTCTAGGGGGATCGAGCCCCGCTTCAGCCTCAGGGGGCACCTGTGGCGTCTCCGTGAGAGCGTAGGCACCGACTCCGGTTATCACCTGATTCCCTTCTCCTGGTCGTTCGGCGTGCTGGCTTACATCCTCGCTGCTGCCTTCTTGCTGCGCCGGGGACTGCTTTCATGGAACCGCTGCAGGGACTACGCGGAATTGCAGATCCCGGCCCTCTTGGCGCTCGTGTCGTATCCGATCCTCACCATCTTGCCGGAGCGATTTCTCGGTGCCTTCCTCCCGCTGCTCTGGTTGGGCACGATCGCCTGCGTGTCATGGCCTGGCGACCGGCCCGAGCGCGCGAGGAGCGCGAGAGCGGTAGCCTACGGGATTCTTGTGTTTCATCATGCGGTCTCTGCGGCGATGGTCGGCGGTGCAGCGTTGAAGGATCTGGTTGCGCCGTCCCGCCATATGCACTGGGGCATCGCCCAGGCCTTGCACAGTAGCGACATTCCCGCAGGGAGCAAGGTGGCCGTGATGGGACGAGCGAGACACGCCCACTGGGCCAGGCTGGGGCGGATGCGCATCGTGGCCGAGATCCCTATCCGCGGAGGCGCGGCCCGGGAGTTCTGGGAGGTCGCCGACGACAGACGGCGTGAACTTTTGACTAGGCTGCACGCGGCCGGTGTGCGATCCGTTGTTGTGGATCCGACGGCGCGCCCGGGGCCCGCCATCCCTGACGACACCGGGCGATGGGCCTGGCGGGAGCTGGAAGGGACCGGCTACCTCGTGCTGGTCCTTCGCTGACCCGCCTGCCGGTCCGGCTGGCGCGATGCTCGCGATCCTGGTGTGAGGGAGCGATCATGGCATCACGCGGCGATGCTCCGGTCATCGAGTTGAGCAACGAGTTTGCCACGATCAACATCCGCAAGGTGAGCACGCGGAACGGCGAGCGTCTGGAAATCGCCGCCCCCCGCCTGGGGTACCGGATCCTCCTCGACGCCCTGGCGCTGGAGAGCCTGACGTGGCAGACCATGGACACCTTCAGCCGGTTCCTCCAGACGCCGTTTGGGCCGGTGGACGGGCCCGGGCACGGGTCCTGAGGATGCGCCTGGCCGGCAAGGTCGCGATCGTCACCGGCGCCGGCAGCGGGATCGGCCGCGAGGGCGCGCGGCTCTTCGCAGCAGAAGGCGCCACAGTGGTCGCCGTCGACATCCGGGCAGATGCCGTCGAAGAGACGGTAGATGCCATCCGGCGATCCGGAGGAGAGGCTGTTGCCATCGGGGGCGACATCGCAGACGCCGAGGTCCACGCCCGCTCGGTCCGGACGGCGCTGGAGCGGTTCGGCCGGCTCAACATCCTCTACCACAACGCCGGGATGGTCAGGCGCGGTGCCGGAGGCGACGTCGGCCTCGAGGAGATCACGCTGGACGTCTGGGACCGCATCCTGGCCGTGAACCTGACCGGTGTGTTCCTGGGATGCAAGTACGGCATCCCCGAACTGGTGAAGTCCGGCGGGGGGTCGGTGATCATCACCGCGTCCGTGGGCGCTCTGGTCGGTCAGCGGGCGCACAACCACGCCTACGTGGCCTCCAAGGCTGCCCTGGTGGGGCTGACCCGCAACCTGGCTTTGGAGTACGCGCCCCGCGGGGTGCGCGTGAACTGCATCTGTCCGGGACAGATCCAGACCGACATGATGGCGCACTACTACGACGACCCCGTGGCACGACAGCGGTTCATGGACTGGACGCCGATGGGGCGGTTCGGCGAACCGCGCGAGATCGCGCAGGTGGCGCTCTTTTTGGCTTCCGATGAGTCGTCGTTCATGACCGGGTCGGTCGTGGTCGCGGACGGCGGCTGGACCGCGCTCTAGCCATGACTAGCCCATCCCCAAGCGGTTGTCTGTGAATGACGCAATGGACCGTTCGCGCTCTGACTCCGCGGGCCCGGGTGTTCTCTCGATTCCCTCGCCCCACGTCCTGGTGTGGCTTGTCATGGGCCTCGCCCTGGCGCTGCGGCTCCTCTATCTGGGCCGCGACAGCCTCTGGATCGACGAGGCCCTCAGCGTGGTCAAGGCCCGGCTGCCGTGGCCGGCGTTCCTCGGCTACGTCATCCGTTACGATCCCAACATGCCGCTGTACTACGGCCTGCTCCACCTGTGGCTCTACCTCGGCGACAGCGAATTTGCCATCCGGCTGCTGTCGGTGATTCCCGCTGTGCTAACCATTCCGGTGCTGTACGCGCTCGGCTCGCGCCTGTTCGGCGCGCGGGTGGGCCTGATGAGCGCCCTGTTCCTGGGGCTCAACGCGTTTCACCTGAACCACTCCCAGGAGGCCCGGACCTACAGCCTGCTGGTGCTGCTGGTGACGCTGTCGTCGTTGTGCTTTGTGAGGGCCGTGGAAGTGCCGTCCAGACGCCGCTGGGTCTGGTACGCGGTGGTGAGCGCGGCAGCGGTGTACAGCCACCTGTTCGGGGCGCTGGTCCCTGCAGCCCACGGCATGGCCTTGCTGTTCCGGCGTTTCCGTGAGGTCCCGTGGAGATCGGCGCTGGGGAGCGTGGCCGCCATCGGCCTGCTGGCCGCCCCCCTGGGAATTGCGCTGCTGACCCGGGACGTGTGGGCGTTGGGCTGGTACGACCGTGAACCCGGACTGCTCAGCATCGTGCGCCGGTTCTATGTCCTCACCGGCGGCGCCCTGCCCCTGCTGGCCTACGGGGCGGCGGCGCTGGTGGCGACCTGGCGGGCGGTCGGTGCCTGGCGCGGGGGATGGGGGTCAGTCCGGGCCTGGCGATTGGGAGTGGTCTACACGTGGCTGGTGGTGCCGGTGGCGCTGGCCTTCGCCGTGTCGTTCTACTCGCCGGTGTTCATCTCGCGCTACCTGATCGTCGTCCTCCCCGCGCTCGTGCTGCTGGCCGCCGTCGGCGTGGATGCGCTGCCGTCCCGGCAACTGGTGGCCGCCGCGGTGGTCGTGTTCGCGGTGGCTTCGGGGCAATCCGCGGTGACGTACTACCGAGAGCCGCCGCTGGAGAACTGGCGGGACGCGGCTCGGCACGTGCTCTCGCAGGCCCAGGACCAGGACGCGGTGATCGTCTACATCGCCGAAGCCCGACCGGCCTTCGAGTACTATCGGGACCGGCTCAGGGGAATTGGCGGTGGTCCGGCGGTGGTGTTCCCTTCCCCTGAGTTCGGCATCGGGCTCGCGCCCACCTGGACCGAGCGGAAGCCTGACGCCATCCTGCTGGAAGAGGTGGCCCGACGCTACCGGCGGGTCTGGCTCGTCCTCAGTCACGACGGGGTGGAAGGGTTGGGTCGCCAGGAAGCCAGCCGCGCGATCCAGGCCGTCCTGGCCAGCCGGTATCCGTCCAAGAGCGAGACGTGGTACGAAGATGTGCGCGTGGTGCTCTTCAGCAAGAATCCGTGACCGCTGGCGGGACAAGGGGGCAACGACCATGGCAAAGGTGCAGGACGAGATACGGACGGCAGATCCCGGTCCCGCCCGAACCCGCATCGGCCTGTCTATCGTTATTCCCCTTTTCAACGAAGAGGGGAACGTCCGTCCCCTCCATCAGGCCATTGCGCAGGCCCTGGTCGGCTACGATGGGGACTACGAGGTCATTGCCGTGGACGACGGCAGCACCGATCGGACCCTGGCCCTGCTCGAAGCAATCCATGAAGAAGACCCCAGGTGGACCGTCATCGCCCTGCGGCGCAACTTCGGCCAGACTGCGGCGCTCTCAGCGGGGTTCGACCATGCCAGGGGGGACGTTGTTGTCACCCTGGACGGCGATCTCCAGAACGATCCGGAAGACATCCCGGGATTGCTCGAACTGTCTGCTCGCTATGACATCGTGAGCGGATGGCGGGCCGATCGGCAGGATCCATTTTTGACCAGGCGGCTGCCCTCGGCGCTGGCAAACCGGCTGATCTCTGCCATCACGGGCGTGCGGCTGCACGACTACGGCTGCACGCTGAAGGCCTACCGCCGCGAGGTCATCCAGGACCTGCGCCTCTACGGCGAGATGCACCGGTACATCCCCGCGATCGCCTCGTGGATGGGTACCTCCGTGGCCGAGATGAAGGTCCGCCATCATCCGCGGCGGTCAGGCGTCTCCAAGTACGGATTGCGCCGGACGTTCAAGGTGCTGCTGGATCTCATCACGGTCAAGTTCCTTTTGAGTTTTGCCACCCGGCCGATCCAGGTCTTCGGGCTTGTCGGGCTCGTCCTGGGAGGCCTGGGGACGGCGGTGGGGGGCTACCTCGCGTACATCAAGTTCGCCCTCGGCGAGAGCATCGCCCAGCGCCCGTTGCTGCTGTTGAGCGTGCTGTTGATCGTCCTGGGTGGGCAGTTTGTCGGGATGGGGCTGGTGTGCGAACTGCTGGTTCGGTTGTACCACGAAAGTGTCGGAAAGCCGATCTACCGGATAAGCCGGATCCTCCGGCGCCCCGGCTGAACGGGCCGAGAGGATGGGCGTCTGGCGCACCGGCGCGGCCAGGATCTCGGTCAGCCTGGTCCTGGTGGGAGTGCTGCTCTGGAACACGGATCGGGCGAAGCTGGTCACGACCATCGGCGCGCTCGATCCGGCGCTCTTCGCGTCCGCGGCGGTGTGCTACCTCCTGGCGCAAACCCTCAGCGCGGTGCGCTGGCAAGTCCTGCTGCGCTCCGAAGGGATCGCCGTCTCGCTGGGCCGGTTGGTCCTGTTCTACCTGGAGGGGACGTTTTTCAACCTGTTGCTGCCCACGTTGATCGGCGGTGATGTCGTACGGGCCCACCGCATCTACGTGAGGGCGCAGCGGAACGAAGCAGCGGTAGCATCGGTGCTCGTCGATCGGCTGAGCGGTCTGATCGCCCTGCTGGCAGTCGCCTGGGGCAGTCTCGCGGCGGATCGCCACGCGGTGGGAGCCTGGCCGGTCCTCAGCTTCAGCGCTGCGCTGGTGCTGGGCGCCGTCGTGATCTCTCGCCGCGGTGTGAAGGCGCTCGTTCGGCGCGTCCTGGGGCGTCCGACCCTGGCGCGTGTGGAGGAAGGGGTGACGTCATTCTACCAGGCGATCGCCAGATATGGCTCCCGGCGGGGGATCCTGGCGCAGGTCTGTGGGCTCTCCCTCGTCATCCAGGTGATCGTGATCTTGGGGCACTTCCTCGTCGGCCGCGCGTTGGGACTATCCACCCCGTTCGTCGTGTTCCTGGGTCTGATCCCCCTGGCAACAATTGTCGCGATGATCCCGATCAGCGTGGGGGGGTTGGGCGTCCGTGACGGGGCCATGGTCTACCTCTTCGGGAGGGCCGGTCTTCCCTTCGCGGACGCGCTGGGGCTGTCGCTCGGGTGGTTCTTCGTGATGGTTGTCTGCAGTCTTCCGGGAGGGCTGGTGTTCGTGCTCAGGGACGTGCGGAAGGAGCCTCAGGACAGTCGGGTGCTGCAACGGTAGGCCCTGCCGGGAGTTGCCCATCGGGTCACTGCCGCGTCTCGATGACGACGAACGTCGGTGTCAGGAGTCCCAGGCCGCGGGTGATGGTTCGTTTGTAGGCCACGTACGGAAAGAACCCAAGGAGCCGCGCACGTGGGAAGAGCCGGCGCATGTCCTCGACGGTGAAGAAGTGCTTGTGGTCGGGATTCTGGGCCTTTGCCGTCGGGATGCCGGCGAGCGCGAGGGCACGGTAGATCCAGCAGCCGCTGTTGGGAGTGGTGAGCACGAGCAGGCCGCCCGGCTTGAGTACCCGGCGAAACTCGGCGACGGCCGCAGCGGGGGCGTCCAGGTGTTCGAGGACTTCGCTGCACCAGACCAGGTCGAAGGTTCCGTCCCCGTAGGGCAGCGGCTGGTTGGCGTCCACGATCTCTGCGCTCGGGTAGTCGGGCTTGATATCAATGGCATGGACGGTGTAGCCACGGCGCGTGAGGATCTCGGAGAAGTATCCGTTGCGGCAGCCGACATCCAGCGCACGCATACCCGGCGATGCCTGGGGGATGTGCCGGAGGGCAATTCGCTTGCCCTCTGTCCGGTGCTTCAGCTGGGATTGACCGAAGTCCATGGGGAGTCGCTTGAGGAGGTTCAGCATGCCGGTGTTGCCTGATTCTGCGCGGAGCCGGACCGGACCTGCCCTCCGGCAGGAAGGGGCCGTACTCCTCCTGGTGCTGGTGCTGCTCTTCCTGGTGGGGGGATCCTCGGCCTCCTTCGTCTGGTTCATGAACCAGCAGCAGGCCCGCGCGGGCGAACGAAGCCGGGCGGGGGCGGCGCTCGCGCTCGCCGAGGCGGGTGTGCACCGAGCGCTGAGCATCCTCGAAACCTACGCGCCGGATGGTTCCCCCGGCCGCACCTGGAGGCCGTCGGCCTATAGTGAGACGCACACCGTGGGCGCTCTGGAAGGCCGCTTTACGGTCGCGCTGCGGGACCACCCGGACGGGAGCCTGGTGGTCACCAGCACCGGCGTGGTAGGGACAGGCGTTCGCCGGCTGCGTGCGCGGGTCTGCCTGGCTTCCCCTGCGCTGCTGGCGGCGCTGTACGGGGCCGCCACGATCCGCATCGAAGACCCGCCCGCCTCCACGGTCATTAACAGCTACGGGCTCGGGCCGGGATCCCCCCCCTGGGTGCACATCGCCGCCGGGCGCGAGGTGTGGTTCGCGACGACGAATGTGGTGCTCAACGACCCCTCGATCCCAGTTGAGGTCATTCCGGGCCCGTTGGACAGGTTGGGTTTCGCTTCCCTCGGGCGTCCGGGCCCCGTCCGGCTCCTGCTGGCCCGCGGGGCCCAGCTGACGCTGCTGCGCGGCCGTCTGCATGTTGATGTCCAGCAACTGCGCGCCATGGGCGTCCACCTCGACGGGACGGTCCTGCGCGTCGAGAGACTCCCCCCACCTCCAGAGGTGGATCGCGCATTCTACCAGGGGCTGGCCGCGTCCAACGTCGCCAACGCCGGCCTCAACGAGGCTGTCGGCACATACTTCGGCGATGCCGACCTCGCTCGAAAGCGCGACAGCCTCTACTCCTCCAGGCAGTTCGAGTTGTTGCAGAGGTTCCTGGCGGCGGGCCTGCGGGCTCCCATCCTGCGCGGTGTGGTGTACCTGCGCGGCGGACTGGGCCTGGCGGCCGGCCAGACGATGTGGATTCAGGAGGGCGCCTTGGTGGCCGAGCGAGGAGTCTACCTGAGCGAGGGGGCCACGCTGGAGATCACCCACTCGCAGGCCACCCGCATGCTCCCCGGGCTTGTAACCCTGGAGCCGGGCGGTCTGACCATCAGGCAGCGGGGACGCCTGAGGGCGCACGGGCTCGTGTATGGCGAGCGGTTCATCAATGTGGCGGAGGACGCCCGGATGGAGGTGGTGGGGGCCGTGGTGGGCGCCGACAGGGAGTTGAGTTTTCTGAATGCGGCCAGCACCGTGGTTATCTTGTATGACCAGGCCGTGCTGGGCACGCCAGGGCTGCGGCTCCCCAACTCCGCGCCGGTCGTCGCCTGGGTGGCATCATTGGAGGAGCTCCCATGACCCGACGCGCTCTTTGGAGGCGGTCCGTGACAGGTCTCGCCGCGGCAGCGGTTGCCTGTGTGCTCGTCTTCGGCGTGTTCCAGGCGGCGGGACAGCAGCCGAAACCGACATTTGCCGAAACCGACCCCAAGGCCAGGCCGACCCCCGCCGGCGACTTCGCCATTGGGCGGGTGGAGGCCGTTCGGCCCGGCACACCCACCACGCTGACCTTGAGGGTTGTCGAGGCGTCCGACACCGTCCGGCGGATCAAGGTCGAAGGCCGGCTGACGGTCGATCTGTCCGAGGCGGTGCTGCGCGGTATTCAGGGCGGCGCCGCCGGCATTCGGGTGGGTGACCACGTGCGGGTCGCCGGTATTGTCCGGGACGGCAGGCTCATCGTGACGAGCGCGGTGGTCCTCAGAGGCAAGTAGGCGGTCGTTGAAGATCGCTGCAGGTGATCCGATGCCTGCGCGCATCGTGTCGGTCTCCGCCCACCTGTTGAGAGCCCCGGTGGCTGCGGCGTTCTCCGCGTCCGCCGTACGCGGCCGCCATACGCACCGGACAGCCGTCCTCGTTCGGCTCGAGACGGATGCGGGCATCACCGGATGGGGCGAGACATTCCCCGCCCTGGGGAGCGCGCCCGAGGCGATCCTGGAGACGCTGCGCACCGTCTTGGCCCCGGTCGTGCTGGGCGCCGACCCCCTGCCCCTGCGAGACCTCACCGCCCGGCTGCGGCACGCCGCCCGGGGTCTAGGCGCCGTCGCGGCGCGCGGGATCAGCGCGCTGGACGTCGCCCTGTGGGATCTGCGCGGCAGGCTGCTCGGTGAGCCCATTTGCCGCCTGCTGGGCGCGAGCCCGAACGGGCGGTTCCCCGCCGTGGCCACGGCGGTCTTCTACGCGGCAGACCCCGTGGATGCGGGCCCGCGCGTGGAGGCCGCCGTCCGCTACCACGAGATGGGCTTTGGGGCGATCAAGGTTAAGGTCGGCGGATTGTCTCCGACGGCGGATCTGGCCCATGTGGAACGCATTCGCCGCGCGCTGCCCACCGACGCTGTGCTCTGTGCGGACGCCAACTCGGGTTACCTGCTTCGCACGGCCCTGGGGGTTGCTCGGAGGCTGGCAGCCCTCGGGACCTACTGGTTCGAGGAGCCGATTCCCATTGACGACATTGACGGGTACCGGGCACTGGCTGCGGCCACCGGGATGTGGACCGCGGGCGGCCAGGACCTGGCCTCGAGTCAGGCCTTCCTCCCGCTGCTGGAGGCCCGGGCGCTGCACATCGTCCAGCCCAGCGTCGCTGCCGTCGGCGGCATCAGCGAGGCGGTGGCCGCTGCCGACCAGGCGGTCCGGTTCGGGTTCCGTGCCTGTCCGACGGGGTGGGGCACGGGGCTCCTGCTGGCGGCCTCCCTGCACGTCCGGGCGGCGACAGCCTCCGCCGTCGCGCTGCCGTCTCCCGATCTTGACTGGATCGAATTCGACGTCACCGACAACCCGCTGCGCGACCGCGTGCTGCGGGCACCCCTGCGGCCGACCGGCGGACGACTGGCAGTCCCCGCGGGTCCGGGGCTTGGGGTCGAGGTGGACGAGGATGGGCTCCGCGCCGTGACGGAAGCCTCGGTGACGGTTCGCGAAGGCGCTGCCTTGTGACCTCTTCCCATCCGACCGGAGAACTCGCGCGGGCCGGTTTGTCGGGAGCCCTCGCTGCGCTCGTCAACCCGAAGACGATTGCCGTGATCGGCGCCTCCGAGACTCCTGGCCTTGCGCGGGACCTCCTGATGACCCTGGATCGCCGCGGGTTCCGAGGCGATGTGCTCCCCGTCAACCCCCGGCACCGACAGGTGCTCGGCCGACGCTGCTACCCCGATGCGCGGTCTCTGCCGGCGGCGGTGGATGTGGCCGTTGTCCTGGTGCCGGCCGAGGCGACCCCGGAGGTCGTTGCGGCCTGCGGACAGGCGAAGGTCCGGGGCGTGGTCGTCTGCTCATCGGGGTTTGCGGAAGTGGGCAAAGACGGCCGGATCCTCCAGGCCCGTCTTGGCCAGCAGGCCCGTGCGGCGGGGCTTACGCTGCTTGGGCCCAACTCCATCGGGTTTCTCAATGTGCCGGGCAACATCCCTGCTATGGCGGTTCCCCCGGCCAGCATCCCTGCGGGGCTCCGACCCGGTCCCGTCAGTGTAGTATCGCAGAGCGCGGGCATCCTGATCTCGATGCTGGAATACGGGACCCAGATTGGCCTGGGGTTCGACCTCCTGGTCTCCACGGGGAACGAGGAGCAGGTCGGTGCGGCGGACTGTCTGGAGTACCTGCTCGACAGTCCGACGACGCAGGTCATCGCCCTGGTCCTGGAGACCGCTCGTGATGGACGACGCCTCCTCGACCTGGCGGCGCGGGCGCCTGCCATGGGGAAGGCGGTGGTGGCCCTCAAGCTCGGCCGGTCGGCCCGGGGTGCCGAGGTGGTACGCTCGCACACGGCGGCGCTGGCCGGGTCGGGTGAGGTGTTTGATGCTGTCTGCCGCGACGCCGGCATCGAGGTCTTCGAGAGCATCTCGGGGCTCGTGGATGCCGCGGCGTTCCACAGCAAGCGGCGGCCGGGGGCCCGCGGTGGCCTGGCGGCCATCACGATCTCGGGTGGGACGGCAGCCCTGGTGGCCGACATGGCTGACCGTTTTGGGGTGCGTCTGGCCGACCTCGCCCCGCAGACGCAGCAGCGCCTGATGGGCCTCGTCCCCTCGGGCAGCGCTGGGGGCAATCCGCTGGATGTGACGGCCGCGGCTATTGAGGACCCCGAACTCTTCGCCCGCGTGGTCGGCGCGCTCACCGACGATCCTGACGTGGGAGCCATCTCGCTGGTGCTTCACCTGAAGAAAGGCGGGGGCAGCCCGGCCCACCAGCGCCTGATTCGGACCTTCGTCGCGCAACACGACCGGGTGTCCAAGCAGCTCGTGGTTGTCTCGACGATCCCGGAGGCGCTTTCCGGCTTCTGGCACGAAGAGGCCGCCACAGGCCCGGTGCCCTTCCTCAACGATCTCTCCGCGCTTGGGGCGCTCCGTGGCCTGACGGCTTCCGTCGAGCCGACGGTCAAGACGCGCCGTGGGAATCCTCCGGACATCCCCGAGGTGTCTCTGGATGCCCTCGACATCCCCCTCACCGGCGACGGCCTGCTGGCGGAGGTAGATGCCTACCGGCTGCTGGAGACGGCGGGTATCGCCGTGGCACCCTATCTGGTGGCGCGTTCGCGAGAGGAAGCGGTCGCAGGGGCCGACCGGCTGGGCTATCCCGTGGTGCTCAAGGTCGTCGCCGGCATCGCGCACAAGACGGCGGCGGGGTTGGTTCGGTTGGGCCTCCGCTCGGCCGACGACGTCGCCCGCGCCTACGACGAGCTCGTGGCGGCTCCGCTGCCGCCTGCGGCGGTGCGCGTGGGCGTCCTGATTCAGGCGATGGTCGTGCCCGGCATGGAGTTCCTGGTCGGCTTCCGGGCGGACCCGCACTTCGGTCCGGTCGTGGCGGTCGGTCTTGGGGGCGTCTGGGCCGAGGCGCTGCGCGATGTCCAGATCGCCCTGGCTCCTGTGGATCCGCGGCAGGCTCTGGCGTTGATCGGCAGGCTCCGGTCGTGGAACGCCCTCGAGGAACGCGCAGCCCAGGCCAAGGTGGACCTGGACGACGTCGCAGAGGCCACCAGCCGGTTCTCGCACCTTGCGGTGCGATTGGCGTCGCGTGTCTCGTCGCTGGAGATCAACCCGCTGATCGCCACCCCGGGGGGGTGCCTGGCCGTGGATGCCCTCGGGGTGGTGGGGGTCCGAGATCACCTGACCACGGTTGATGTGGCAGCCGCCGAAACCGGCGGCGGATGAGCAGCGATGGGAGGCGCCTGATGGACGGGGTGGAGCGGGAGTCGCGCTGGTCCGAAGGACCTCGGGTGCGGGTCAAGCCCCGGGTGATCCCGCGCGCCGGGGCGATCCGGCTCTCCACGGAACCTCTCCGCCGCGACCTACAGGCGCTCGAACGCCGCTTCCTCCTCCTCCAGGAGCTGTTGGCCGAGGGCCCTTTCCGGGACTTCACGACGGAGTTTTGTTCCATCCTGGGAGAATTGGGTGCCATCGGAAATCGGCTGGGAGAGATGGTCGGCCGCCGGAACATCACCTACCTGGTGGACCGCAGGCTGGCGATTCTACACCAGTACTGCGTCTGGTTGGCCCGCCGGGTGAGCGCCGAGCTCCTCTTCCACCATCAGATCCGGCTGGAACAGGAACTGAAGCGGCTCATCGGGCCCGAGGCCTACCAGGTCTACCTCCGTCTCGAGGACGTGGAAGACGCGGCGCGGGAGGTTGACATGCTCGACGACCGCGACATGATGCGTCGCCTGCGCGAGGGCACGCTGGCACAGGAGATCCTCGAGCAGGCCCTCGGGGCCGAGACCAGGGACCAGCCGATCTCACCAGGCCAGGTGGCCGGATCGCCCGGCGACGAGGTTTAGCGCGCCGCCAGCTCCCCTAGCATGTCCAGCCATCCGTGGCGAAGGGCTGGCTGGTCGCAGCCGATGGAGAGGGCAAGGAAGATGGAAGGAGGCGCTCGATGAACAGGGCAGAGCGCGAGTCACGATGGTCCGAAGGCCCCCGGGTCCGGGTCAAGCCACGGGTGGTGCAACGGACGAGTCCGGTGGGGATGTCCACCGGTCCCTCCGGCGGGACCTCCGTGAGGCCGAACGCCGCTTTCTCGCCCTCCAGAGCCGGGCGGCCGATGGCCCGACCCATGAGACCCTGACGGAGTTCCTGGCGATCCTCGGGGGCCTGCGGACGATCGGGAACCGGCTGGTCGAGATGGTTGGGCGGCGAGACGTCTCGTACTTCACCGACCGGCGCCTGGCCATCCTCAACCAGCAGTGTCTGTGGCTGGCCCGGCGGGTGAGCGCCGAGTTTCTCCTCCTCCATCAGATCCGCCTGGAGCAGGCACTGAAACGACTCTTCGGGCCCCAGGCTTACCAGATGTACCTCCGTCTCGAGGATATCGAGGATACCGCCAGGGAGGTCGATGCGCTGGACGACCGCGATCTGTTAGCCCGGTTAAGTGAGGGTACGCTGGCACGCGAGATCCTCGAACAGGCCCTCGGGAGCGAAGAGCAAATCTGGCTCTTCCCCAATGGTAGGGAGGAGGACCCCCCGGCCAGTGGAGAGGACTCCTAGGGCCGATGAGTCTGGACAGCCGTGCAATAAGGAGGCGTGCCAGATGTTCAACTTCCACAAATCTTCCATCAAAATTCCCCAGCTGTCCCACGAGGGCCGGAAACTTGGGATTTCAGCGTCGGCAGGATTTTTGTCAGAGGATCTCGTATGTACCATGGTGTTACAAGAGGGGGGTACGCGATGAAGTACGAAACGCCTACCATCAAGGACTACGGTTCCATTGCTGAGCACACGTTTGGGGGAGCCGATCGGCCGGTCGTCGGTGGGGCCGCTCCGAGGAAGTTCTCGCTGGACGTGGACCGGCGGTAGCGCGCAGGGTTCGTCTTTCGGGTTTTTCCCCAAAGTGAATCTGTAAGGGCAGACGTCGTGCCCGCGCGAACCTCGACCGCCACGGTCGAGGTTCTCAATATCTCCCGACGATTCGGCGATACGGTGGCCCTCCATGACGTGTCGCTTCGCCTCGGTCCAGGCGAGGTCCATGCGTTACTGGGGCCCAATGGATCGGGCAAGACTACGCTTTTGCGCATCCTCGCGGGGCTGACCGAGCCAACGTCCGGCACCGTGCGGATCATGGGAATGCCGCCCGGCCGCCGGGTCTGGAGGGCGCTCGTGGGCCTGGTGCCGGCCGGGTCGCGTACGTTCTACCACCGGCTCTCCGGCCTGGAGAACCTGGTGTTCTTTGCGCGTCTCCACGGGATGCCGTATGCGATGGCACTGGCGCGCGCGCGCGAGGTGCTGAAGCAGGTGGGCCTGGAGTCCGCTGCGCACCTCAGGGTGGGCAAGTACTCTCACGGAATGCAGTCGTGTCTTGGGCTTGCCAGGGCCTTCCTGGTCGATCCGCCGGTGCTGCTGGCCGACGAGGCCACGCACAATCTGGATCCCGAGGCCGCGCGGCGTGTGCAGGGACTGGTCCGGCTGGCCGCCGAACGCGGGACGACAGTGGTCTGGGCGACGCAGCGGGTTGACGAAATCGAGGGATTCGCCAATACCGCGACTCTCCTCGCGCAGGGCCGGGTCAGGTTCGCGGGCCCGGTGGAGCACCTGCCGGTGCACACCGCCAGGCGGTACGTCCTGAACGTGGAGGATGGGCGTCCGGCCACCGGGGCGCTGGGCGAGGTGCTGAGCCGCGCCCTCGGGCGTCTGGGGGGCGTTACGGTGTCTCCGGGGACTGCCGACGGCCACGTCACCCTCGACCTTGCCGAAGGCGTGGCGCTGGGCGATGCGATTGCCGCGCTGGCGGCCGCCGGGGTGAAGGTCACCTCGTGCCGCCAGGAACGCTCCAGGCTGGAGGAGGCGTTCCTCCGGCTGACGGGATCTTCGATGCCATGATCGCCGAGATCGACAAACTCCGGGCTTTCCTCCGGCGGGATTTCCTCATCGCGCTGAGTTATCGGGTCGGGTTCGCCGCCGACCTGGTCAACCTGCTGGCCCAGGCGGTGTTGTTCTACTACGTCAGCCTGATTGTGGACCCCGCGCGGATGCCGAGTTTCGGAGGGACACGGGCCGGCTACGTGGCGTTTGTCGCCGTCGGCATCGCGGTCAGCGCGCTCCTCCACACAGGAGTGGCTGGAATGGCGCACGCCATCCGAGGCGAGCAGGTGACAGGTACGCTCGAGTCCCTGCTGGTCACGCCCACGTCCGCGTGGACGCTGCAGCTCGGTTGGGTGATCTACGATCTCTCGTATGTGCCGGTGCGGACCGCAGTATTTCTGACAATTGTGGCCGTAGGCTTCGGCGTGGACTTCCGCCTCGATGGCATTCTCCCGGCGCTGGCCCTCTTGGTGGTCTTCCTGCCCTGCGTCTGGGGCTTGGGCGCCGCCAGCGCCGCGGCAGTGCTCACGTTTCGGCAGGTGTCGGGTGTCATCGGGCTGGCCACCGCGGCGCTCAGCATTGCTTCGGGGGCCTACTTTCCACTCGACCTCTTGCCCGGCTGGCTCGCCGGCGCGGCCCGCGTGAACCCCGTGGCCCTTGCGCTGGGGGGTGCGCGGGAGGCACTGCTGGGTGGCGGCGGGTGGTCGGCCGTCGCCCCCTACGCTCTCATGCTTGCCCCCTTCTCGGCTGTTTCCTTGATCCTGGGCAGCCTGGCGTTCCAGCTCGCGCTCCAACGGGAGCGCCGCCTTGGCACGCTGGGCTTGTATTGAGGTCGAAGGTCGGTGACCCTCTCTCCCCTCCAGCCCGGCGATCGCGTCACCAGGAACGCCAAGGTGGTGTCCCGCTGGCTGGGGGAGGAAGAGGGCGCGGTCCTGCTCCACCTGGAGTCCGGGCAGTATTATGGGCTCAACAGGATGGGCTGGGTGATCTGGAATCTCCTGGAGGACCCCCGGACGTTCGGCGACCTGGTGGATGATGTGCGCAAGCAGGTGGAGGATCCGCCCCTGGAACTTGAGGCCGAAGTCGGGACATTTCTAGATTCCCTGCACGCCCGTCACCTGGTCGAGATCGAGCCGGCCTGATCCTTTCCAGCCGGCCTAGACACGAATGGCCACGTCTCACGTGACGCCTTCTGTTCATCCGAGCCAGGGCACCTGCTATGGGTTCGCCGTTCGGTCCGATCTTCGGTTCCAGTACCTGCGTGGCGGAGGCGGCGACCCGCTCGAGGTAGTGGCCGGGTCGACGGTGGGCGAGCCTGCCGGAGGGTATCTGCTGTACGAGTGGGGGACTCCTCCGGGGCAACCCGACGTCCGACTCTACCAGCACGGCTCTCGGTACCGGCTATGGATCCACGGTGGCGGGAGTTACGGAATCGACCCAGAGGCCGGCCGGATCGTGGTCCCTGCGGATGAGGACGGGCGCCGGCGTGAACAGCTGTTATGGAGTCTCCCCTCCGCAGTGTACCTTCTCCACCGAGGCGATCTGCCAGTTCACTCGGCGGCCGTTGAGATCGACGGCACCGGAGTCCTGCTGGGCGCCCCCGGCGGTCACGGGAAGACGACGCTGGCGGCGGCCTGCTACCAGGCCGGCTATCGGGTTCTTTCGGAGGATCTGACCTGCGTCCGTCTGTCGCCGGATCCGGTGATCATCCCCGGTCCTGCGATGCTGCGTCTGCGGCGGGATGTCCTTGAGTCGCTCGGTCTGTCCGATTCCTCTTCCGTGTCCTGGCATGGCAACCGGGTCAGCCTGGCCCTCGACCGCCAGAGGGGCGACTGCCGCCCCGTCCCCCTCGGGGCAATGGTCTTTCTCCGGCGGGACGCTGATGGTGTGCGCAGCGAGAGGGTCCGCGCAGTCGACGCGGCAAGAGATCTCTGGGAACTGAGCTTCTACCTACCGTCTGAAGACGGGATGGCCAGGTGTTTCGCACAGGTCGTGGATCTCGCAAGGATCGTACCTGTCTGGAATCTGTACCGTCCCATGCGGGTTGACATCCTTCCAGCCGTCGTTGCCTTGATCGAAGCCCTGGCGGCGGGACATGATCGATGAACGACGCACGCGACTGTCGCTGACGGCGCGGGTGGGGCTGGTACTGCGCGTCTGGCGCTGGTTCGCTTTCGTGCGGCTGCGGGTGGGCCGTGTCCCCTTGCCCCAGCTCGTTGTGCAGCTCCGGCAGACCGCCCATCCGGCGCCGCGCCGGTATCCGCCGGGCACGCTCAGCCGGGCGGTGGACCGGAGCCTGCGCTTTGGCAACGTGAGATCCCGTTGTCTTACGAACGCGCTGGTGCTGTTTCGGCTCCTCAGGGAGCAGGGAGACCCGGCCGAGCTTGTCATCGGGTTGCCTGAGGACGGGGGCGCGCCAGGGGCGCACGCCTGGGTGGAACTCCACGGATGGGACGTCGGGCCGCCGCCCGGCCGGGGCGCGCATACCGCCCTGGCGCGATTTCAATGAACGATGAGGTGACCCCGGCCTCCCTGGGCGACATCCTGATCGCCTGCCTGATCGAACCGGATGAGGAGCCTCCCCGGTCCGCCCTACCCCTGTCTGAGCTGGTTGCCGGGCGTGATCTCACCTGGCTGCCGCACGCGGCACACTACCACGGCATCGCCGGCTACGTGTGCCGCGCTCTGAAGGAACTCCCTAACATCGACCGCCGGACTCTGGCTTCGCTGGAGATGCTGTCCCGGCAGGGACTCGGCAAGCATCTCAGGGCAATCGGTGACTTGAGCCATCTCCAGGCGGTCCTGGACGCCGCTGCCGTCCCCTGGCTCGTGGCGGACGGTCCGGTCCTGGCCGAGACGGGATATCCACGGCCAGATCTGCGTACATATGGCGGGGTAGATCTTGTCATCCCCCGGGAAGCCCTCTCGGTGGCCCTGCCGACGCTTGAGGGCGCTGGATGCCTGATCCGTCGCCGGAAAGAGAACCTGCGCGCTGGCAGGGTGGATCTCACCCTCCGCTACGGGACTGCTGCCTGTCTGCACTGTCATGTTGGGGACCGCGCCGATGGGGTGCCGCAGCCTGATGCTCCAGGGTCAGGGATCTTCGACAGGGCTCGCCGGGTGCGGCTGGCATCCGCCGTCGTGGCGACCCTGGATGCCGCCGATGCGCTCATCTTCCTTGCGGCGCGCGCCACTGAGGACAGCAGTCGCCTGGGCCTGTTGAAAGACGTCGAGCGAATCCTGGCCACAACGCCCATCTCCTGGGAGGAAGTCGTTCTCCGGTCCCGTGCCTGGGGTCTGGCCGGTTCGGTCGGCGCCGCGCTGCGTCGGGCCCAGCAGGTGCTGTCGGCGTCGGTGCCTCCAGATGTCATTCGGGCGCTGGCCAATGGCACCGACCTTCTCCCGAGCAAGGCGCGCCGGCCGCTGAGCCAGACTGACGGACAGCCGACGGTCTCACCCGCATCGGTCCTGCTCCACCTCATCCACGTGGACCCGAAGTCATTGCCCCATGATCTCCCAGTTGACTGGGACCGCGTTGTGAGGCTGGCGGTGCGCGAGCGCCTGGCGCCGCTGGCGTTTGTTGGTCTCGACCGGGCCCGCGCCCCGGACTTCGTCAGGCCCATGCTGGCCCAGACTTACCGAGAGGCGGTTGCCTCGGCCGCCGACGCCTACTGGCAGGCTGCCGAAGCCCTCCGGGTGCTGAGGGGCGAGGGCGTCACGCCGATCCTACTGAAGGGCTCGGCCATGGCGCAGTTCGTCTACCGGGATGTGGGGCTCCGTCCGTTCCTCGACCTGGACTTTTTGGTC
>JAVKID010000043.1:0-25626 GCA_031459655.1 Candidatus Fervidifonticultor octavus | reverse complement strand
GTCCCGGGGCCCGGCGCCGGCTTGTCCGGGGCCTTGGGGGCGACCTTCCAGAACTTCATGGTGTGGGCTTCCCAGTTGCCGAGCAGCATCCGCGCCCGCCGGCTGCCGGTCGCCCGGTGGTGCGCCGCCACGAGGTCGCGCAGGCGGTCGGCGTCGTCGGGGGTCAGCCGCGTGATCGTCACGAGCTGCGTGTTGTACCGGTGGGGGAAGGTCCCGGCGTCGTCGTAGACAAACGCTTCGCCGCCCGTCATGCCCGCGCCGAAGTTCCGGCCGATCTCGCCCAGGACCACCACGACGCCGCCGGTCATGTACTCGCAGGCGTGGTCGCCCGCGCCCTCGACGACCGCCACCGCGCCGCTGTTGCGCACTGCGAAGCGTTCGCCGACCCGGCCGGCTGCGAAGAACCGACCCCCGGTCGCGCCATAGAGGAGCGTGTTGCCCGCGATCACATGACGGTGGCTCTCGGCCAGCAGCGGCCTCGGCGCAGCCAGGACGATCTCGCCGCCGGCCATGCTCTTGCCCACGGAGTCGTTGGCCTCGCCGACCAGGCGCAGGTGCATGCCGGGGAGGAGGAAAGCGCCAAACGACTGGCCGGCGGCGCCGGTGAAGTGGAGGCGCACCGACCCCTCCGGGAGCCCGGCGTCCCCCCATCGGGACGCGATCGCCCCGGCCAGCCTGGAAGCGACCGCGCGGTGCACGTTGCGGAGCGGCAGGTGGAGTTCCACGGGCTGGCCGGCTTCGATGGCCGGCAGCAGCGGCATCAGGTGGGTCTCGTCGTAGGGCTCGTCGGGGCGCGCGTTGCGCTCGGCCAGGCAACGACGCGGCCGGTCGTCGTCAGGCGGAGGATAACTCGCGAGCAGTGCCGCGACGTCGAGACGAGGGCGCTCCCGTTCCCCGGAGGCTGCCCGCTCCGGCCTCTCGGGCCCGGGCCGCCCTGGCATCCTGGGACGCAGCCGGTCGGCCCGGCCGATGATCTCGTCCAGACGGCGCACGCCCAGGTCCGCGAGCAGCCCGCGGACCTGCTCCGCCAGCCCGACCAGGAAGTTGATCACGTTCTCCGGCGTGCCCGGAAACTTGCGGCGCAGGTCCTCGCGCTGGGTCGCGATGCCGACCGGGCAGGTGTTGAGGTGGCACTGGCGGGCCATCACGCACCCCAGCGCGGCCACAGCGGCGCTGCCGAAGCCGAACTCGTCGGCCCCCAGCGCCGCGGCGATGACCACGTCCCGCGCGGTCTTCAGGCCGCCGTCCACGCGCAGCCGCACCCGGCCCCGCAGGCCGCTGTCGATCAGCACCCGCTGGGTCTCGGCCAGGCCGATCTCCCAGGGCAGTCCCGCGTGCTTGATCGAATCCAGCGGCGAGGCGCCGGTCCCGCCGTCCAGCCCGCTGATCTGGATCGTGTCGGCGTACCCCTTGGCGACCCCGGCCGCAATGGTCCCGACGCCGGTCTCGGCGACCAGCTTCACCGCCACCCGGGCCTGCGGGTGGACCACCTTGAGGTCGTAGATCAGCTGGGCCAGGTCCTCGATGCTGTAGATGTCGTGGTGGGGCGGCGGGGAGATCAGCGTGATGCCGGGCTGGGACCGCCGGATGCGCGCGATCTCCTCGCTGACCTTGTGGCCCGGGAGCTGGCCGCCCTCGCCCGGCTTGCTGCCCTGGGCCATCTTGATCTCGAGTTCCACCGCCGAGCGCACGTAGGCCGGGGTGACCCCGAAGCGGGCCGAGGCGATCTGCTTGATGGTGCTGTTCGCCGACTCGCCGTCCGGCCGGGGCGCGAAGCGGGCGGGATCTTCACCGCCTTCCCCAGAGTTCGACCGCGCGCCGATCCGGTTGGCGGCGATGGCCAGGGTCTGGTGGGCCTCCAGGGAGAGCGCGCCGTGGGACATCGCCGAGATGACGAAGCGTCTGATGATCTCCGAGGCGGGTTCGACCTCTTCGAGGGGCACGGGATCGCCGGGGACGAACTCCAGCAGGTCGCGGACAGCCGTCGGCGGCCGGCCCTCGACCAGGGCGGCGAGATGGCGGTGCGGGTCCCCGTCGCCCGATTCCTCGCCGCGTGCGATCCGATGGATGGCCTTGATGACATCCGGGTTGAACGCGTGGTATTCCCCGCCCTTGCGGAAGCGCAGCCATCCG
The DNA here is from genome assembly GCA_031459655.1 of Candidatus Fervidifonticultor octavus. Taxonomy (GTDB): domain Bacteria; phylum Sysuimicrobiota; class Sysuimicrobiia; order Sysuimicrobiales; family Humicultoraceae; genus Fervidifonticultor_A; species Fervidifonticultor_A octavus_A. The sequence goes on along the minus strand of JAVKID010000043.1, from coordinate 23,493 downwards.
GTCTCCAGCACCGGGCCGCTGGTCCGGTAGGCCTCGGCGTGGCGGGCCAATACGGTGGCGGCCAGGTCCTCGAGGTCCGCGCCGCCCAGGCGCGACGGCGTTCCCGGAAAGTAGCGGTCGATCACGTCCTGCGCCAGGCCGACCGCCTCGAAGATCTGCGCGCCGTGGTAGGCCGAGAGGGTGCTGATTCCCATCTTCGACATGATCTTGAGGAGGCCGGCTTCGACCGCCTGCCGCCAGACCTCAATGCGCCGGTGCGCCTCGTGGGGGTCGGCGGCCTCGGCGGCGATCGTCTGGTGGACCAGGTAGGAGTGGACTCCACTCGCGCCGTAGCCGATCAGGCACGCGATCTGGTGGATGTCCTTGGCCTCGCCGGATTCGGCCAGCAGGCCGCACCGCGCGCGCAGGCCCGCCCGGATCAGCCCGTGGTGGACCGCCGAGACGGCCAGCAGCATCGGGATCGGTGCCCGCTCCGGCGAGGCGCCCCGATCGCTCAGCATGAGGATGCCCGCGCCGCCGCGCACCGCCCGTGCGGCCGCATCGAGCAGCGCCTCCAGCGCGGCGCGCATCCCCCCGGGGCCGTCGGCGGCCGGAAACAGCGTCGACAGCCGCGCCACCGGCGCCGGGCTGTGGGCCCGGATCGCCTCCACCATCTCGGCCGTCAGGACCGGCGAGGGGAGGTGGACGAGGCGGGCGTGTTCGGGATCCTCCTCCAGCAGGCTGCGCTGCGGCCCCAGGTAGTTGGCCAGCGACATGACCAGGCGTTCGCGCAGCGGGTCGATCGGCGGGTTGGTCACCTGGGCGAACCGCTGCCGGAAGTAGTCCGCCAGCGTGCGCGGCCGGTCGGTCAGCGCCGCGAGCGGCGTGTCGTCGCCCATGGAGAAGACCGGGTCCTTGCCCTCCTCGACCATGGGCCGCAGCACCCGGTGGATGTCCTCGCCGGTGAAGCCAAAGACCCGTTGCTGCGCCGTCAGATCGGGCGGGACCTCCACCGGCGCGGCGGGATGGAACGCGCCCAGCCTGATGAGGTGGCGCTCCAGCCAGTCGGCGTAGGGCCTGCGCATGGCGGCCAGGCCCTTGACCTCCTCATCGTGCAGCACGATTCCCTTGAAGGTGTCGACCGCCAGGACTTGCCCTGGCCCCAGCCGGCCCTTCTCCACGACCCGGTTCGGCGGGATGTCCAGCACGCCCGCCTCCGAGGCCACCACGACCAGCCCGTCCCGCGTGATCACGTACCGCGCCGGCCGCAGCCCGTTGCGGTCCAGCGCGGCCGCGGCGTACCGGCCGTCGGAGAAGGCCAGCGCCGCGGGCCCGTCCCACGGCTCGACCAGGCACCCGTGGAACTCGAAGAAGGCGCGCACCGCCTCGGGGAGGTCGGGGATGCCTTCCCAGGCGCTGGGCACCAGCATCAGCATGGCGTGCAGGAGGTCTCGGCCGCTGCGCGTCAACAGTTCCAGCACGTTGTCCAGCATGGCGGAATCGCTGCCGCCGGGCTGGATGACCGGCAGCACATCATCGAGGCCTTCCGGCCACAGCGGGGAGCGCAGCAGCGCCTCCCTCGCCGCCATCCAGGTCACGTTGCCCTGGAGGGTGTTGATCTCGCCGTTGTGCGCCAGCAGCCGGAACGGCTGGGCCAGCGGCCACGACGGGAAGGTGTTGGTGCTGTAGCGTTGGTGGAAGACCGCGATGGCCGTCTCGAACGCCGGATTCTCCAGGTCGGGGTAGAACGTCGGCAACTGCGTTGAGACGAAGAGGCCCTTGTAGACCACCGTCGCGTGCGAGAAGGACGGGATGTAGACACCCAGCCCTTCGGCCGCGGCCCGGCGCTCGATCAGGCGGCGCACGCGGTAGAGGGTGCGCTCGAACGCTTCATCGTCGTGCCCTTTGGGCCGGCCGACGACGACCTGGGTGATCTCCGGCATGGTCCGGCGGGCGTGCTCGCCCAGCGCCGTCGGGTCGATCGGCACCAGCCGCCAGCCGAGGACCGGTACGTGATGCGCCTCCAGCGCGGAGGCGATCAGCATCCAGGCCCGGCGCGCGGCGTCGGTCTCCTGCGGGAGGAAGACCATCCCCAGGCCGAGGTCGGCGTTGGGCGTCTTCAACCGGAGGTCGCGGCGCAGCAGCGCGTAGGGGATGTGGGTGAGGACGCCGGCGCCGTCGCCGGTCTTGGCGTCGGCGGCCACCGCGCCGCGGTGGCTCATGGCCGCCACCGCGGCCAGGGCCCGCCGCAGGATGGCATGGCTGTGCCGGCCGCGGCGGTCGGCCACGAACCCGACCCCGCAGGCGTCGCGTTCCCGATCCCAGGTAAACGGGACCGGCTCTGCCATGCTAGCCTCCAGCGCGGCTGAATGCAGAAACCCGAGGGATGGGCTCCTCCCGTCTCCGGGACTTGAGGAACCTCCCCCTCGGGCTTCTGTCCCGACGGTGTAGCGGGTGGATTCCCGCCTGCGCCGCTTGGACCAGGCCGGCCGTGGTCTGGCCGCGGAACCCTAGGCGCACTTCCTCGCTGAGACAGGACCGGTCGCGCCAGGCCGCGTCAGGGCGGCCCCCGGCCTGCTATTGGGACGTACTGTACTGGACGCGGCCGCGGGCTGTCAAGCGCACGTGACCACCAAAGCACCGGTACCCGCGGTCGATCCGAAAGATCTCCAGCCCCGGCCCCAGCGCCAAGGTGTGCGGGGTATAATCAGGACACGCCTCTGGATCCGACTCCGTCGTCGACCCCGTAGGCGTGCCAGAGCGCAGCCATGGTGACACAGGTCCAGACAGGGAAACTCGCCAGGGTCCAGCAGACCGTTCGCGACCTGCTGGGCTCCCGGCAGCTGGTCGTCGTCAGCAACCGGGAACCCTACGTCCACCGACAGGGCGAGGGGGGCCTTGAGGTCGAGCGGCCGGCGGGAGGCCTGGTCGCGGCGCTCGACCCGGTCCTCCAGGCCTCCGGCGGCGTGTGGGTGGCCTGGGGAAGCGGAGACGCGGACTTCGCCGTGACGGACGAACGGGGGTGCGTCCGCGTGCCGCCGGAAGCGCCCCGCTACACCCTGCGCCGCGTGCGCCTGAGCCGGGACGAGGTCGAGCGGTCCTACCACGGCTATGCCAATCAGTCGCTGTGGCCGCTGTTCCACCTGGCGGTGGACAAGGCCCGGTTCGCGGGGCGCTACTGGACCGGGTACCAGACAACGAACCGACGCTTCGCGGAGGCCACGCTGGAGACGGTCTCCACCGACGCCCTGATCTGGCTCCACGACTACCACCTGGCCCTCGCTCCCCGCTACCTGCGGGCAGCCCGTCCCGACCTCTTCCTGATGCACTTCTGGCACATCCCGTGGCCGGCCTGGGACGTCTTCCGCATCTGTCCCCAGAGCGCCGACCTGATCGAAGGCCTGCTGGCCAACGACCTGCTGGCGTTCCACCTCCCGCGCCACGTGGAGAACTTCCTCGACTGCGCAGCGCGCGAACTGGGCGCGGAGGTGGACCGGGAGGAGGGGATCGTCGAGTACGGGGGACGCTACACCCGGGTGCAGGCGCACCCGATCAGCATCGATGCCGACGCGTGGGAAGGTCTGGCGGCCTCCCGGGCCTGCCAGCGCTGGATGGCGCGGCTGCGCCGCCGCTTCCGTCTCGGGGATCGCTTCGTCGGGGTGGGTGTGGACCGCCTCGACTACACCAAGGGGATCCCCGAACGCCTCCGCGCCATCGAGTTGCTCTTCCAGCGCTCGCCGGGCCTCCGCGGTCGCTTCACGTTCCTCCAGAAGTCCGCGCCGAGCCGCACGCGGATCCGGGCCTACCGCGAGTTGCAGGACCGAATCGAGGCGGAGATCCGGCGGATCAACGCTACCTACGGGACGGTAGACTGGCAGCCGGTCGTCCACATCCCCACGCCGCTGGCCCCGGCGGGCATGGCGGCGCTGTACCGGATGGCCGACGTCTGCCTGGTCACGTCCCTCCAGGACGGGATGAACCTCGTGGCCAAGGAGTTCGTCGCCTGTCAGGTCGACGGCCGGGGCGTGCTGGTGCTGAGTGAACTAGCCGGCGCCGCCGACGAAGCGCCATGGTCGGTGGCGGTCAATCCGTACGATGCTGAGCACATGGCCGACGCGCTGCTGCAGGCGCTGCACATGCCGCCCGCCGAGCGGGCGGAGCGGATGCGTCAGATGCGCGCCCACCTGCGCCACCACGACATCTACTACTGGATGGAGCAGCATGTCCGGGCGGCGGCGCACCTGATGGCCGGGCGAACCGCCACCCGGTCGGCCTTCGCCGACCTGCCAGCGCTGCAGGCGTCGATCGCCTCACGCGACCGCCTGGCCCTCCTGGTGGACTTCGACGGCACGCTGGCGCCGCTGGTGGACCGCCCCGCCCAGGCGGCCCTGCCTCCGCTGGCGCGCGCACTGCTGGCGCGGCTGGCCCGCCGGCCCCAGTGCCTGGTGGCCGTCATCAGCGGCCGGGCCCTGCCCGACCTCCGGGAGCGCGTCGGCCTGAAGGACGTGATCTACGTCGGCAACCACGGGTTCGAACTGGCCGGACCCGGCTGGGTCGCCGAACGGAAGGAGGCCGGAGAGGTCCGTGTCCTCATCGCCGCGTGCAGCCGGCGCCTGCGGGAGCGGCTGCGCGGCATCCGGGGCGCCATCGTGGAGGACAAGGGCCTGACAGCCAGCGTCCACTACCGGCTCGTGGACCGCGATCGGGTGGAGGCGGTCCGCCAGATCGTCCTGGGAGAGATCGGACGGGCACCGCCCGGGAAACTGGTGCTGCGGCGAGGCAAGATGGTCCTGGAAATTCGGCCGGCGGTCGACTGGCACAAAGGGCACGCCGCGCGGTGGCTGCTGGACCACGTGGTGGGCGGGGACTGGCCGGCGCGGTGCGCCGTGGTGTATGCGGGCGACGATCGTACCGATGAGGACGCCTTCCTGGCCCTGGCGGACCACGCCGTCACCATCAAGGTGGGCCCGAGTCCCTATCCGACCGCCGCGAAGTACGCGGTCGGCAGCGTGGAGGAGTTCACGCGCCTGCTGGGGACGATCTTGACATGGATCGGAACGAGGGCGCCCACTTGAAGAAGAGCGCGCCCAGCGGCGGGATCACCAGGTCCAGCGAGTGGGACCGGCCGTGCCAGGGGACGGGCGTCGCCTCGAGGCCGCCGGCATTGCCCTGTCCGCTGCCGCCGTACTCGCGGGCGTCGCTGTTGAGGATCTCCCGCCAGAACCCTGCGCGTGGCACCCCCACGCGGTAGCCGGTGCGGGGCACCGGCGTGAAGTGGCAGACGATCAGGATCAGCGCGTCCGGGGAGCGCCCGCGCCGCAGGAAGGTCAGGACGCTCTGGTCGGCGTCGTTGGCGTCGATCCACTCGAACCCCTCGGGCCGGCAGTCCCACTCGTGCAGGGCCGGCTCCTCCCGGTAGACTCGGTTGAGGTCGGCCACCCACCGCGCCACCCCCTGGTGAGAGGCGTAGGTGAGCAGGTGCCAGTCCAGGCTCGTCTCGTGGTTCCACTCGCGGCCCTGGGCGAACTCGCCGCCCATGAACAGCAGTTTCTTCCCGGGCTGGCCGTACATGTAGCCGAACAGCAGCCGCAGGTTGGCGAACGGCATCCAGTCGGCCCCGGGCATCTTGGCCAGCAGCGAGCCTTTGCCGTGGACGACCTCATCGTGGGACAGCGGCAGGACGAAGTTCTCGGTGAAGGCGTAGAGCATGCGGAACGTGAGTTCGTTGTGGTGATACCGTCGGTAGATCGGGTCCCGCGCCATGTAGGCCAGCGTGTCGTGCATCCAGCCCATGTCCCACTTCAGGCCGAACCCCAGTCCGCCCAGGTAGGCCGGCCGGGACACCATGGGCCAGGAGGTGGACTCCTCGGCCACCGTCTGGACGTCGGGATGGTGCCGGTAGACTTCCTCGTTGAGTCTGCGCAGCAGCGCGATGGCGTCCAGATTCTCCCGCCCGCCGAACTCGTTGGGGATCCACTCCCCTTCTCGCCGTGAGTAGTCCAGATAGAGCATCGAGGCCACCGCGTCGGTGCGGAGACCATCCACGTGGTAGCGGTCCAGCCAGAACAGCGCGGCGCTGATCAGGAAGCTGCGGACCTCGTTCCGCCCGTAGTTGAAGATGAAGCTGTCCCAGTCGGGGTGGAGGCCCCTGCGGGGGTCGGCGTGCTCGTACAGATGGGTGCCGTCGAAGTACCCCAGCCCGTGCTCGTCGCGCGGGAAGTGGGAGGGCACCCAGTCCAGGATGACGCCGAAGCCCTGCTGGTGCAGGTAGTCCACCAGGTACATGAAGTCCTGGGGCGTCCCGTACCGTGCAGTGGGTGAGAAGTAGCCGGTGATCTGATAGCCCCACGACCCGTAGAACGGGTGCTCCATGACCGGGAGGAACTCCACGTGGGTGAAGCCCATCTCCCGTAGGTAGCTGGCCAGCGCCGGGGCCAGCTCGCGGTACGTCAGGGGCCGGTTGCCGTCCTCCGGCACCCGCCGCCACGAGCCCAGATGCACCTCGTAGATGGCCATGGGCGCGTCCAGGGCGTTGCGTTGCGCCCGCTGCGCCATCCACGCCTGGTCGCCCCACTGGTAGTCCAGGTCCCAGACGATCGACGAGGTGGCCGGGGGACACTCCCCGTAGAACGCGAACGGGTCGGCCTTGTCGGCGCGGTAGCCATGAAGACGCGAGACGACGTGGTACTTGTAGTGCGCCCCCCTGCCGACCCCCGGCACGAAGCCCTCCCAGATGCCCGACGTCGCCCGCGGGAAGAGCGGGGTCGCGGTCCTGTCCCACCCGTTGAAGTCACCGATCACGAAGACACCTTCGGCGTTGGGCGCCCACACCGCGAAGTACGTCCCCTCTCGGCCCTCCACCTGCACCGGGTGTGCCCCGAGCTTCCCGTAGAGGCGGAAGTGGGTTCCTTCGTTGAACAGGTAGAGGTCGTGGTCGGTCAGCAGCGTCATGGGATGCCTATCCGCCGGGGCGCGCCGCGGTCAACTGCAGGATGCCCTGGCAGGGGATCCGCAGCCACTGCGGGCGATGGTTGAGCGCGTCGCCGAGTTCGAAGACAGCCTTCTCCAGCAGGAAGACCTCCAGGAGGATCTCCAGTTCGTGTCGGGTGCGGGGGAGGAACCGCCCCGTCCTCGCCGTCTTCAGATAGGCGCGCAGGAATCGGCTGCCGGCCCACAGGTACCAGAACCGCGCCCACCGCTCCAGGCTGGCCAGCGCCTCGGGAGCGTGCAGTCCGCTGGCCTCCAGGTTGAACAGGGCCGCATAGGCCGCCTGGTGGAACGACCGGAGCATGCCGGCCACATCCACGAGCGGGGAACGCTTGATCCGCCGTTCTCCAATGGGACGCGTGGGGCCTCCCTCGAAGTCGATGATGACGAAGTCCTTGCCGGTCCACAGCACCTGCCCCAGGTGGTAGTCGCCGTGGCAGCGGATCCGCACAGCCGCGATCCGGCGCTCCAGCAACGCCTTGAAGCGGCGCACCACCTCGGGCTCCAGGTCGAGCACGGCGTGGGCCTCGTGGCGGACGCCGTCGGGCAGGTCGCGCAGCCGATCGCGCACCTGCTGGAAGACCCGCCTGGTCAGGCTGCGTTGCGACTGGTAGACGGACCGCTGATAGAGCACCGAGAACGGCTCGGGCGCAAACGCCGGGTCACCGGGGTCCGACGCGAGCGCCGCGTGGAGTTCGGCGGTGCGCTGGCCCAGCAACCGCACCGTCTCCAGGGAGGGCGCCATCATCTCGAGGGCCAGGTGCGGCGGTTCGAGGTCAGCCAGATCCAGGAGCCCGGCCTGGGGGGCCGGGACGGTGCCGGCCTCACCGTGCCGCGCCAGCGCGTGTTCGAAGTACCCGCTCAGGAAGTGGAGGGCGTGGCGCCAGCCGTCGCCGTCGTTGGGCACGAACCCCTGAAGGAGGGCCAGGGTCGACGGTTCGGCACGGCCGGCGCGGTACTCCAGGGCACCCGCCAGGGGGGGGATGTGAGCAAACCGCTTCCCCATCAGGAACCGGCCGATCTCGAGCTCAGGATTGATCCCGGCGTCCAGCCGTCGGAAGACCTTGAGGATCAGGCGGTCGCCGAACTGGACCAGCGTGTTGTGCAGTTCCCCCGACAGGAGGGTCGGCGCGGGGACCGGGTCGTCCTGTGGGCGCAGGCGGGGGAGCACCCGCGTGGGGGAGGCCGCGACCTCGCCCAGGACGCCCTTCATGCGCCGCCGCCGGGCCATGGCCTCCACCATCGCGATGGCGAACCGGTGGTCGGCCAGGGCATCGTGGAGGATCCCCGGCGGCGATCCATCTCGGGGCGCCACCCGCGCGATGACGGCGTCGGGGGCCTCCCGGCGCACGCGGTCGGCGTCGGGCCCGGCGGCATGCGCGACCGGCAGGAGGTAGGTCTCCGGCTCGCCGTCGGTGTACTCGACGCGGATCAGGAGGAGGTGGGCCGAGAGGGGGTCGGGGCCCGGCACGACGTCGGCGATCCGGGAGGCCTTGATCTGCCGGTTCCTCCCGCCAAACCACCGGCGGGTCCCGAGGTAAGCGGGCAGCGTCGCTTCCAGCGCGTTCCGGTCGGGCGGCGCCAGCAGGGTGGTCCACGGACCCGCGGGAGCCAGTTCCGACACCCCGGGCGAGCGTCGGGCCGGCACCCCCGTCGCCGGGCGCTCGGGCTGCAACACGAACCAGAAGAACGAGTGCGGGCCGAGGGTGAGGGGGTAGGGCATCTCGCCGATGGGCGGGAACGCGTTGCGGCCGAACAGCTCCACCGGCACCCATCCCCGGAGGTCCTGCAGGGGCAGCTCGACGTATTCCACAAAGCGCGAGAGGTTGGCGACGACCAGGATGCGCTCGTCGCCGTAGCGGCGGATGTAGGCCAGGACCTTGCGGTTGTCGGGGAAGAGGACCTCCAGCGTGCCCCGGCCGAACGCCTTGTACTGCCTGCGCAGGGCTATCAGGCGGCGCATCCACCACAGGCGCGAGTACGGGTTGTTCTGCAAGGCCTCCACGTTGACCGCCTCGTAGTGGTATTCGGGGTCGACGATGACCGGCAGGTAGAGCTGCTGCGGGTTGCAGCGGGAGAAGCCCGCGTTGCGGTCGGGGCTCCACTGCATCGGCGTGCGCACCCCGTTGCGGTCGCCGAGGTGGACGTTGTCCCCCATGCCGATCTCATCGCCGTAGTAGATCACCGGCGTACCCGGTAGCGAGCAGAGGAGGCCGTTCATCAGCTCGATCCGCCGGTGGCTGTTGCCCAGCAGCGGGGCCAGCCGCCGGCGGATGCCCAGGTTGATCCGGGCCTGCGGGTCGGTGGCGTAGATCCGGTACATGTAGTCCCGTTCTTCGTCGGTGACCATCTCCAGGGTCAGCTCGTCGTGGTTGCGCAGGAACAACGCCCACTGGCAGGTCTCCGGGATGGGCGGCGTCTGCTCCAGCATGTCGATGATCGGGAACCGGTCCTCCATGCGCATGGCCATGAACAGCCGGGGCATCAAGGGGAAGTGAAACGCCATGTGGCACTCGTCGCCCTCGCCGAAGTAGGCCACCGCATCCTCCGGCCACTGGTTGGCCTCGGCCAGCACCATGCGGTCCTTGAACCGCTCGTCGATGTGGCGCCGCAAGTGCTTGAGGAAGGCGTGGGTCTCGGGCAGGTTCTCGCAGGTCGTGCCCTCGCGTTCGTAGAGGTACGGCACGGCGTCCAGGCGGAGGCCGTCCACGCCCAGGTCCATCCAGAAGTCCACCACGCGCAGCATGGCGTCGCGGACCCGCGGGTGGTCGAAGTTGAGGTCGGGCTGGTGGGCGTAGAAGCGGTGCCAGTAGTAGGCCCTGGCCACAGGATCCCAGGTCCAGTTGGAGGCCTCGAAGTCCTTGAAGATGACCCGCGCGTCCCGGTACTTTTCGGGCGTGTCGCTCCAGACGTAGAAGTCGCGCCGGGGGCTGCCCGGCGCCGCCCGCCGCGCCCGCTGGAACCACGGGTGCTGGTCGGAGGTGTGGTTGAGGACCAGCTCGGTGATCACCCGCAGGCCCCGCCGGTGGGCCTCGTGGAGGAAGGCCTCGAAGTCCCGCAGCGTCCCGTAGCTGGGGTGGACGCCGGTGTAGTCCGCGATGTCGTATCCGTCGTCCCGCAGCGGCGATGGGTAGAAGGGGAGCAGCCAGAGGGCCGTGACCCCCAGGTCCTGGAGGTAGCCCAGTTTCTGGGTCAGCCCCCGGAAGTCCCCGACCCCGTCGCCGTCGCTGTCGTAGAATCCCCGGACGTGCAGTTCGTAGATGACGGCGTCCTTGTACCATAGGGGGTCTTCGGACAGCACGCTGCCCCGGTCGCGCACGGAAGGCGTCACCGGTCGCCGCCGGCTCGGGATGGTCCCCATCCTGCCCTCATCTTACCTCGCCGACCGGGTTCGCCTCCTCGTCGGACGCCGCGGACCAGTGGCGCCGCACGCCCTCCAGGTACCGCCGGCCTTCCGCGTGGTCCACGCCCAGGCGGTCCAGGCTGTGCCGCACGACGGTGAGGGCGGCTTCGACCTCGGGCTGGATGACCTCCGTGGCCCCGGCGTCCAGCATCCGGGCCCGGTGCCCGACGTGGTGCACGCGGACGAGGATGGGCAGGTCCTCGCTCATCCGGCGCAGGGCCCGCACGCAGCGGTGGGCCGCGTCGAAGTCGGGGATGGCGACGATCGCCAGGCGCGCCCGCCAGGCTCCCGCACGGTCGAGGATCAGGTCGTTGCCGGCGTCGCCGAAGACGGAGACCGCCCCCCGCATCCGCGCGGCGGCCGTGGCTTCGGGATCCAGGTCGATCACGGCGTACCGGGTTCCGAAGGCATCAAGCGCGTCGGCCACCTGACGGCCGACCCGGCCGAAGCCGCAGATGATCGCGTGCCCTTCCAGCGGCTCGCCGGCGTCCTCCGCCACCCCTGCGGGAGCGCGCCGCGCCAGTACGGCCTGCAGCCAGCGCGGCGTGCGCCGAAAGACCTGGGCGTTGAGCAGGATGGTCACCAGCGAGGTGGCGATGATGGCCTGGTGGACCGAGGGAGTGATCAGTCCGTGGAGGCGCCCGACGCCCGCCAGGACGTAGGCGATCTCCCCGACCTGCGTCAGCCCCACGCCGGTCATGATGGCGGTCGCCGGCCGGTGGCCTGCCAGGCGGACGAGGCTGCTCCATACGCCGAACTTGCCGAGCGTCACAATCAGAATGAGCACCACCACCGTGGGCCATTCGGCCACCAGGGACTGCGGGTGGACCAGCATCCCCAGCGAGACGAAGAAGACCGCGACGAAGACATCACGCATCGGCAAGATCCTGGCCAGCGCTTCGTGGGAGAACTCGGATTCGCTGATGAGAAGACCGGCGAGAAAGGCTCCCAGCGCCAGTGTCAGCCCCAGGCGAAGGGTCAACGCTGCCGTGCCGACGGCGATGGCCAGCGCGACCAGGAGGAACAGTTCCATGGTGCGCGTCAGCGCCACGCGATGCAACACCCGCGGCACGACCCGCCGGGCCAGCCAGAGGAGCGGCGCCAGGACCAGGGCCGCCTCCAGCAGGCCTCTGGTGAACAGCAGGAGGCGCTGCTCCCCGGCGGCACCCAGGGCCGGCAGCAGGATGCTCATGGCCACGACCGCCAGGTCCTCCATGAGGGTGACTCCGACCATGAGGCGGCCGTGTGGGGCGTTGAGTTCGCCGCGCTCCAACAGGAACTTGAAGATCACCATGGTGCTGGCGGTGCTGACCGCCCCGCCGACCACCAGGCTCTGGGCCAGGGGCCATCCCAGCAGCCTCCCTCCCAGGGCCGTCAGGAGGACGATCAGCGCCATGGCCACCGGGCCGCCGTAGAGGGCCACCTTGCCGGCGCGGAGCAGTTCTTCGATGGAGAACTCCACGCCCACCGAGAACAGCAGCAGCACGACGCCGATCTCGGCGAACACCTGGAACGACCGGGGATCGGAGATCGTCGGTCCGGGGGTGAACGGCCCGACAAGGATGCCGCCGATGATGTAGCCGACGATCAGCGGCTGGCGCAGGAGGTGGGCGAGTCCGCCTCCGATGAGGGCCGCCAGGAACAGCAGCCCGAGGTCTGCGAGGAACCGGGTCTCTGGCATGGAAGTGAAAGAGAGCAGGACGGCTGCCCCGATTATACACGGGAAGGCCCCATCCTGCCGGGGAGTCAGCGCATGACGCCGACGCAGGAGCGCGACCACATGGAGGAACATGTCTTCTCGACGATCCTCTACGCCACGGATGGATCCGACCACGCGCGGAGGGCGCTGGCCGTAGCCAGGGACATCGCGCGCCGGTACGACGCCACCGTGGTCGTGCTCACCGCCTACGACCCGCTCCCCCGGGATCTGGGGTCGCCGTATGTCGACCATCTCATGGCGAAGCGGCTGGCCGCCGGGGAAGCCCTGGTGCGCCAGGCGGCCGAAGCCCTCGACGAGCGCGGGGTGCGGCATGAGGAAACCGTGCTGGAGGGCCCGGCGGCCGCGGCCATCCTGGAGGCCGCCCGGACGCGCGGCTGCGACCTCATCGTCCTTGGCTCCCGCGGCCTCGGCCGGGTGGAAGCTGCGCTGCTGGGCTCGGTGAGCCAGCAGGTGGTCCAGCAGGCGCCCTGTCCGGTCCTGATCGTCCGCTAGACGCCGCCTCCCGAGCGGTGACGCGTCTTCAGGTTCTCGCCGGTTCGGGCTGGATGGCCAGCCCCACCACGCGCACCTGTACTGCGCGGATCAGGTCTGTCTTGGTGATGATGCCCACCATCTGCCGGCCGGGACCGAGCACGACCAGCCGCCCGTAGTTGTTCCGGCTCATCACCTCGAACGCTTCGAGCGCGCTGCCCCGGACGGAGATCGTCGCCACGGTGGGCGACATGACCCGCGCCACTGGCGTCGAGGCGTCCGCCCCCTGCAGGTCGTTGAGCGTGACGATGCCCGCCAGGTTCCCGGCGTCGTCCACCACCGGGTAGCCCAGGTGGCGCTCGCGCAGCATCTTCTGGATCAGGTCGGCGATCGGCATCGCGGCGGGCACCGTCTGGACGTCGCGCGTCATCAGGTCCTCGACGCCGATCCCCTCCAGCATCTCCGCCACCAGGGCGTTCTGCGTCTCGGCCGACCCGGTCATGTAGACGAAGAAGGCGATCAGGATGAGGAAGAGGTTGAACGTGAGGAAGCCGACCAACCCCAGCATGATGGCGATCGCGCTGCTGATCCCCGCCGCGATCTGGGTCGCGCGCAGTGGCGGCATCCGCAGCGCCAGCAGGGAGCGCAGGACCCGGCCGCCGTCGAGGGGGAGCGCCGGCAGCATGTTGAACGCTGCCAGGGCCCCGTTCATGAAGACGAGATAGCCGAGCACGAACCGGACGGCCAGCGCGCCCGGCGGCACGACGGCCGCCACCAGGCTGCAGACGGCGGCCACCGCGAGACTCGTCAGCGGCCCGGCGATGGCCACGACCGCCTCCGCGCCCCGCTGGCGCGGCATCTCCTCGAACTGGGCGACCCCGCCCAGCAGCCACAGGGTGATCCGCTTCACCTGCACCCCGTAGCCGCGTCCCACGACCGAGTGTCCGAGTTCGTGGATGAGCACGCTGGCGAACAGCCCGAGTGCCGCGGCCAGTCCCAGCAGATACGGGGTGGGGCCCTCCTGCAGGGCCGCCGCATCCACGGGCAGGCGGAAGAGCCGGATGTAGAGGTCCAGGCGGCTGCCGATGACCCAGGCGAGCACCGGGAGGATGATCAGGAACGTCGGGTCCAGGTAGATGGGGATGCCCAGCAGCCGGAACGGCAGACGGTAGCCCTTGCGGAGCATATCGGCCTCCTTCCTTCACTCAGCCTCGACGCCGCCGACGGGCCGGCGGAGGAGATCGATCACCAGGGCCGCACTCCAGGAGAAGTCGGCTCCACCGAGCCCTGCTCCGGTGTGCGGATGGTAGTACTCGTGGAACCCGGCGGTCCGGACTAATGCGATCGTCGACTCCGCCAGGGCCTGCGCCTCTGCGCGCAGCCCCAGCGCCTCCAGCCCGCGCGCCACCAGCCAGTTGAGGTTGACCCAGACCGGGCCGCGCCAGTAGCGCTCGGGGTCGAAGCCGCCTTCATCCGGCGGAACCGAGGGGATCATGCGGCAACCCGCGCAGCGCCGGCGGTAGTGATCCACCATCGCGCGCGCCTGCTCCGCATCCACCAGCCCCCCGTAGATGGCGCCCAGGCCGGCCCCGGTGTCGACGGGGATGGGCACGCCCGCCCGCACATCGAAGTCGCGGAACAGCCGCGACGGCTCATGCCAGAGCGCCGTCCGGTACGCATCCCGGAAGGCCCGCAACGCGTCCGGGCTGATCGCCGGCGGTCGGCCGACGGCATCGGCGATCCGGTTCAGGTCCACCGCCGCACGGTACCAGATGGCGTTGAACAACGCGTCGTAGACCAGGAAGGGAGCCCGGGGCAGATAGACGGCCATGTCGTAGCCGCTTGCGGCGATCTGTTCGACCAGGTACATGTACATGTCGTAGTCGGCCTGGGTCGGGCGGTGGGCGCGTTCCACAATCGTCGTGTCCACCCTGCGGTAGGGCCGCGTGGGGTGCCACCCGGCCCGGGTGGCGAAGTCCCACCGTGGGCTGTTGTCCAGGCCGCTCTCCCAGGGATGGATCACGGCGATCAGGGAGGAGCCCCCGGTCGTCCGGTGCTGCGGGAAATACGCCACCGCCTGACGCAGCGGCTCATACAATCGTTCCCACCAGGCCCGCCGCCTGCCGGGATCGGGCTGCCGCATCCCGACGAGGTAGACCGCCGTGGGCAGCACCGGCGGCTGCGAGATCCCGCTGGTGATCACACCCTCCCGGCGGACCGGCGTGTCACGCCACCAGTCCGGTCCGGGGTGGTAGTCGGTGACGGCCGGGTTGTAGCGGATGTGCGGCACCATGCCGTCGGTCCACTGGGCGGCCAGCAGCGTCTCGATCTCGCGCGTCGCCCGGGACCAGTCCAGGTGGGCCCAGCCGATGGCGATGAAGGCGCTGTCCCAGTTCCACTGGTGGGGGTACAGCCGCGGGCTCGGTTTCGTGTAGTGGCCGAGGTCGTTGCCGCGCAGGACGGCCTCGGCCTGTTGGAGCAGCCCGGGATTGTTCATGGCTCCACCGGGATCGCGTCGCCGGTCTGCGCGTCCATCAGCCGGATGCGGGCGGGATTCAGGCGCAGCCACACCTGCTGGCCGGGCCCGACCGGCAGGTCCGGCGGGACCGTCACCTTGACGATCTCCTGGCCCACGCGGGCCGTCATCAACTGATGCGATCCGGCGGGTTCCACCACCACGGTCGTCGCCGGGATCGCCTCCGCCGCCGGAGCCGTCAGCACCTGGATGTGCTCGGGCCGGATGCCCACCAGGACCGCACCGTCGGTGCGGCCGGCCAGGGCCCCACGGAAGGCCCCCGGGAGCATGAGGGTGACGCCGCCCGTGGCCACCGCCGGTTCCCCGTCGGCGGATCGCAGCGTCCCTTCCAGGAAGTTCATGGGCGGGGCGCCGATGAAGCCGCCAACGAAGCGGTTGGCCGGCGTGTCGTAGATCTCCGCGGCGGTCCCGCACTGGACGATGCGGCCCTGCCGCATGACGGCGATGCGGTCGCCCAGGCTCAACGCCTCCACCTGGTCGTGGGTCACGTAGACCGTCGTGGACCCGACCTCGCGGTGGAGCCGCTTGAGTTCGGCCCGCATGGTGAGTCGCAGCAGCGCATCCAGGTTGGACAGCGGCTCGTCCATCAGCAGGACGTCCGGTCGCATGACGATAGCCCGCGCCACCGCCACGCGCTGCCGTTGCCCGCCCGAGAGCTGAGCGGGGTAGCGGTCGAGCAGGTCGGCGATCTCCAGCAGGGCCGCGGTCTCGGCGGCGCGTCGCCGCTGCTCCGGCTCGGGCACCCCGCGCATGCGCAGCCCAAAGACGATGTTGTCGTAGACCCGCATGTGGGGGAACACCGCGTAGGACTGGAACACCATGGCAATGCCGCGCCGGCCCGGCGGCAGGGTCGTGACGTCCCGCCCGCCGATGACGATCCGCCCCCGGTCGAGGGCCTCCAGGCCGGCGATGGCGCGCAGGGTGGTGGTCTTGCCGCACCCCGACGGCCCCAGCAGCACCAGGAACTCGCCGTCCCGGATCTGCAGCGTCAGGTCCTCGATGGCGACGACGCGGCCGTAGGTCTTGCGCAGGCGCTGCAGTTCGATCTCAGCCATGGAACTCCCCCGCCTCCGGCGGCGGGCGCCGGGCGACGCACTAGCGCACGGTCACCCCCCACAGGGTCAGGAGATAGCGCCTGATCAAGAAGATGATGACCAGCGCCGGCACCACCATGAAGAACCCCCCGGCGAACCGGTAGTGGAGCGGCGCGCCCGCGGCGACCACCGAGTTGATGATGAGCGCCGGCAGCGTGCGGTTGTCCAGGGTCAGGATGGTGGCCGCGAAGACTTCGTTCCAGGAGAGGACGAAGGTGAAGATGGCGGCGGCGGCCAGTCCGGGGAGGGCCATGGGGAGCGTGATGCGCAAAAACGCCTGCAGCCGGCTGCACCCCAGGGTCATGGCGGCTTCCTCCAGTTCGAAGGAGATGCCCAGGAAGATGCTGACGATGATGATGGTCACGAACGGGATGGCGAGCGCCGTGTGCACGATGGCGACGCCCAGCAGCGTGTCGTACAGCCCCCATCGGATGAACGCCACGGCCAGCGGAATGGACAGCACCGTCGCGGGAAACATCTTCGTCGCCAGGATGGCCAGTTGCAGCGCGTCACGGCCGTTGAACCGGTAGCGGGCCAGCGCGTAGCCGGCGGGCGCCGCGATCACGAAGGACAGCCCGATGGTCATCGCCGCGACGAAGACGCTGTTGCCCGTGGCCCGCAGGACATCCCGGGCGCGCAGGAAGAACGCCAGGGTGTCCAGCGTGAACTGCTCCGGCCAGATGGGGCGGGGCCACCGGTAGAGCAGGTCGCGGGGGGTGAGGGCCGCCAGGGTGATCAGCGCCAGCGGCAGCGCCACCCAGGCTCCGATGGCCAGCGCGGCGCTGTAGAGGCCCAGCCGTCGCAGCGTCATGGGGACACCCCCTCGCGTGGGGATGTCACGTGGGCGTCACCTCTGCCTCCCGCTGGCGGAGGACCCGCAGGTAGACCCAGGTGATGCTGCCGGAGAGGAAGAGGATCAACACTGCGTACGCACTGGCGACGTGGGGGCTGCGATACAGCGCATACCAGAAGTAGGCCTCCCCGGCCAGCACCGGGACCTGGCGCCCGGCGAGCGTGATGACCGTGGCGAACACCTGAAACGCCAGGATGGTGCGAATGATGAGCGCGGTCTGGAGACTGGGCTGCAGCAGCGGCAGCAGGACGTGTCGCAGTGTCTGCCACCGGTTCGCCCCGAAGACGCTGGCGGTTTCCACGTAATCCTTGGGGATCAACTGCAGGCCAGCCAGGAGGATGATCATGACGAT
Source organism: Candidatus Fervidifonticultor octavus (assembly GCA_031459655.1). GTDB lineage: Bacteria > Sysuimicrobiota > Sysuimicrobiia > Sysuimicrobiales > Humicultoraceae > Fervidifonticultor_A > Fervidifonticultor_A octavus_A. The sequence goes on along the minus strand of JAVKID010000043.1, from coordinate 6,098 downwards.
GGCGGTGGCCCGCCAGACCTCGGTGAGGATGATCGCCCCGACCAGCCACTCGGGACGCTCGAAGGTCAGGAAGGTGATCGGGTGCGTCACCAACCCCGCCGCCTGCAGGACCGCGTTCAGGTAGCCCCGCTCGGTGAAGATGGACAGCCAGATCAGTCCCGCGGCGAGATCGGAGATCCCGAGGGGAACCGCGCAGAGGTAGAGGAAGTACGAATGGCCCGGGAACCGGGAGTTGACCAGCAGCGCGATGGCCAGCCCCAGCAGCACTTGAAGCGGAACGGCGATGGCCGTGATGACGAGCGTGTAGCGGACGGCCGAGCTAAAGTACAGGTCGCCGCTCATCCGCTGGAAGTGCTCCAGCGTGGCCGCCCCCCCGGGGGCGGCCACGCTGAGCCAGACTGCCTGCAGCATGGGATAGACGAAGAACAGCCCGAGGAAGCCCAGGGTGGGCAGCACCAGCAGGTAGGGGGTCCAGTCGAACCGGACCCCCCGAGCTGTCAGTCCGGCCTGCACGGCCTGATGGGCGGATCCGGCGGCGGGCATGGCGCGTTGGTGGCCCGGTAGAGCTCTTCCAGCTTGCGGGCCTGGGCGGCCAGCACCTCCTCGATGTTGCGCCCTTCGATGGCGATCAACCGGAACGTGTCCACGTACAGCGGCACGAACTCGCCGGTGCGGGCGCCCAGACCGATAGGCAGCAGCGCCGTGCGCGCATCGGGCGCCCCCGCCTGCGCGGAGACGCCGTCGGCGACGACCTTCAATCCACCCGACGGCACCTCCCTGGCCGCCTCAGGGGAGACGGGGAAGAAGGCCACCCCCTGCAGGGTCGTCACCTGCGTGGCCGGGCGGGTCAGGTACTCGATCAGGCGCACACCCAGTTCGGGGTTGGGCGCGGTGCGCGGGATGCTCAGCCCCACGACCACCGAGAGGAACGACCGTCCCTTCGGCCCGGCCGGGGACGGGAGGACGACGAAGTCGCCGGGCCGCTGCCGCAGTGCCGGGATGAGCCGGGCCGTGTGGTCCCACCCCACCCAGACCTCGCCCAGCAGGAGCGGCTCGTGCATGAAGGCGTAGGTGAACGACGACGGATGGGTCACGCCCCACAGCCGCCGCAGGAACCGCCACATGTCCACGGCTTCCGAGGACTTGAACGCCTTCACCTGCGAACCGGTGTAGGACGGGTAGATGTACCCGTGCAGGAACCGGCCGTACAGCCCCAGCGGCCCTGCGGGGAAGCCCAGCCGGCGCTGTCCGGTGGCCTGCCTGATGTTCTCCCCCCACTGCAGCAGGTCGTCGTAGGTCATCCGCATCGGGTTCCGGTCGCGGGGGAAGTGTTGCATGGCCTCCCGTCTGGCCGCGATCAGGTAGGTGGCCTGCATCCAGGGGATGAAGGCCTGGACGCCCTCCATCTTCGCGACCGCCAGCAGATCCTTGTAGAAGGTACGGTCCTTCCGGGCATCGAGTTGCCGCTGGACCTCGCTCATGTCGCGGATGGCGTTGTTGGCGATGAACACGGGGAAGATGCCGTGCAGCGTCCCCGTGACGTCGATCGTGCCTCGGCCTGCGCGCGCTTCAGCCAGCAGGCGGTCGACGTACGGTCCCTCCGCCTCGGTGATGAATCGGACGGCCACCCCGGACTCCTGCGTGAACCGGGCCAGCAGGGTGCTCCTCGCCCACTCCTGTTCCTCGACGGGGGTGAACTGGTTGGACGTGAACACCATCTCCTGGGCGGGTCCCGAGACACCGACCGCTCCGCCCAGCGCCAGCACGCACACCCAAACGGCGGCAGCGATTCGCATGTGCCGCATCATCTCCCACCTCCCTGTGCGGTCACCGTGGCCGCACCTCTCACTTCGCCGGTGCGTGGGGGGCCGCCTGCTCTCGCCTATGGGTGCCCTGCGGATGCGGAAGCCCTACGGCCCAGCCTGCGGACAGCCTCCTGCTGGAACCGCCGGTCGATCATCGCCTCCAGCGGAACGGGTGTCGCGTAGTCGGCCAGCCCGGCCTCGCGGAAGACCCGTTCCATGTCCACAATGGTGGTGGTCACAATGCGCATGTCCGGATAGTAGGTCAGCGGCGGTTCCTGCTGCAGCACCTCGTCGCGGACGCCGGTGTATTTCTTGTAGGCCGCCACGTTCTCCGGGTCGAGGAACTTCGGGCCCTGCATCGCCCGCGCGCCCTGCATCAGCGCCATCAGGAACCGTGTGGCCACCTCGGGCCGCTCGCGCATGAACTTCCCGGAGTAGGCAAAGACCGTCGACGCGTTGCCGGGCGCGAAGTGCTCCAGCAGCGGCCGGGCCATGAACTGGGCCAGCGCGGCCGAGGAGAAGGGCGAGCCGGTCAGCGAGGCGTCGACGCGGCCGGCGCGCAGGGCGGGCCCGTGGTCGGGGTTGGGCAGGCTGACGAGTTCGAAATCGCGCGGGCCGATCCCCCCGCGGCGGGCGCCGATCAGGAACAGGTAGTGTCCGGTGGATCCCACGCCGCCGGCGACCGCGACCCGGCGGCCGCGCAGGTCGCGGACCGACCGCACTTCGCCCGAGTCGAACAGATCGAGGCGTGTGAGGATCCTCGTCCCGTGCCGCTGGCCCCACGCGGAGGTCGAGGCCACGATCCGCAGTTCCAGCTTCCGGTTGAAGGCGTTGAAGATGGAAGCCGACAGGCCGATGGCGCCCACGTCGAGCCGGTCCTGCGCCAGGAAGACCAGGGCCTCGGTCCCCGACGCCACCCGCTGGAGCTCGACCTCGATCCCCTGCTCGCGCATGAAGCCGCGCTCCATGGCGACGTAGAGGGTGGCGAAGTTGATGAGCGGAACGTGGGCGACCACGACCTTCTCGGCCGGCGGGGCGGCTGTCGCCGGCGGCGGGGCGGCCGCCGCCAGGACGGCCAGGACCAGCAGGGTGCACGGGTAGATCCGGCTACGCATGATCAATCCTCCCCTCTCGCGGACGGTCCTCCTCCAGCCACGGCATGACCCGGCGGCCCACCCAGCGGATGACCGCATAGGACAGCATACCGAGCCCGCCGATGACGATGAAGCCCGCAAACAACTCCTCGGGCCGCAGGGTGTTCCAGGCGTGCCAGATGAAATAGCCGATGCCTTCCTGGGTGGCCACGAACTCCGCGGCGATGACCACGATGAGCGCCGTCCCCAGGGCCAGCCGCAGCCCGGTGACGATCGCCGGCAGCGAGCCGGGCAGGACGACGTGCACGAACAGCTGCGTCCTCCGGGCCCCAAACGCCCGCCCGGCCTCGAGGTAGATCGGCTCGACGCCGACCACCGCGGCCGTGGTGTTGATGATGACGATGAAGAACGTGGCAATGGCCACGATGGCGATCTTCGAAGCCTCGCCCAGGCCGAAGATCAACATGACCAGGGGCAGGATCGCCACCTTGGGAATCACGTAGAGGGCCGAGATGGTGGGCTCCAGCGCCGCGCGCAGTGGCTGGACGGCTCCCAGCAGCAGGCCGCCGATCAGGCCGGTGGAGGCCCCGATGCCAAACCCCGCCAGCACGCGGAGCACGGTGACCGCGGCGTGGCGGACCACCTCGCCCCCCGCCACGAGACGGTAGAGGGTGACCGCCACCGACGACGGGGGCGGGAACAGCCGCGCGTCCAGGAGCCCCATCCGCACGGCCGCTTCCCACAGCGCCAGCAGCAGCAACGGTGCGCCGGTGGCCAGCAGCCTGTCGCGGCGCTGGGGGCTCACGGTGCCCCTCCCGCGGCCGGGGGCGGCTGAGCGGCGGCGTCGCCCATGGCGGCAATCGCCTCGTCCCGCAGGGCTTCCCAGATTTCGTAGGAGAGGCGCGCGAAAGCCGGGGAGGCCATCACCTCGATGCCGCGGGGTCGGGGAAAGGGGACGGTGAAGGTGGCCTTGGCCCGTCCGGGTCGGGCGGTCATCAGGACGACCCGGTCGCCCAGCAGGAGCGCTTCCTCGATGTCGTGGGTGATGTAGACGACGGTCTTGCGATCAGCCTCCCACAGGCGCAGCAGTTCGTCCATGAGCAGCAGGCGGGTCTGGGCGTCGAGGGCTCCCATGGGCTCGTCCATCAGGAGCACCTCGGGGTCGTTGGCGAACGCCCGGGCGATGCCCACGCGCTGGCGCATCCCGCCCGAGAGCTGGCGCGGATAGGCGTCGGCGAACGCCCGCAGGCCGACGCGGTCGATCCACGCGCGCGCTGCCGTCTCGCGTTCCCCTTTCGGCACGCCGCGCATCTGGAGGCCGAAGACGACGTTCTGGAAGACGGTCTTCCAGGGGAAGATGGCGTACTCCTGAAAGACCAGGCTGTGGAGGGGTTTGCCACGGCGGCCCGAGGCGATCTGCACCACGCCCGATGTCGGGGGCACCAGGCCCGCCAGGATACGCAGCAGCGTGGACTTGCCGCACCCCGAGGGGCCGACGACACAGACGAACTCCCCATCGGCCACCTGGAGGGAGATCCGGTCCAGCGCCACGACCGGGCCCCTCCGGGCCGGGTAGACCTTGGTGACCTCGCGGAGGACGATCTTCGGCGACACCGGGGTGGGGAGTTCTGCGCGGTCTCCCCCGACTCCTCGGCCGGCGCCGGGGCGCCGCGGACGCCTCGGCTTGAATATTTATGCGAAAACATGTATGATCATGCGAAAACGGCAGGAGGGCGGGATGCGGGCGACGCTGGCGCTTGATGACGGTCTGGTCCTGACCGGCGAGGCCCTGGGCGCGGCCGGATGGGCCGGGGGCGAGGTGGTGTTCACCACCAGCCTGACCGGCTATCAGGAAGTCCTCACCGACCCGTCGTATCGCGGGCAGATCGTCGTGATGGCCTATCCCCTGATCGGCAACTACGGGTTCCGCGACGACTGGACGGAGTCGGGCCGGCCGCATGCGGCGGGGTTCGCGGTCCGGTGGGCCGCGCCGGAGCATCCCCGGCTCGGGGGCGGCCTCGACGCCTACCTGCGGCGCTGGGGTCTAGTCGGCATCGCCGGCCTCGACACGCGCCGCCTGGTGCGGCACCTGCGCAGCGGCGGGGTCCGTCGGGGCGTCGTCGCCACCGGAAGCCGGTCGCCGGACGAACTGGTCGCCGAAGCCCGGGCGCTGCCGGACCTGGGCGACCTGGACCTCGTGGCTCAGGTGTCCACCCCGGAGGTCCTCCACTGGCCCGGGAAGGGTCCCCGCATCGCCGTCCTGGACTGCGGTGCCAAGCGGGGCATCGTCTCGCACCTGAGAGCCCGCGGCTGCCAGGTGGTCGTCTTCCCCCACGACGCCTCTGCCGATGCCATCCGCGCGGTCCGGCCCGATGGGCTGGTCCTCACCAACGGGCCGGGCGATCCCGCGCGGCTGCGCCCCATCGCCCGCGAAGTTCGGGCGCTGTGGGACGACCTGCCGGTGATGGGGATCTGCCTGGGCCACCAGATCCTGGCCATCGCCGCGGGAGCGGCCACCTTCAAGCTGCCGTTCGGCCACCGCGGGTCCAACCATCCCGTGCGCGACGAGACCACCGGCCGGGTGGCGATCACGACGCAGAACCACGGCTATGCCGTGGACGAACCCTCCCTGGTCGGGACCGGGTTCGAGGTGACCCACCGCAACCTGCACGACGGCACCGTGGAAGGGATGCGGCACCGCCGCCGTCCGATCTTCGCGGTGCAGTTCCACCCCGAGGGTCGGCCGGGCCCGCAGGACTCCACAGCCCTGTTCGACCGGTTCCTGGACCTGGTGCAGGATCGTGCCCACATCTGACGTCGCGGCCCGCCCGGAGGTCCGCCCCGCAGCCCGGGTTGCATCAGGTCTCTCGAACGTGCTCATCATCGGGTCCGGCCCCATCGTGATCGGCCAGGCCGCGGAGTTCGATTATGCGGGCACCCAGGCATGCCGGGCCCTGCGCGAGGCTGGCATCCGGGTCGTGCTGGTCAACAGCAACCCGGCCACCATCATGACCGACCCCGAGGTCGCCGACCGGGTCTACATCGAGCCGCTGGTCCCCGAGGTGCTCGCCGGCATCATCGCCCGGGAGCGGCCGCAGGGGCTGCTGGCCACCGTGGGCGGGCAGACCGCCCTGAACCTGGCCGTGGCGCTCCACGAGCGCGGGGTGCTGGCGCGCTACGGCGTGGGGGTGTTGGGGAC
>JAVKID010000042.1:7959-25667 GCA_031459655.1 Candidatus Fervidifonticultor octavus | reverse complement strand
AGGCCCCTGCTGGCGAAGTACCGCTCCAGGAGCACATAGCAGGCCCAGGGGGTCGCAGGATAGACCGCGGGCTGCCCCAGCGCCAGGCGCCCGGCGTTGACGGGGTGGAGGCAGTCGATGTCCTTGGCGGGCTCGATGGCCTCCAGCACCGGCCCCTCCGGCAGGTCCTTCGGCAGGGGCCGCAGCGGCAGGATGCCGTGGACGGCCGGATCGCGGTTGAGGGCCGCCACCGCCTCCACCACCGCCGTCAGCGTGGCCTCCGGCGGCAGGGTGACATCGCGATAGGCTAGGCCGACTTCCGCGGCGGTCCGCTCGATCTGGCGGCGGTACATCCGGGCCCCGTAGTCCTCGCCCACCAGCAGCGTGGCCACCCCGGGGACGATGCCCTGCGCTCCCAGGGCGCGCACCTCCTCGGTCAGTTCCCGCTTCAGTTCCTCGGCGATCGCGTTGCCGTCAATGATGTCGGCCATCGGTCACCCGAGCTTCTCGTAGGTCTTGGCCAGGACCTCGTCGCGCACGGCGCGGATCCGGTCCATCGTGCCCCGCAGGTCGGCCCACAGCGGGTCGGTGAACGCGGGGTCGCCGATCGGCCCCAGGTTGATCTTCACGTTGAGCGCGGCGCTCTGGGCGGCCGCGTCGGCCAGGACCGCGGCGATGGCCGCGTCGGTGACGGCCTGGATGTTGCCCTGCTCCATGACCACCCGGCTCAAGGTCGCGATCTCGTCGCAGAGGCGCACGACCCGGGCCGGCTCGACCGTGGCATCGCGCAGCGCCCGGGCGATGGCCTGCTTGCGGCCGGCCTTCTCCTCATCGGTTCCACGCGGTAGCCGGTAGGCGTCCATCACCTTCCGGAAAGACGCGGCGTCGCGGTCGATGGACGCGGCCAGGTCGGTGACCAGCGCCTGCGATCGCTGCCGCACCTGTTCCATCTCGGCCTGGACCGCCGCATACTTCTCCTTGCCGATGGTGAGGCTGGCCACCATGCCCACCAGCGCCGCGCCGGTCGCCGCCACCAGCGCGGCCGCCGCCCCACCGCCGGGCTCGGGGTCGGACGACGCCAGCCTGGCGAGGAATGCCGAGATCGACATCTGCGGGTACATCGGTCCCTCCTGGGCCCACCGGCCTGCCGGATGTGCCAGATGGCCTTCAACGGCCGCCATCCCTGATCCCGCCGAACTCCTGGGGCGCGGCCCACAGCCCCCGCATCCGCAGCAGCGGCCGCGGGTCGACGAGCAACCGGTCCAGGCCGGCCGCCTGCTCCAGGCCGAACGCCAGGGCCATCAACTGCGTGAAGAAGAACACCGGCACCGGCGGGGTCCTCGCGGCGCGGGCGGCCGCCTCCTGGCGCGCGTCCAGATTGTGATGGCACAGCGGACAGGCGACGGCCAGCGCCTCGGCGCCGGCGTCCCGCGCGTTCCGCAGGATCCGACCGGCCAGACCGGCGGCGAGTTCCGGACGCACGATAGCGTGGCTGGCCCCGCAGCACTCGGTCTTGAAGGACCAGGCCACCGGCGTGCCGCCCAGCGCCTCGATGAGGCGGTCCATCTCCATGGGATCCTCCGCGCTGGCCGCGCCGGTCACCCCGGGAGGCCGCACGAGCAGACAGCCGTAGTAGCAGGCCACGCGCATCCCCCGCAGCGGCCGGACCACCCGGGCGCGGATGCCCTCGAAGCCGCCTCCGATGAGCGCGTGCAGCAGGCGCTGCACGCGCACTCCCGCAGGCGCGCGGTCGGCCGCCTCCACCTGGGCGACGCGCAACCGCGAGAAGCAGGCCGCGCAGGGGGCCGTGACGGTCCCGTAGCCGCCGCGGGCGACCAGGGTCAGGTTGCCCAGGGGCAGGCTCGTGGCCAGGTCCGCCGACGACTGGTGGGCGGCCGTGGCGCCGCAGCACCGCCACCCGGCGAGTTCCCGCAGCCGGATGCCCAGGGCGGCGGCCACCGCGCGCGCCGAGACGTCGTACTCGCGGGCGCCGGCATGGAGGGCGCATCCGGGATAGTAGGCGACCTCGCCGTCGCGCGCCGGCAGGCCCGAGGGGCGGCCGGGCAGGTCTGGGAGGAGCCGGAGCTTGCCGGCCCGCAGCAGGCGCCACGCGTGCGCGCCCTCGCGCAGCGGCTGGCGCATGCGGAGGTTCATCTCGGCGCCGACGCCCGCTTCGTAGAGCCGGCCGAAGACCCGGATGCTGCGAATCGCCGCCTGGGTGAACACCAGCGCCTCGGGCACTTGTGGCCGGATCCGCCGCCGCGACGCGACGATGCGCAGCGCGTCCATGACGCGCGCGACGTCGATGCCCTGGGGGCAGCGGGCGGTGCAGGCCATACAGGACGCGCACAGCCAGTAGGTGTTGGACTGGAGCACGCGCTCCTCGCGTCCCACCTGCAGGGCCCGCATGAGGGCATGGGGGACGAGGTCCATCGCCTCGGCCAGGGGGCACCCGCTGGTGCAGGCCTTGCACTGGAAGCACCGCGCCAGGTCCTGCCGGCTCTCTCTGCTGACCTCCTCGGCCAGGGGAGGCAGGGCGGCGCGGGGCACTGCGGGGGCGCTATCGGGCACAGACCTGCTCCTTTCGGGCCCGCCTGAGCGGCGAGGGCTCCAGCGCCGCGATGCGCTCGGTCATCTCGCGCGCGACCTCGGCGAAGCGCGGCCCCTGCGCCGAGGAGAGGTTGACCATCTCGAGGCGCTCGCCGCCGATGCCGGCCTCGTCGAGCAACCGCTTGAGGGCGCGCACCCGGCGCTTCGCGTGCAGGTTGCCCACCTGGTAGTGGCACTGCCCCTCCAGGCACCCGGCCACGAGTACGCCGTCGGCCCCGGCCTCGAAGGCGCGCAGGATGTAGAGCGGGTCCACGCCCCCGGAGCAGGGCAGGAGCACGACCTTCACATTGGGCGGGTACGACAGCCGCATCACCCCGGCCAGATCGGCCGCCGCGTACGCGCAGTAGAAGCAGCAGAAGGCGACGATCTCAGCCGGCATGGACGGGCTCCGGCTGCCCCAGCAGCGCCTCGATCTTGGCGAGCATCTGGTCGCGCGTGTAGTGTCCCAGCGCGAGGGCGGCCCCGGGGCAGGCCGCCACGCACAGCCCGCACCCCTGGCACCGGGTGGGATCGACCGCGGCGATCCCATCGGCGTCGAAGGCGATGGCGTCGTAGGCGCACAGCCGCAGGCAGGTCAGGCACGACGTGCAGCGATCACGGTCTACGGTCGCCACGACCCCGCCGACCTCCAGGCGGTCGCGCCACAGCAAGGTCCCTGCGCGGGCGGCGGCGGCCAGGGCCTGGGCGATCACCTCGCCCACCGGCTTGGGATAGTGCGCGCCGCCGCAGAGGAACAGCCCCTCGCTGGCGAAGTCGGCCGGACGCAGCTTCACGTGGGCCTCCAGGAAGAACCCCTCCTGGGAGGCCGGGACCTTGAAGATCGTCGAGAGGTCGCCGGCGCCCTCGGCGGGCACCTGGGCCGGCGAGACGACCAGCAGGTCGGCCGCCAGCGTCAGGTCTTCGCCCAGGGCGGCCTCCCGCACCCTGACCGTGATGGCCTCTGGGGTCCGCGTCACTTCCGGGGGAGCCTCCGGCGCGTACCGGAAGACCAGCACGCCGGCCTCGCGCGCCCGGGTGTAGACCTCCTCGGCGAAGCCGTAGGTGCGGACGTCGCGCACCATGACCGCCACCGACGACCCCGGATGCGCGCGCTTGAACGCCAGGGCCGCGGCCAGCGACTGGGCGCAGCAGGTGCGGCTGCAGTAGAACGGCACCCGGTCCCACGGCCCGGCGCACAGCAGCATCACCACGGACCCCGGCGCCCCGGACGCCGTGGTCGTCCTGGCACCGGGGCCGGCCGACCCCCCGCCCCCCGCCCCGGCCAGGTGCGCCTCGAATGCAGCCAGGGTGATCACGCGCGGATCCTCGTCCACCCCGTAGGGCGCCGGATGCCACTCCCGGCGCCCTGTGGCCAGAATGGTCACACCGTGCCGGACGACGCGCTCGCCGTCGGGCCCGGCCAGGGTGGTCTCGAAGTTCCCCACCGTGCCGCGCGAGGCGACCACGCGGTGGTCGGTCAACACCGTAAGGCGCGGGTGGTGCTGGGCCCGGGCGACCAGCCCGGCCAGCGCGTCGGCCGGCGAGCCTCCCCCGTCCCACGCCAGGAGCGGGGCACGGAGCCGGCCGCCCAGCGCCGATGCGCGCTCCACCAGCACCACGGGGAAGCCCTGATCGGCCAGGTTCAGCGCGGCGGACAGCCCGGCGATGCCGCCGCCGACGACCAGCGCCTCGTGCCGCACCGGCACCGGCACCTTGTGCAGCGGGGTCAGCCGCGCCGCGCGGGCCACCGCCGCGGCGATGAGCGACCGGGCCTTCGCGGTGGCGGCAGCAGGATCGCCGGCGTGCACCCACGAGCACTGGTCGCGGATGTTGGCCATCTCGAACAGGTAGGGATTCAGGCCGGCCTCGCGCAGCGCTTCGCGGAAGATGGGTTCGTGGGTGCGCGGCGTGCAACTGGCCACGACGACGCGGTTAAGGTGTGCCTCGGCGATGGCCTGCCGGATCCGCGCCAGGGCATCGGCGGAGCAGGTGTACAGCGACGTCTCCGCCATGACGACACCCGGCAGCCTGCGCGCGTGCGCGGCCAGGCCCTCGACGTCCACCACCCCCGCGATGTTGGAGCCGCAGTGACAGATGAAGACGCCGATGCGCGGCGTGGAGTCCAGGGCCATCTCCGGAGGATAGACCCTGGGGGCGATCTGCGTCCCGCGCGCGGCACCGATCAGCGCCAGGGCCGCCGCCGCCGCGCCGCTGCCGTCGGTCACGGAGTCCGGGATGTCCTTGGGCCCCCGGAATCCGCCCGCGGCGAAGACCCCGGGACGGGTCGTCTGGAGCGGGGCGAAAGGGTCGGTCACCGCGAACCCGTACTCGTCCAGGCTGATCCCGGCGGCCTCGGCCAGTCGCGCGGCGTCCCTGGGCGGGGTCAGGCCGACGGACAGCACGACGAGATCAGCTTCTTCCTCGCGCACCTCCCCGTTCTCCTCGACGCGGAAGCGCAGCGCCCTGGTCTTCGGATCCTCGCGCAGCACCGCGACCCGTGTGCGCACGTAGCGGACGCCGGCGCGCTTGGCGCGCTCGATGTAGGCGTCGAACCCCTTGCCGAAGGCGCGAAGGTCGGCGTAGTAGATCGTGCACTCGGCCTCGGGCAGGTGCTCGCGCGCCAGCATGGCCTGCTTGGTGGCGGACATACAGCAGACCGACGAGCAGTACCGGTTGCGCTGGTCGCGGGAGCCCACGCACTGCAGGAAGGCGATCCGGCGAGGCTCGCCTCCGTCAGAGGGCCGCCGGATGTGGCCCTGCGTGGGGCCCGAGGCCGAGAGCAGGCGCTCGAACTGCGGGCCGACGAGCACGTTGGGAAACCGGCCGACGCCGTAGGCCTCGGCCAGCGTCGCGTCGAACGGCTCGATCCCCGGGGCCAGAATGACGGCGCCGACCCGCAGGGTCTCGACCCGCTCGGCCTCCAGGTGGTTGACGGCCCCCCGCTTGCAGGCCAGGACGCAGGCGAAGCACTCGGCGCAGACCCCGCAGGCGAGACACCGGCTCGCCTCGCGGCGGGCTTCCTCCTCGGTGAACCCCTCGTCTACCTCGACGAACGAGGCGCGCCGGACCTCCGGCGGCAGGGCGTGGGCGGTGGCGCGGGGCTGGAGGCGGATCTGGCCGCGGGCCACGCGGGCGTCGATCTCGTGCCGCGTGAGTCTCGCTGCGGGCACCGGCGTCTCGACCGGCAGGGCTTCCCGACGTAGGTAGGCATGGATGGCCGCCGCCGCCCGTCCGCCGGATGCGATAGCGTCCACCACGAAGGCGGTCCCGGTGGCGACGTCGCCGCCGGCAAAGAGACCGGGGTACCCCGTGGCCTGGGAGACCGGGTCCACCTTCAACGAGCCCCACGGCGTCGTCTCGATGCCGGGCAGGCCGGCGACGAGGTCGAGTTCCGGCGCCAGGCCGATGGCAAAGACGATCGTCTCCGCCTCGAAGACGTGCTCACTGCCCTCGACCAGGTCCAGGTGGAGCCGCCGGGCCTCGTCGAAGGCCATCCCGCGCACCGTCTTGCACTCCAGGCCCGCGGCGCGGCCGTCCCGCTCCACGACGCGCACGAACCCCGTGGCGGGATGGACCCGGACGCCCTCTTCCTCGGCGGCGGCGATCTCCCACGGGTGCGCGGGCATCGTCTCGCGGGTCTCCGGGCAGAGCACGCGCACGTCCTGGGCGCCCAGCCGAAGGCAGGTGCGCGCCACATCGAACCCGACGTTGCCGCCTCCCAGCACCAGCACGCGCCGGCCCAGGGCCACGGGTTGGCCCAATCGGGCATTCTGGAGGACATCGGTGCTGACGAGGACGCCCGGGAGGTCGGCGCCGGGAATCGGGATCTTCCGGGCCCGGTGCGCGCCCGAGGCCAGGAAGACCGCCTGGTAGCCCTGCTCGAACAGGTCGCGCACGTGGGCCACGCGGCTGTTGCAGCGGATCTCGACGCCCAGGTCGGCGATGTCGGCGATTTCGCGTTCGACGATCCAGGTGGGGAGGCGGTGCTCGGGGATGCCCACCCGCATCATGCCGCCCGGGACCGGCAGGGCCTCGAACACCGTCACCCGGTAGCCCCGCTGCCCCAGGTCGCGGGCGGCGGTGAGTCCGGCGGGCCCGGAGCCGACGACGGCGACCGGCTCGGGATACACCGGCGCCACCGGCGCGCCCGGCTGCCTCGGCCTGGCGTACATCCAGTCGGCGACGAACCGTTTGAGGCCGGCGATGGAGACCGCGCCGTCCAGCTGCGCCCGCGAGCAGGCATCTTCGCACCGGTGATGGCAGACGCGGCCGCAAATGCCCGGGAACGGGTTCTCGCGGCGGATGACCTCGAAGGCTTCTTCGTAGCGGCCCTGCGCGATCAGCGCGATGTAGCCCTGGGCTCGCTGGTGGATGGGGCAGGCGTCGCGGCAGGGCGAGCGCCCGCGTTTGTCGATGGCGTAGGCGGCGGGCACCGCCTGGGCGTAGGGCCGGAAGACGGCCGGGCGCAGGCTGAGCCCCGCGTCGAACTCGCTGGGCACGCGCACCGGGCAGACCGCGGCACACTCACCGCAGGCCGTGCACAGCAGCGGGTCGATGTAGCGCGGCCGCCGGCGCACCGTAGCCAGGAAGTCGCCCGCAGACCCCTCCAGGCGCTGCAGGTCGGCCAGCGTCAGGATCTCGATGTTGGGATGCCGCCCCACGCCCGACAGTTTGGGCGAGAGGATGCACATGGCGCAGTCGTTGGTGGGGAAGGTCTTGTCCAGCGCGGCCATCCGGCCGCCGATCGCCGGACCCCGTTCCACCAGGTAGACCTTGATGCCGGCATCCGCCAGGTCCAGCGCCGCCTGGATCCCGGCGATCCCGCCGCCGACCACCATGGCGGCGCCGACCGGTTCGCCGGGCGCAGCCACCCGCCCCTCGCCGGCAGACTCCTGCCGGCTGTCGTCGGCTGGCTCCGCCGCAGGAGGCGAGTCGCGCGCGGGCGGGACCTCGGGCTCCCATGGCACATCGGGCCCCGGCACGCGCAGCAGCCGGTCCAGATGGTCGATCTGCGCCTGCAGCCGCTCACGGCACCGCTCCAGGATGTGGCGCTGGTCCTCGGTCAGGTCGCCGGCATGGCCGGCCAGCACCGACTCCAGGTACGTGGCGACCCGCATGGCCGGCGCGCGCACCTGGGAGGCCGCGGAGGCGTGCATCTGGACCATGCGCGCGCGGAGGTGGGCCATCCGCGACTCGATGAGGTCCACCAAGCCCGCCATGATGTGGTAGCCGACCTCCCAGTCCAGCGACATGAGCCGGCGCAGGACTTTCCCCTCGATGGCCACCAGCACCGTGGGGTCCACGCAGACGGCCGACACGGTGAACACGTAGGGAGGGACCACGGCCGACCACCCCAGGGCGTCGCCGGGGCCCAACACGGTCACGACCACCGGGCGCGGGGGCTCGCCCTCCTCCTGGGGCGGGAGCACCTCGAGGGCCACGCGACCCTCGTGGACGATGTAGAGGTGCCGGGCCTCTTCGCCCGCGTTGAAGACGCGCTGGCCAGCCTGGAACGCGGCCACGCGCCCGAGGGAGGCCACCAGGTCACGCGCCGAGGAGGACAGCCCGGCAAACAGGCTGCAGCGGTCGAGGGCATCGCGCTCGATCATCTCACGCCGCCTCCACCGGCTGCGCCGACAGGTCGGCCGCCTCCAGCAGGCGCGGGATCAGGTGTTCCCATCCCATGGCCATGATGTGGACGCCGGCCGCCAGGGGCCGCAGGCCGCGGATCAGGCGGATGGCGATCCCGATGCTGGCCTGCTCGCGGCTTTGGGCGTCCCCGGCGGACTCCATCTCGCTGATGAGCGGCTCGGGCACCACGATGCCCGGGATGTTCTGGTTCATGAACCGGGCCATCTTGGCCGACTTGAGCAGGACGATGCCCGCGATCACCGGGACCCCCAAGCCGCGGGTGGCCTCCTGGAACGCGGCAAAGCGGTCCAGATCGAAGACCGCCTGGGTCTGGAAGAACTCGGCGCCCGCGCGGACCTTCTTCTCCATCTTGAGGATCTGGGGTTCCACCGGATCGGCGCACGGGCTCACCACGGCTCCCAGGAAGAAGCGGGGGATGCCTGTCAACTCTTTCCCGGCCAGGTCGCGACCGCGCGTGAGTTCCCGCGCAGCCGCCAGCAGCGTCACCGCGTCCAGGTCGAACACGGGTTTGGCCTGAGGGTGGTCACCGAGGCTCACGTGGTCGCCGGTCAGACAGAGCACGTTCTCGATCCCCAGGGCCGCAGCGGACAGCAGGTCGGACTGGAGCGCGATTCGGTTGCGGTCGCGGCAGGTGACCTGGTAGACGGGTTCCAGCCCGCGCTCAGCCAGCAGGTGGCACAGCGCCAGCGAACCCAGGCGCATCACGGACGACTGCTGGTCGGTCACATTGAAGGCCTGCACGCGCCCTCGCAGGGCTTCCGCCTCCGCCAGCGCCGCCTCCACCGCGACCCCCTTGGGCGGCGCCGCCTCCACGGTGACGACGAAAGTCCCGCTGGCCAGCGCCTCGCGCAGTGTCATGGCCGCCCTCCCGGTGCGCCTAGAAGAGGCCCACCACCTTCCCAGTCGTCAGGTCGAGGTCGACCTTCGTGGCCGCCGGCGTCTTGGGCAGCCCGGGCATGGTGCGCATCTCCCCGCATAGCGGGTACAGGAACCCGGCGCCCACCGAGGCGCGGATGTCGCGAATGGGCAGGCGGAAGTTCCGTGGCCGGCCCTTGCGGGTGGGGTCGTGGGACAGCGACAGGTGCGTCTTGGCCATGTTGATGGGCAGCCGGTCGTACCCCAGCATGGTGTAGAGCCGGATCTTCTGTTCGGCCAGGGGTTCGTAGTCCACCCCGTCGGCCCCGTAGATCTTGGTGGCGATCGCCTCGATCTTCTCCTTGATGGAGGCCTCCAGCGGGTAGAGGAAGGTCATCTGGCTGGGCTGCTCGGCCGCCTCGATGACGGCTCTGGCCAGTTCGATGGCGCCCGCGCCGCCTTTCGCGTGGTGGTCGCTGGTGACCGCGGCGAGGGCGCCGGCGGCCAGCGACGCCCTGCGCACCGCCTCGATCTCCCGCTCGGTGTCGGTGGGGAACAGGTTGATCGCCACGACGACCGGCAGGCCGTGGAGCCGCATGTTCTCGATGTGCTTCTGGAGGTTCTCGCAGCCGCGGGAAACGGCTTCGACGTTCTCGGCCAGCAGTTCAGGCGGCAGCGGCCGGCCCGGGACCACGCGGCCCACCCCTCCGTGCATCTTGAGGGCCCGGATCGTGGCGACGATTACGGCGGCGTTGAGTCTCAGACCGGAGTAGCGGCACTTGATGTTGATCATCTTCTCGGCGCCGCAGTCGGCCCCAAAACCGCTCTCGGTGACCACGTAGTCGGCCAGCTTGAGGGCGATCTTGTCGGCCACGATGGAGTTGTTGCCGTGGGCGATGTTGGCGAAGGGCCCCGCGTGCACGATGACCGGGGTGTTCTCCAGGGTCTGGATCAGGTTGGGCATGAGGGCGTCCTTAAGCAGGACCGCCATGGCGCCGGCGGCCTTGAGGTCCGCGGCGGTAACCGGCCGGCCGGCCTCGGTCGTGCCCACGACGATCCGACCCAGGCGCCGGCGCAGGTCGGCCAGGTCGGAGGCCAGGGCCAGGATGGCCATGACCTCGCTGGCCACGCTGATGTCGAACCCGGTCTGCCGCGGCCGGCCGTCCTCTTTCGTCCCCAACCCGATGATGATGTTCCGCAGCGCCCGATCGCTGATGTCCACCACCCGCGGCCAGGTGATGGAGTACGGGTCGATGCCCAGTTCATTGCCGTGCATGATGTGGGCGTCGAGCATCGCCGCCAGCAGGTTGTGAGCCGCGCTGACGGCGTGGATGTCGCCGGTGAAGTGGAGGTTGAAGTCCTCCATGGGCACGGCCTGGGCGTAGCCGCCGCCGGCCGCGCCGCCCTTGATGCCGAACGTCGGACCCATCGACGGTTGGCGCAGCGTGTTGACCGTCCTGTGGCCCAGCCGGTTGAGCGCCATGCCCAGCCCGATGGCCGTGGTGGTCTTGCCCTCGCCCAGCGGCGTCGGCGTGATGGCCGTCACCATGACGTACTTGCCGTCGGGACGGGACGCCAGACGGTCCATGACGTCCAGGTGGATCTTCGCCTTGTACTTGCCGTAGAGGTCGAGGTCGTCCTCGGACAACCCCAGCCGCCTGGCGATCTCCACGATGGGGAGCAGGGTGGCCTCCTGGGCGATCTCCAGGTCGCTCTTCGTGGGCGTGGTGGGGAGAGGCGCCACTGCACTCATACGGGTTCCTCCTCGCGTGCCATGCTCACATCGTCCCGGACCAGCTGCCGCGGCCGGCCGACCGCGGCCACCGACCAGTCCTTGGGCCCCCAGATGTCACGGAGCCGCTCCAGTTCTCCCAGCGCCTTCAGGCGCTCGAAGATCAGCAGCCATCCGCAGTCTACGGCGGGGTCGACCTCGCACTTCCCGTTGCGGTAGCCGCCACAGGGGCCGTTGAGGAGCCCCTTTGAACACCGCGCGAACGGACAGATCCCCCCGGTGCGGTCCAGGATGCACTCGCCGCACCCGCGGCACCGCTCGGCCCACCACCCGGGTCCGACCGCGACCCCGATGAACTTGGTATCGAGCGCCGGGAGCACGCGGCGGCCGGGAAAGGTTTCGGCCAGGAGCTGCACCCCGGCGCCGCAGGCCATCGAGACCACGGCCTCGGCTTCCTCTACCTGGGCGGCCAGCGGCAGGAGGAACTCCCTGTCGCACTGGCGGTGCTGGGTGGCTTCCAGGACTGCCAGCGGCCGCTCGCCCCGGCTCTGCCGCGCCATCCTCAGCAGCGAGGCCGTTTCCGCGACCTCTCGCGCCCCGCCCGCCAGGCAGACCGACGCGCAGGTCCCGCACCCGACCAGCAGGACCTTGCGGTAGGGGGCGATCATGCCCAGGATCGCGTCCAGGGGCTTGCGCTCGGCGATGATCATGAGGCCCTCCTCACAGCGCCGCGACGGGCACCCCCGCCTCCGGGACCAGGTGCGTGCGCACCGGCCCGGCCACGTGAAACGAGCCGGCGATGCAGATCACGTCCCCCTGGCCGCCCGCGGCGAGGGCGGCGTCTGCGGCCTCCACCGGGTCGTCCACCACGCTGACCTCGGGCACCAGGGGTCGGAACGCCGCCGCCACCTCGGCGGCGGGCAGCGCCCGCCCGTCGTGGGCCCTGGTCGCCACCACCGCGGCTGCGCGGGGGCCGATGATCCGCGCGACGCGGGAGATGTCCTTGTTGCCCAGCAGCCCGATGACCAGCATGACCCGGCGGCCGGGGAACGTCTCGTCCAGCACGGCCCGCAGCGCCCTAAACGAGACCGCGTTGTGGGCCACGTCCACGATGACGGTCGGATCGTGCCGGACGATCTCGACCCTGGCCGGCCACCGCAGACCCGCCAGCCCCGAGCGGACGGCGGCCTCGCCGAGCGGGAGTCCCCCGGCACCCAGCGCTTCCACCACGCCGACTGCGGCCGCCGCATTGATCGCCTGGTGGCGGCCCAGCAGCGGCACGGTCAGGTTGCGGTAGCGCCGGGCCCGCCCGCTGACCGTCAGGTGCACGCCCGCCAGCGTCGCCCGCAGCGTCCGGTACCGAACCTCCCGGCCGACGCGGATCAGCGTGGCGCCCTGGCCCTGCGCGGCCGCCTCGATGACGCGCAGGGCGGGGGCGGGTTGCGGGGCCGTCACCACGACGCCGCCCGGACGGATGATCCCGGCGTCCTCGGCGGCGATCCGGCGCAGGTTGTGTCCGAACAGATCGGTGTGGTCGTAGTCCACGGTCGTGATGACCGAGACGCGCGGCTCGACAACGTTGGTCGCGTCGAGCCGGCCCCCGATCCCGACCTCGACGACAGCCAGATCGATCCTCTGCCGGGCGAAGTGCAGGAACGCCAGCGCCGCCGCGACCTCGAAGTACGTAGGCGGCCAGCCCGGTCCGCCGACCCCGGCGGCGGTGGCATCCCGCACCTGCTCCATCAGACCGGCGACCTCGTCTGGGAGGATCATCTCCCCGTCGATGCGGATCCGCTCGCGGAAGTCCGCCAGGTGGGGCTTGGTGTAGAGGCCCACGCGCCAGCCGGCGGCGTGGGCCATGGCGGCGATCATGGCCGCGGTGGACCCTTTCCCCTTGGTCCCCGCCACCAGCACCGCCGGGAACGCCCGCTCGGGGTGGCCGAGCAGCGCACACAGGCGCCGCATCCGCTCCAGCTTCACGGGTGTGTAGGACGGCGTCACAGGCCGCCCGGCCAGCAGCCCGTCGAGATAGGCCAGCGCCTCCTGGTAGGTCACCGGCGCTCCCCCACGCCGCCCGGGCCGGTATGCACACGCGGGGGCGGCAGGACGACGACCTCGCCGTCGAGGACGACGACGCCGTCCTGGTTCTTGCAGACCGTGCGCAGCCGCGCGCGGCCGCGCGACGGCAGGACCTCCACGACCTCGACGAAGGCGGTGAGCGCATCGCCGGGCCGCACCGGCGCCGTGAACCGGAACTCCTGCTGTTCCAGGATCGTGCCCGGGCCCGGCAGCCTGGTGCTGATGACCGCGATGACCTGACCGGCGGTCAGGATGCCGGGCGCGATCCGGCCCCGGTACCGGGTCTGTGCCGCGTACGCCTCGTCCACATAGAGCGGATTGAGGTCTCCGGTCATGCCGACGTAGAGGTGGATGTCCGTCTCGGTGACGATCTTGGTGATGGATGCCCGATCGCCCACCGCGAGTTCGTCCACGGTCTTGCCCAGCGCCCACCCGGCCACGATCCTCCCCTCCTCCTACGCCGGCTGCGACTGGAGGTAACTCTCGGCATAGATCTCCTGGTTGAGCAGGATGCGGGCGGTGCGGATCGCATCGATCAGGTCCCGGTCCAGCGGGTCCAGAATCGCCGCGTCGCACCCCAGGGCCATGGCCATGACCAGGTAGGTGCGGTTGATCAGGCTCCGGTTGGTCGTGCCCTGGGAGACATTGCTCAGCCCCAGGAGGATGTGCGGAGCCGGCTCACACAGCGTCCTGAACATCGCCACGGCCTCCAGCGCCTCCTTGCACTGGTCCTGGGCGGCATTGACGGGGAGCACAATCGGGTCCAGGTAGAGGCGATCGGTGGGGAGACCGGCCTCCATCGCCCGCGCCACGATGGTGAGGGCGATCTCGGCTCTGGCCGCCGCATTGCGGGGGATGCCGCGCTCGTCGTTGGTCAGCGCAATGAGGCCGGCTCCGTACTCCCTGGCCAGCGGGAGCAGGGCGTCCAGTTTGGCTTTGGCGCCGGTCGTCGAGTTGATGATGGCCGGCCGCCGACAGGCGCGCAGCCCCGCGGCGATGACCGGCGGCCTGGCGCTGTCGATGGACAGCGGCACGTCGGTCGCCTCCTGTACCGTCTGGACCAGCCAGGTCATCACCTCGGCCGGGTCGTCGGCGGTGGGCCCCGTGTTGAGGTCCAGCGCATGGGCGCCGGCGGCCACCTGGCGGCGCGCCAGGTCGGCGATGGCATTGGCGTCGCGGTCCCGGATCGCCCGGGCCACGGACCGGAACATGCCGTTGATCCGCTCACCGATGATGAACATGGCCTCCTCCTACGCCGGCGCCGCCACGGCCGTCAGCGCGGCGATCGTCCGTCTGGTGGCCGCCACCGCCTCGGGATGCAGCAACACCAGCAGGTCGGCGCCCGCCTGGAGAAACGCCGCCGCGGTCGCGGCTTCCCACGCCGGGCCGCGCCGTTCGGCCGATCCCCACGCGGGCATCTCGGCCTCGGTCAGCCGCGCTTCCTTGGCCTTCCACGCCTCTTCGCCGATGATGGCCGCCATGGGCTGCGCCAGCATCCTGTCGCCCTGCAAGCCGGCCAGGCGGATGCGCTCCATGATCGAGTACTCGTACTCCAGCCCGTAGCCCAGCGACGCGGTCCCGGGGTGCAGGACGATACGATCCGGGGGCAGCCCCATCTCGGTCATGAGGATGGTGAGTTGCTTCTGGATGTTGATGTCGATGGGCGCCTGGGCCAGGACGGCGTGCCCGTCGGCCAGACAGGCGACGACGAGCGTCTTGTAGTTCTCGGGGACCGCCACGCCCACCAGGCACCGCTCGCCCCTGGCCACCTCGGTGACGCGGGGCCAGACCTCGTTGTCCTTCTCGGCATGGTCGCAGCCCAGGATGATCAGCGGCACGGAAACGGCGTCCAGGACCGCCCGGACCGTGGCCGCCGCCGCATCCGGCGAGGCGTCCTTCCAGTCAGGGTGCGGGCTCCACAGGCGCAGGGCGATGAGTTCGGCGCCGTACTCCTCGACGCACTTCCGGGCCCAGTCGGCCGGCGCGTCCAGGACGTCCGCCAACGGCCGGCGCAGGGTCTCCGGCCAGTCCGGGGGCACCGCGTCCATGACTTCCATGGCCACCACCGGTCGGTGCGGACTCGGGGCATCCCCCGGGAGAAACGGAAGGGCGGCATGGCCGCCGATGGTGACCGTGCTGGCCCGCGTGCCGCCCTCGGCGGCTGTGGCCCCGATGGTGACGGTGAAGATCCTGCCCGGCCAGGTCTCGCGAACCAACTCGACGGGCACTCCCCTACACCTCCTTGGCGGCGGCGACCAGCCGCCTAGTCACCAGTTCGGCCAGCGCGGTCAGGACCTCGGCGTCCAGGTAGCCTTCCACCGAGGCGTCAAAGACGACCGAGACGCTGGGCGAAAACTCCTCGTCACCCCGCCAGAGCACATAGGCGATGGGGACGCAGGGCAGCGCGGGGATGCGCACCGCCACGTCTCCCAGCGACATCGGCTCGCCGTCCAGGCCCCGGGCCGCCTCCAGCAGCCGCTCGGGATGCTGCCCAAACGCCTGCTGGATGGGGGCTACGACCCGGCCGCGGAATGAGGCCAGGTAGCCCGGGCCCCCGGGGAGCTGCTCGAACGAGATCCACCGACCCTCCATGGCCCGGCCGGTCGCCTCCAGCAGATACAGGAGCAGGAGGATGGCTACGTTCACCTCGGCCGCAGACCCGTCGGCCTGGAGCACCGTGCCATCCGAGCTATGGATGACGTAATCGCGTCCGGCGCACCGAAGCCCGAGCCGGTCATCGCCCAGCCGGACGGCACCGGCGCGCGCAGCCAGGCGGTCCGGGTCCTGCGAACGGAGCCGCCTGCGCAGACCTTCGTAGGTCCTCACGTAGACGCTCATGGGCCCACCGCCGCCGGCTGCGTCGAGGAGAGGATCGCGCCGACCGCGCGCGCCGATGGCGCGTCGTCGGGGAGGTCGAGCAGTGGCCGGCCTTCCAGCTCGCAGGCCACCACCAGAGGATCTTCGGGCACGGTCCCCACCACGCGGAGGCCGTCCTGCAAGAGGCTGTGCTCCACCGCGGGTGGCAGCCCGTCGGCCCGGTTGATGACCAGGCCGATCTCCCGGACCGCCAGGTTGAGCTCGCCCACCAGCCCCTGGATCCGCCTGGCCGCCTTCAGTCCGGCCAGGGTGGGGTCGCTGACGATAAGCAGCAGGTCCACGTCCCGGGTGGTCCGGCGGGAGAGGTGCTCCATCCCGGCCTCATTGTCCATCACCACGTAGGGGTAGCTGCTCATCAGCCGATCGAGGTGCTCCCGGAGCAGGTGGTTGGCCGCACAGTAGCACCCGGCGCCCTCGGGCCGGCCCATGACGATCAGGTCGACGCCGCGTCCTTCGCACAGGCACTCCTCAAGGTGGTATTGGAGGTAGGTCGTCCGGGGCATGGTGGATGGCACGTCCCGCATCCCCTTGGTGGCGTCGAGGACGTCCGAGATCGTCTTGGAGGGATGGAGGCCCAGGACGACATCGAGGTTGGTGTTGGGATCCGCGTCCACAGCCAGGACGGGAGTGCGGCCGGTCCGCAGCCACGATCGCACGATCAGGCCCGCCAGGGTCGTCTTCCCCGTCCCGCCCTTGCCGGCCACCGCTAGCACGTATGGCATGCCGATCGGCCCCCCTCAAGCCTGCATCCCCAGTTCCGCGCAGACCCGCGGGAACCGGGCACAGTCCGTGTGTGGCAGAAACGTGGCCGACACGTACTCCTCCATGAAGGCGGTGTCGGTGCTGAGCTCGCGGTAGGCCATCCTCTGGGCCACCTCGGCGGCCCGGCGCCAGACCTCGTAGGAGAGCAGCGCCATCTTGGCCCCGACCACGGAACCGTTGCCGATGAAGATCACCCGCTCGGGCGGGACATCGGGCAGCAGCCCGATCAGGATGGCCTTGCGGATGTCCAGAGAGGTCCCGAAGCCCCCCGCCACGTAGATGCGCTGGATCTCCTGGATCTCGATCCCCAGGCGTCTGGCCAGCAACGAGGCCCCGGCGTAGACCGCCGCCTTGGCGCGGAGGAGGTTCTCGATGTCGGCGGCGGTCAGCACGATGTCCCGGCCGGCGCCCGACTCGGACGCGGGGACGACGACGACCTCCAACCCGTCGGGCCCCTGGCGCACCACCGGCGCGTCCGGCCGCAAGCGCCCCGCCCGATCCATGAAGCCCGCGCGCAGCAACTCGGCCAGCAGGTCCACCAAGCCCGATCCGCAGATCCCCCTGGGCCTGGCCCCGCCGATGGTCGTCCACCTGACGGTCCCCTCCGGGGTGACCTCGACCCGCTGGATGGCGCCTGTGGCCGCACGCATCCCCCAGGTGATGCCGCCGCCTTCGAACGCCGGCCCGGCCGAGCAGGCGCAGCAGACCAGGAACTCCCGGTTGCCGATGACGGTCTCGCCGTTGGTCCCGACGTCGATGAGCATGGACAGTTCGTCGGTGCGGTCCATGCCGGCGGCCAGCACGTCGGCGGTGATGTCGCCGCCCACGTAGCTGCTGACGCCCGGCATGGCGGCTACCAGGGCCCGCGGGTGGATGCGCAGGCCCACCTCGGCCGCGTGGGTGCTGGGAGGGGCCGTCGCCACCGGAATGTAGGGCTCCCGCCGGATCTCATCGGGCGGAAGTCCCAGGAACAGGTGGAGCATGGTCGTGTTGCCGGCGCAGACCGCGCCGATGATCTCGTCGCGGGCCACGCGGTGCGTGCGCGCCAGCCCGCCGATCAGGAGGTTAACGGTGTCCAGCACCGCGGTCCGCAGCCGCTCCAGCCCCCCGGGTTCGCCGGCGTGGATGATGCGGGAGATGACGTCGTCCCCGCAGACGATCTGTCGGTTGAGGGCGGCGGCCG
>JAVKID010000042.1:0-7949 GCA_031459655.1 Candidatus Fervidifonticultor octavus | reverse complement strand
CCGCGCTCGAGGTCCACCAGGTGCACCACGACGGTGGTGGTGCCCACATCCACGGCCACCCCAAAGGCCCGGGCGCCGCGCGCTCCGGGCACCAGGTCGGCCAGTTCGTACTCCCTGTTCACCCGGGTCAGGACCGCGGTCACCGTCCAGCCGGCCTCCCGCAGGGTCCTGGGAAGACGCCGCAGGACCTCCTGGGGGATGCGGACCTTTTGGATGTTGCGCTGCCGGCGGAGTTCCCGCAGCAGGCGCTGCAGGTCGCTGGCGCAGTCGTGGAGGGTCGGGGGGGGCAGTTCCAGGGGGAGGGCAAACGCCAGCGGGCTGGGGACAAACAGGCCCGCCGCACGCGGGAGCGTTGCGACAGCCTCTTGCGGCATCGGCAGGAACGGGCCGGCCCACCGCTCGGTGCCCAGCAGGATCTGCTCGCCCTCGACGCGGGAGGTGACCGGAACCTCCACAGCCAGGTCCCCCACGACGCGGCTCAGGCACGCCAGGATCTCCCTCCCGTCCGGCAGCCGCCCCGACTCGTCGACCTCCACGCCGCCGTCGCGGACTATGACCCGGCACCGCTGGCAGATCCCGCGGCCTCCGCAGACGCTGTTGAGCGGCACGCCGGCAGCCAGCGCCGCGTCCAGCAGCGTCTGGCCCGCCTCCACGGCGACCGTGCGGCCCTCCGGGTAGAACGTGACCGTGGCGGACATCACCCCTACTCCTCACACGGTGGCCGAGGCAACCTGTTTCCACCGGGTCCGCATGAAGGCGGGAATGCCCGCCGACTCCCGCGGGCCCACCATGATCTGCCAGCCGCTCAGTTCTTCGAGTTTGCCGCTGATGGCGGCCACCCCGCCGGGGATGACTGCACAGCGGTGCCTGACCCGCTCGGCGATCCCGCAGTCGGCGATTGCCTTGGCGATCGTCTCGGCGTTGAACTTGTCGGCGGCCCACGCCGTCATGACCGACTGACCTTCCGTGTTCACCACGACGACCCAGGCCGGGGTGCGGCTGGCCTCCGTGTCGGCCTCCACCGTGAAGTAGGTCAGCGAGAAGTTGGTGGTCACCAGGACCGGGGAGGTCTCGTCGGGCGCACCCACGGTGTGGATGCCGGGCTCGACCTGGATCGGCTTCTGCGGATCGGTGTAGATGTTCTGGCGCGCGGTGAGCAGCGCCAGCGCCTGCCAGGGTTCCAGTTCGCCCGTCACCAGCAGCGCCGCGTACTTGGCGATGTACGCTGTCCCCTCCATAACCACGTCCAGGGGGTCGGACGCGGTCACGAAGGCCATCGCCGGGTAGCCCAGCGGGCGGAAGGTCTTGCGCAGCGCCAGCCGGCGGATCTGGGTCAGGTCCTGGAGCGTCCTGGCATGGCTGCGCGCGCCGCTGTCGATCACCAGATCGGTCACCCCCGAGGCCGCGATGCGCGCCACAAGATCCGCCAGTTCGTCCAGGTTCCGGCCCCTGACCGCCAGCGGGCACCGATGGGTCTTGGCCACCTGGACCATGGCCTCCCAGGTGTCGGCGGTGGCCGCGTAGAGCAGGGGGCGGCACTTGGCGAGCGCCTCCGCGGCGGTCTGCAGAACAGAGGGCTCCTCGCTCATCAGCACCAGGGCCAGCCCCATCTCGTCCGCGTCCCGCGCGGCGGCGGCGAAGTGCCCGGCATCCCCGGTCCGGTCGTGGAGGGCCACCAGCTCCACCCGCAGCATCTGACCGACCCGCTCGAACTGTAGGGCGCGAATCCGCTCGAAGGCGCCCCGCAGGTCTTCCCGGGAGCGATCGGAGGGGACGCGCACCGCGATCGGGGTTGGATGGTAGAAGGTCTCCTCGTGGCGAAAGAGCACGGTCTCCTTGCCCATCACGATGCACTGCTCCTCGGGACCGATGGTGACCAGGCGGATGGGCGGCATGGCGGCCCCGGCCAGCGTTGCCTTGGCGTCGTCGCTGGCATACGGGCAGGCCTCCAGGGTGGCCTTCTTGGTGGCGAGCTGCATGGCAAAGGCCAGGCAGGTGGGAAAGCTGCACTCCCCGCAGTTCGTCTTGGGCAGGAGTTTGTAGATGTCCAGGGCGGTCAGCGGCATCGGGCGTCTCCCGTCTTCAGATGAGGGCCGGCATCCGCAGCGCCGGATGCCCCACGCGCTCCAGGAAGGCCACGAGTTCCTCGGCGGTGATCGCTACCGTCTCGTCGGCGATCTTGTCCACCAACGTCTCATCCCCAAGGTCCCTGGCGCGGGCGCGCAGGCGATCGGCCAGGGCGTCTTTCAACTCCCTGGGCATCCACACCAGCCGGGGCAGGCCGCCGTCGGCCGAGATGAACTTCCGGCTCGTCAGGTAGAGGCGTCCCACGCCCAGGAAGCCCGGCGTCTGGATCCCCCCGCCGACCATCCCGGCCAGGGTGCTGAAGGTCATGCCCACCGGGGTCATCCCGGTGTACTCGCGGTTGACCACCATGACGCCGTTGGCCTCGGGGACCAGGGCCATGATGCACTCGAAGCACCCGCACGAGGTCATTGGAAACTGGATCATGGAGTAGAGGCTGACCTGCTCCACCGTCTTGTTGGACTTGGCGTAGACGAACCCGTTGATCCCCTCGTACATCCCCAGGGTGGCGTCCAGGCAGGCCCCCTTCTCCACCGGCTGGTTGGGGCCGGCCGGGTTGATCTCGTAGGAGGCCTTGCCGTCCAGCCAGTTGTACGCGCCGCAGAGGCCGAGCCGCTCGGGGGTGATGATGCAGACGTGGTTGGGCGCATACGACTGGCACAGCGTGCACGAGTAGTAGACATCCACCGTCTCGTCGGTCATCCCGGCGACCCGCGCGTCGCGCTCGTCCCAGACCCTGCGGGCCTCCTCCAGGATCTCCAGGATCCTGGAGGCCTCCGTGTAGATCGTGACCTGCACCTTGTCCACCAGCGCCGGATACTCTTCGTGGTACTTGGCGTGGAGGATGTCCCCGAAGTGCCGCAGGCGGAATCCGGCGGCCACGGCCTCCCGGCTGATCCGGATCCAGGGGATGTCACGCTGGCCGATGTGCATGACGCCCATGGCGCCGTTGAGGAAGCGGTGGACCTGGCGCTCCAGGATGGGCTCGAAGTCCTTTTGGAGCTTGCGGCCGGCCACCTCGATGAGGAGACCCAGCGGCATGTGCCCCCCGACCTCGGCGGTGTCAAGGTCGGGCCCGATGACCTCGATCTTCCCGTCCTCGACCTCGTGCATGTCCCGGCCGCGCAGGTACTCAAACGCCGGCGCCAGTTGCCGGCCGAACTCGACGTGGAGCTGCTCCTTGCGGACGCGCTCGCCCTCGAAGGCGGCGCTGTAGGAGACGGGGATGGGGATCTTGGTGATCTTGAGCCGCAGGCCCCGGACCTCGATGGCCTTGGCGACCAGTTGGTCGTGGGGCACCCGGCTCACCACGTGCTCGTAGGTGCAGATCCCGGTGGGCAGGATCTGCGGGATGTCGGTGTCGGCGATGACCGGGAAGCCGAAGTTGATGGCGCCGGCGGCCGTGGCGTACTTCTCGTCGTCCACCTCGCCCAGGGCCAGGACGAAGGCATAGACCCGGGCCTTGTTGTACAGCAGGATCTCCCGCGCCCGGGCCAGATCCCCCGGGACGAGCCCACCGAACGTCATGGCGGCGCGGGCTGCGAAGTTGAGGGCGTGCACGGTCGCGCTGGTGTCCTTGCCGTAGGGGACCAGGTAGGTGTCCCAGTTCATCTCGACTCCGGCGTCGGCCAGTTGCTCGGCCATGCTGGCGCCGTTGGTGTGGCTGGACAGGAACACCAGGATGTTGCGCTCCTGCAGTCCCCGCGCCAGACGCACGGCGGCGTCAACCGTGGGCATGGCGCCCACGCACGCGGCGAACCCCGGCATCCGGCCGTCCACCAGTTTGATCCCCTGGGTGCGGAGGATGGCGTCGTCGGTGAACCCCAGCCAGATGCCGCCGGGCGGCCCGTCGGTCGCGTACCTGACGGCCTCGATGATCTCCTCGGCGATCAGGGTCGAGATCCCCGCGTCCAGCGCGTCGCCCAGGTAGGGCAGCCACAGCCGGTCGGTAGGGACCGGCGGCAGCAGGCTGCGCGCGATCCGCAGCGGCTCCCAGGCGTCCTGCATCGTCTTCACCTTGATGCCGGTGAGCGCGTAGATCAGCGGCAGGTAGAAAGCGGTGTTGGGGAACTCCAGCTTCGCCGCCCCGCCTCTGGCGTCCATGGCCCGGGTGAGCGCGGCCTCCGCCTCTGCCACGTACTTCTGCGCCCCTCGGATTGCGGCGGTGGCGATGATGCGCGACATGGCCGATTCCTCCCGCCGTCCTTACGGCGCCTGCGCGCCTGCGAGGCCGACCCCGACGGGCTCGCGGGCTGGCATGACCTCATACAGCATCGGGCGCAGCTTGAGCGCCTCGCGCTTGCGGTCCAGGTGCGCGACGATGAGCGCCGCCGCCTTGACGGGATCGGACTCGAAGGCGAACCGGCCTCCGGTGACGCCCTCCAGTTCCTCGGTCACGTACCGGGTGACGGCCTCGCTGCCCAGGATGTTGAGCGGGGATCCCAGCACCGTCAGGATCCCCGATGCGACGGCGTAGAAGCCGATGGCGATGGCCTTCTCCGACCACCAGCCCGGCGCCGCGGCGGCCACCGGTAGTTCGTCGAAGGAGCGGCCCACCCCGCCTTCCTTCACCATCTCGATGCAGGCGGTCAGGATCCGGCTGTTGTCCACGCACGAGCCGGAGTGGAGCACCGGCGGGATGCCGACTGCCTCGCAGATCTCCTGCAGGCCTCGCCCCGCGTGCCGGAAGGCGGCCTCCGGCTGCAGCAATCCGGCCTTGCCGCAGGCGATGGCCGAGCAGCCGGTCTGTACCACGAGGACGTCGTGGCGCAGCAACTCGTAGACCAGGTCCAGGTGGCCCTGGTCCTGGACCTGCTTGGGGGAATCGCAGCCGACGACGCCGACGACGCCGCGGATGCGACCGGCCATGATGCCGTCGTTGAGGGGCCGCCAGCCGCCGCGGAAGGTGCCGCCCAGGATCGGGGCGATCGATTCGGTGGAGAACCCGGCCACGACGTCCATCCGGTGGTCGGGGATGACCACACGGCCGGGATCCCGCCGCGCGTAGTTGGCCACCGCGCGGGCCACGATCTCGCGGGCGGTCTCCGGTGCGCGATCTTCGGAGAATTCTACCTGGACGGTGCCGGGGATCCGCGCCTTGGAGGACGTGGCGATGATCTCGGTGTGGAAGCAGGAGGCCACCTCCACCAGCCCCGGCATGATGCACTGAACGTCCACCAGGAACGCGTCCACGGCGCCGGTGATCATGGCCAGTTCCTGCTGGAGGAAGTTGCCGGCGATGGGGATGCCGCGGCGCATGAGCACCTCGTTGGCGGTGCAGCAGATGCCGGCGACGTTGATGCCGGATGCGCCCACTGCCTTCGCCTGGGCCAGCAGCGCGGGATCGGCCGTCGCGTCCACGATGGCCTCGGCCAGCATCGGCTCGTGCCCGTGCACCAGGATGTTCACCTGGTCGGCGGCCAGCACGCCCAGGTTCATCCGCGCGCGGATGGGCTTGGGCGTCCCGAACAGGACATCTTGCAGGTCAGTGGCGATCATCGAGCCGCCCCACCCGTCGGCCAGCGCGCTGCGGATGCCGGCCAGGATGATGCTCCGGTAATCGTTGTCCACGCCCATGTTAGTGCGATGCATCACGTCGACGATCTCGCGGTCGATGCCGCGCGGGGCGATCCCGAGTCGGCGCCAGATCTCCTGCTGCCTGGCGGGAGCCCGTCGGGCGAATGGCAACTCGCCGTCCTGCTGGCCGAACTGTTCCAGGCAGGCCCGCGCGACGCCCTCGGCGACCTCGGCCGCCGTGCGGCCGTCGGCGGGCACGCCGAGTTCGGCCGCCAGCGCCCGCAGCTTCCGCTCGTCCTTGATGCCGTACCCCGGGGCCTGGCCCCGGGCCGCCATCAGCAGGAGGTGCGCCACCGACCGGCCGTGGTCGGAGTGGGCGGCCGACCCTGCGGCCATGTCGCGGGCCAGGCGTCGGGCCGCCACGGTATCGAGGGTGGCCCCGCACACCCCGACCTGCGGCCGCCGGCTCCCAGGCAGGCCCAGGTTGCACGGTCCCAGATGGCAGATGGTGCAGCAGATCCCCAGTTCCCCGACGCGGCACTGGGAGCCCAGGGCGCTGTATCGGTCCCAGATGGTCCCGATGCCCTGGGCCTTCGCCCTCTCCCGCATCTCCAGGCTGGCGGGATCCGTCCGAACCTGGGACGGCACCGACTCGCTCATGGCCTGACCCTCCCTGTTGTCCGCGTCGTGAGCGCATCGGCCAGCCGCCTGACCGCCTCCGCCACCGCCGGATCGACGCCGGCAACCTTCCCGCCCCCCCGCTCGGCGTCGGCGAGGTCTTCGCTGTAGGGAATCGAGGCGATCAGGTCGAGCCCGTCGAGGTGGGCGGTGATGTGCGGCTCATCGCCGGCCTCCCTGATCTTGTTGGCAACCGCCAGCACCCGGGGGATGCCGATCTCCGACGCCAGCCGGCGGATGCGCCCGGCGGTCTCCAGGCTCGCGCGGCTGGGATCGACCACGACCAGGAGCGCATCGGAGGCCTGCGCGCTGCGCCGGCCGAGGTGCTCCAGGCCCGCCTCCAGGTCGATTACCACCGCTTCGTCGCGCTCCAGCACGAGGTGCTCAAGCAACCGGCGCAGCAGCACGCTCTGGGGACAGGCGCACCCGCCGCCGCCGCGGGTGATGGCGCCGGCGACGATCAGCTGGATGCCGCCGTGGGTCACCGCCGCGCGCTCGACCAGGTCGTCCACCTGGGGATTGAGCCGGATGAAGCCGTCGGCGCCGCCGACGCGCTGCTCGATGTCGTCTCTCATCTCAAGCAGGGGAATCACGGGCACGGGCGGAAAGCCGAGGGCGGCCGCCAGGGTAGGGTTCGGATCGGCGTCGACGGCGGTGACGCGGTACCCCCGGCGGACCAGCTCGGCGGCCAACAGGGCCGCGACCGTGGTCTTGCCCACGCCGCCCTTCCCGGAAATCGCCACCTTCATGGCACGGCGCTTCCTGCCTGCATTATCCGGGTTGCCTCGATGCGGGCATATCAGGTGACCGCTCGATTCCTGCGCTTCCGCCGGACACCCGACGCGGTCGGCCGCTGGCGGGCGGCCGTCATGCGATGGCAGATCCCTCGGCTCTCAGCCGGGCGGGCTGCATCGGGGGCAGACCGTATTGTCACCGGAGGACGACTGGGGCTAGACTCTATGGCAAGAGCGCGCCAGGCCGGGTAGTATGGATGCTCGGGGCATCCTGTTGAGGATGCCTGGTGGCAGCCCGAGGTCTGACCGGTGCACACGCAGGGAGGGATCTCCGTGCCGAAGTTGCGCAGGTCCGTTTGGGTGGGGCTGGCCGCCCTCACGGTGGTCGCCGCGGTGACCTGGGCTGCCGCCAAGGCGCCCGACACCGCGGTCTTCAGGCAGGCCTACGGGGCCTACATCAAGGACGGTACCGACCTAGCCAAGGCGATGCCGTGTACCGTGTGCCACACGGCCATGCCGCCGGCGAAAACGAACCTCAACCCCTATGGGGCGGACGTGGGCAAGGCCGCGGCGGGCAAGGCCGTGGACATCAAGATCCTGCAGGCCGTGGAGAAACTGGACTCGGACAAGGACGGGTTCAGCAACCTGGACGAGATCAAGGCCGGGACGCACCCCGGCAATCCGGCCTCGAAGCCCAGGAAGTAGAAGCCGGATGCACGGCTGCTCCAGCGGGGCGAGAGAAGCCAGACCCCCGCGACGCAGCTGTCTGGTCCATCGATGAGCGCACTGCAGGACCATGGCATGATACCATGATATGGCGAATGCATCCGGTAACGATCCGCCGACAGGGTGAGCGACGGGACGAGGAGATGATGCCCATGCGGTGGGGGCGCGTACTCAGTTCCTTCTGGGTCGTCGCGCTTGGCGCCGTCGTCC
>JAVKID010000041.1:0-26249 GCA_031459655.1 Candidatus Fervidifonticultor octavus | reverse complement strand
ACGGTCACCGAGATCCGGCTGACCACCTCACTCACCCCCCTTGGCCCTCTCCAGGGCCTGCCTCAGCGCCCGAGCGGTCAGCACCCTCACGACGTCCCGTTTGTACTCCGCCGGCCCGCGCAGGTCGGAGGATGGGTCGGACTCCTCGGCGGCCGCCTGCGCCGCCCGCGCGATCGCGGCCTCGTCGGGCGGCTGCCCGCGCAGGACCTGCTCCGCGCGCGCGGCGCGCAGGGAGGTGGCTCCCACGTTGCAGAGGCCGATCCCCACCTGGTCGCACCTGCCCCGGGCGTCCAGGAGGAGGGAGACCCCGACGGCGGCGATGGCAAAGTCGCCCACCTTGCGCTCCAACTTCAGGTAGGCCCCGCCGCTGCGAGCCGGCGGGCGCGGCACCCGAATCTCGGTCAGGAGCTCGTCGGGTTCGAGGGCGGTCGCAAACGTGCCGACCAGGAAGTCGTCGATCCCCATGGTGCGCGTGCCGCGGGGGCCATCGAGCACCACCGTCGCCCGCGAGGCCAGCATCGCCGCCCCCCAGTCCCCGGCCGGGTCGGCGTGGGCCAGCGACCCGCCGATGGTCCCCATGTTGCGGACCAGCGGGTCGGCGATGACCCGGGCGGTGTCGGCCAGGAGCGGGTAGTGGGTCCGGACGAGAGCCGAGGCTTCGAGGTCGGCATGCCTGGTTAGCGCCCCGATGCGCAGGGTCCCATCCGCCTCCCTGATGTAGGCGAGGTCCGGGATCCGGTTCAGGTCGATCAGGTAGCGGGGGGCGGCTAGGCGGAGTTTCATCAGCGGGATCAGGCTGTGCCCGCCGGCCAGCGGTTTCGCCTCGGTCCCATATTGCTGAAGGAGGCCGACCGCTTCGGCGACGGTCCTGGGCGCGCAATAGTCGAACCGATCCGGTATCATCCCACCCCACCCCCTGTGCCGTAGTCTCCGCGGCGCGATCCTCACACCGGAGGCCAGATGGGGCCGCGCGCGGTCTGCCGCGCGGCCCAACTCGAATACCGCCTTGCCCAGCCCGTATCGCCTGGACTGAGGGAAATACGCGATGAAGCCAAATCGCTCCAGGGTCTTGAGGATGGCGAAGCAGGTACTCTTGTTCAGGGCGAGCGCCCGGTGGATCTGGGCGAGGGTGGCCCCCCGGCTGCCCCGGCGCTCCAGGTACCGGAGGATCTTGACCGTCCTGGCCACAGCAGGTACCACTGACGCCCCCCTGCGTCGAAGTCACCTGCAGACCCAGCGAAAGTCACTCGTTCTGTGGAGAGAACACTCGGGGCCGGGTTGGGACCATAATCTGCCACGGATGGCAGCTTGTCAATCCCCACAGGCCCCCAGGGAGGATTGGCCCGAGGCAGGTTCCTTAGGTGCGGGCGCGGACCTCGCGCTCCAGGGCCTTGAAGAATTCACCGGCCAGCTGCTTCGCCACACCGCCGAAGAGCCGGTGGCCGACGCTCATCAGCACCCCGGTCACCTGGGCGTCGCCGGTGTAGCGCACCAGGGTCGTCTCGCCCTGCGCCTCCAGGGTCAGCACCCCGGTGGCCTTGATCGTCCCGGGCCGCCCGCTGCCTTCGACGATCAGGGTCATCGTCTCAGGCGGGGTCTTGTCGGTGATGCGGGCCGTCCCCTGGTAGGCCCCGCGCACCGGACCGACGGCCAGCTCAATGGTGGCGTCGTAGGTATCCTGCCCTTTGGGCCTGAGCGCCTTCAGGCCCGGCGTCGCCCTGGTCAGGACGTCGGGGTCGTTCAGCGCGGCCCAGACCCGGTCACGGGGCGCGGGCAGCAGATGCTGGCCTTCGATCTTCATCCCATCCCTCCACCAATCAATGGGCTAGAAGAAACTCTCCGCCCGGCGCGCGCCGGCGTAGTCCAGGTAGACGACCTTCAGTTCACTGTAGAAGTCGATCGCCACGCTCCCCTGCTCCCTGGGCCCGACCCCCGTGGCCTTGGTGCCGCCGAACGGGAGGTGGGCCTCCCCGCCGACGGTGGGGTTGTTGATGTGGACGATCCCCACCTCGCTTCGGTCGACGAACCGCATCGCCGCCGCCATATCCCGCGTGTAGATGGACGAGGCGAGCCCAAAGCGGACCGCGTTGGCCGCCTCGACCGCGGCGTCGAAGTCGGACACCCGGCAGACCGACAGCACCGGGCCGAAGATCTCCTCCTGGAAGATCCGCATCTGCGGCGTCACGTGGTCGAAGACCGTGGGCGCGACGAAGTAGCCGTTGGCGTGCGCCTCGTCGGTCAGCCGGCCGCCGCCGACGACAAGCCGGGCGCCTTCCCGCTGGCCGATCTCAATGTACCGCAGCACGGTCTTCATCTGCGACTCGTCCACCGATGGGCCGACCTCTGTGGCCGGGTCCAGTCCATCCCCCACCACCAGGCGGGAGGCACGCGTCGCCAGATCCTCCACGAACCGATCGGCGATGCGCTCGGTGACGATGACGCGGCTGGTGGCTGTGCAGCGCTGCCCGGTCGACCCGTAGGCGCCCTGAATCGTTCCCGCCACCGCCAGGTCCAGGTCGGCGTCGTCGAGCACCACCACCGGGTTCTTGCCGCCCATCTCGGCCTGGACGCGCTTGCCCGAGGCGGCCGCCTGCTGGTAGAGTCTCGTGCCGACCTCGGTCGAACCAGTGAACGACACCGCCCGGACTGCCGGATGGGCGATCAGCTCATCGCCCACCGTGGCGCCGGGCCCGATGACCATGTTGAGCACCCCAGGCGGCAGCCCTGCGTCCTGGAAGATCTCCAGCAGGAGGGACGCCGTCCACGGCGTGAGCGTCGCCGGTTTGAAGACCACCGTGTTGCCGCACACCAGCGCCGGCGCGATCTTCCAGATAGGGATGGCTGCGGGGAAGTTCCAGGGGGTGATCAGCGCCACGACCCCCAGCGGGTCGCGCCTGGTGTAGGTGAAGGTGTGGGGCACTTCGCTGGGCAGTGTCTCGCCCCGCAGCCGCCGACCCTCGCCCGCGATGTACTCGAGGATGTTGCGGCTGCGCTGAAGTTCGCCGCGAGCCTCCGCCAGCGTCTTCCCCTCCTCGCGCGTGAGGACCTCGGCCAGGCGGGGGATCTCGCGTTCGAAGATCTCCAACACCTTGAAGAGGAGGCGCCCGCGGACGGGGCCGGGGGTCTCACGCCACCGCGGCAGGGCCTCGGCGGCCGCCGCCACCGCCGCCCGGGCCTCCTCGCGGCTCGAGAGGGGGGCCCAGCCCAGCACTTCGCCGGTCGCCGGGTTGCGGTTGGCCACCAGCCGATCCGTCATGGATTCCTGCCAACGCCCGGCGATGAAGTTCTTGTAGGTCTGTTCGCCGGCGGCGATCGCCATGGCCTCCTCCTGGACCGTCGAGCCGCGGGTCTGCCGGACAGGTTCGGCGGGCAATGCCGAGGGTCCTGGCCGCGACACCCTGCGTCGCGGAGGGGAGCCCGGGGTCGCCGCGAATCCTACTGGCAGGATCCCGCCGGCACCAGGCTACTCGCAGGGAGGGACGCACATGAGTCGACCGGTGTTCCTGCTGGCCGTATTGCTCAGCCTCACCGTGCTGGTCGCCGGCCTGGGCCCCGTCTCGGCCCGGCCGGCCGTCCGTGCCACGTGGAAGTTTACCCTGGACTTCGTGATCCAGGGTCCCCAGGCGCCATTCATCGTCGCCCTGGAGAAGGGCTACTACGCCCAGGAGGGGCTGGAGGTCACCATCGACCGGGGGTTCGGATCGGCCGACGCCGTCACCAAGATCGCCGGCGGCGCCTACCACCTGGGATACGCGGACATCAACTCGATGATCGAGTTCAACGCCCGCAACCCCGGCCGGGAACTGGTGGCGATCGCCGTCCTGCTCAACGCGCCGCCCTTTGCCATCCTCACGCTGCGACGCGAAGGGATCACCCGGCCCATCGACCTGTACGGGAAGCGGTTGGGCGCGCCGGCGGGGGATGCGCCGCGGCGCCTGTGGCCCCTGTTCGCGCGAGCGGTGGGCATGCATCCCGACTCGGTGACGTGGGTGACCATGGACGTGCCCCTGCGGGAGCCGATGCTGGTGCGGGGTGAGGTGAACGCCATCTCAGGGTTCTACTTCACGGCGTACATCAACCTCAAGGCGCTGCGGGTCGACCCCGGCGACATCGTGGCGTTCTTCTACACCGACCAGGGCCTTCCGCTCTACGGCAACGCCATCATGGCCCCGCCGTCCCTGCTGGAGCGGGAGCCCGAGGCGGTCCGCGGCTTCCTGCGGGCATTCATCCGGGGGCTGAAGGACTCCATCGCCAACCCCGCCGAGGCCGTCGCCGCCATCAAGCGGCGTGACCCGCTCATCAATGAGGCGGTGGAACTGGAGCGGTTGCAGCTGGCCATCCGCCACAACATCCTCACCAGCGACGTGGCCGCGCACGGCTTCGGGGTGGTGAAGGCCGAGCGGCTGGCCCGATCCATCGACTTGCTGGCCGAGGCATTCGGGCTGCCCAAGAAGCCCACCTGGCAACAGGTGTTCACCGACAAGTTCCTCCCGCCGCGCGCGGAGCGCATGCTGCCCGCCGCCCGGTGACGGCGACCGCCCTCGTTGAAGGAGGAGGATGCCCGTGAGACTGTTTCGCACGCCGACGGCCGCCACGATCCTGCTGACGGTCCTGCTGGCCGGGGCGGGGTGGGCCCAGCCGCCCGCCCGCCCCGCGGGCCGGGTGGCGTTGAAGTTCACCAACGACTGGATCTTCGACGGGTCGTACGCACCCCTGGTCCTCGCCCAGGACCGGGGCTACTACGCCGAGGAAGGCCTCAACGTCACCCTCGACCGCGGGTTCGGCTCGGCCGACGCCGTCGCCAAGATCGGGGCCGGCGCCTACCACCTGGGCGTCGCCGACCTCACGACCATGATCGAGTTCAACGCCAAGAACCCCGGCAGGGAGCTGGTGGCCGTGTTGATCATGTTCGACGGCACACCGGCCAGCATCGTCACGCTGCGGCGGGAGGGCATCACCCGGCCCATCGACCTGTACGGGAAGCGGCTGGGTGCGCCGGCCGGATCGGCCCCGCGGGTCCTGTGGCCGCTGTTCGCCAGGGCGGTGGGGATGCACCCGGCATCCGTCGAGTGGGTGACCATGGCGCCGCCGCTGCGGGAGCCCATGCTGTTCCGGGGCGAGGTGAACGCCGTGGCCGCCTTCTCGTACAACGCCGTCGTCACGCTGAAGGCGCTGGGCGCCGACCCCCGCGACATCGTGGTCTTCCCCTATCACGACTACGGCCTGCCCCTCTACGGGCTGGCGGTGATGGCTCCGGCCGCGGTGCTGGAACAGCAGCCGCAGGCGGTGCGGGGATTCGTGCGGGCGCTCATCCGCGCCTGGCAGGAGACCGTCCGCAGTCCTGCTGAGGCCATCCGCGCCCTCAAGCGCTTCGATCCGCTGATCAATGAAGACGTGGAGCGGGAGCGGCTGGAGCTGGCACTCCAGCAGGTGATCCTGACCGGCGACGTGAAGACCAGAGGGTACGGCGCCGCGAAGAGCGAGCGGCTTAGCCGGAGCGTCGATCTGGTCGCGGACGCCTTCAACCTCCCGGCCAAGCCGGCCTGGCAGCGGGTCTTCACCGACCGATTCCTGCCGCCCAGGGCCGAACGCATGCTGCCGGCGAAGTAGCGCCGCGAGCGCCTACCGGTGAGGGCGCCGTCCGGGCGTCTCGATTCTCCCGCGCCAATGGGACCGCGGACCAGCGATCAGTCCACCAACGAGGTCTTCGCGCACCTCGACGGGGTCACGCTGGACTACCGCCACGACGGCCAGGTCGTCCGGGCCATCGAGAACGTCACCCTCGCCGTCCGGCGCGGGGAGTTCGTCGTGGTGGCCGGGCCCAGCGGCTGCGGGAAGACCACGCTGCTCAAGAGCCTGGCCGGCCTCATCCTGCCCACGCAGGGGACCGTCACCGTGGGCGGTGCGCCGGTCCGCGGCCCCCTGAAGATCGTGGGGATGGCCTTCCAGAACCCCATCCTCCTGCCCTGGCGCACCACACTGGACAACGTGCTGCTGCCCCTGGAGATCGTGCAGCCGCACCGGGAGCGGTTCCGGCGGTCGCGGGCTGCCTACGAGGCCCAGGCGCGCGAACTGCTGGCCTCGGTAGGCCTGGCCGGCTTCGAGGCCCGGGCGCCCTGGCAGCTGTCCGGCGGCCAGCAGCAGCGGGCCAGCCTCTGCCGCGCGCTGATCCACCAGCCGGACCTGCTGCTGCTCGACGAGCCGTTTGGGGCCCTGGACGCCTTCACCCGCGAGGAACTCTGGCAGGTCGTCCAGAGCCTGTGGATGGCGCGCCGCTTCACCGTCATCCTGGTGACCCATGACCTGCGCGAGGCCGTGTTCCTGGCCGACACGGTCTACGTGATGAGCGCGCGGCCAGGCCGCGTCGTCTACCAGACCGCCGTGACGCTGCCGAGGCCCCGGACCCTGGAGGACACCTTCCAGCCAGCGTTCGTCGACACCTATCACGAGATCCGCCGGCGCATCGGGGAGGTGCGGGAACCGTGACCATCCGCCAGCGGCTGGGCGAGTGGGCCCCCCCACTGGCGGTGATCGCGGGCTGCGTCGTCCTCTGGGAGGTCGGCGTGCTCGTGCTGCGGGTGCCGGAGTTCATCCTGCCCGGCCCCACCGCCATCTGGGCTGCGCTGGGGAAGTGGCGGGAGGCGATCTGGTTCAACGCCGCCCAGACCCTCTACACGACCCTGGTGGGGTTCGCCATGGCGCTGGTGGCGGGCCTGGGACTGGGGCTGGCCATTGGCTACTCCACGCTGGTCTACCGCGCGCTGTATCCGCTGCTGGTGGCCTTCAACAGCGTCCCGAAGGTCGCCATCGTCCCGGTGCTGGTCATCTGGTTCGGCATCGGCACGGTCCCGGCGATCATCACGGCGTTTCTGATCTCGTTCTTCCCTATCGTCGTCAACGTTGCCACCGGCCTGGCCACCCTGGAGCCGGAGTGGCAGGATGTGCTGCGGTCGCTGGGCGCCGGCAAGCGGGACATCTTCCTCAAAATCGGCATTCCCCGCTCGCTGCCGTACTTCTTCGCCTCCCTCAAGGTGGCGGCCACCCTGGCGTTCGTCGGCGCGGTGATCTCCGAGACGGTGGCCGCCAACCGGGGGATCGGGTACATGATGATCGCCGCCAGCGCCCGCTTCGACGTCCCGCTGGTCTTCGCCGGGCTGGTGGTCGTGGCCGCCATGGGGGTCGCGCTCTTCGCGCTCTTCGCGGTCATCGAGCACCGCCTGACCGGGTGGGCCTACCGGGGGCAGGCGCTGATCATCTGAGGCCTATTCATGGTAGTCAGTCCGGGGTGATCCGGGTCCCGGTCTCCCCCGCCAGGGCGCGCTCCAGGTTCTCCGGGTTCGTGATGATCGCCTCGCGCCCGCCGCGCTCCAGGTACCAGATGATCGCCTGGATCTTGGGGCCCATGCTCCCCTTCGCGAAGTGGGAACCTTCGGCGAGGTAGTGTTTGGCCTGTGACAGGGTCATGCGGGAGACCCACTGCTGGTTGGGCTTCCCAAAGTTGAGGGCGACCTTCTCCACCGCCGTGCTGATCAAGAACAGGTCGGCATTGATGGTGGTGGCGAGCAGCGACGACGCGTAGTCTTTGTCGATGACGGCGGCAACGCCCCGCAGATGCCCCTCGGGATCGGCCACCACCGGGATGCCGCCGCCGCCGACGCCGATCACGGTGAACCCGGCTCCGAGCAGCGTGCGGATGGCCTGCTCCTCCACGATGCGTTTGGGCAGCGGCGAGGGCACCACGCGCCGCCAGCCCCGACCGGCGTCCTCCATGACCGCCCAGCCTTCCACATCCCGGCGCTG
Organism: Candidatus Fervidifonticultor octavus; assembly: GCA_031459655.1. Lineage (GTDB taxonomy): Bacteria > Sysuimicrobiota > Sysuimicrobiia > Sysuimicrobiales > Humicultoraceae > Fervidifonticultor_A > Fervidifonticultor_A octavus_A. Next base: position 18,449 of record JAVKID010000041.1, on the reverse strand, counting down.
CGTCGCCGTCGCCTCATCCATGTAGGAGCCGATGGGCTTGGTGGGGTTCGCAAACGCAGGGTCGTTGGCGTCCACTTCCACCTGGGTCACAACGGTCACCGCGCGCTTGTCGATGCCCATCCGCCGGAAGTGGTTGTAGAGGTTCTGCTGAAGGGCGTACCCGATGGCGCCCTGGGTGTCGGCGCCGCAGGCATCCAGCGGCACCTCGTGGAGCTCGTGGCGGGCCAGCTCCGAGCGCCGCAGGATGAAGCCCACCTGGGGACCGTTGCCGTGGGTGATGACGACGTCCCAGCCCTGCTGGATCATCGCGGCGATGTGCGCGCAGGTCTCTCCGGCGGCGCGGTACTGGTCTTCCACCGACTGGTGCTTCTCGTCCTTGATCAGCGAGTTCCCACCGATGGCCACCACCGCCGTCTTGCCCATGGTCTCCCCCCTCTTCGGACCCTCTTGCGCGCGCCGCTCAACTCATGGTGAGCGCCATGACGGCCTTCTGGCCGTGCAGGCGGTTCTCCGCCTCGTCGTAGACGGCCGACTGCGGACCGTCGATGACCCCGTCGGTCACCTCGATGTTGCGGTCGGCCGGCAGCGGGTGCATGAAGATCGCCTCCGGCGCCGCCAGGGCCATCCGCCGCTCGTCGGTGATCCAGTCCCGGTACTTGGCGATCAGCCGGGCGCCCTCAGCCTCGTCGGTCGTGGTGAGCAGGGCCCCCCAGCTCTTGGCGTAGATCACGTCGCTGCCCCGGAAGCCCGCCTCGAAGTCGTGCAGGATCTCGAAGCCGACCTTGGCCCGTCGGGCGTTGTCCTTCGCCTGCTCGACGATCTCGGGCATGAGGCCAAACTCGGGCGGGTGCACCAGCCGGACGTGCATCCCGTACCGCGGCAGGAGCAGGATCAGGCTCTGCGGCACGCTGATGGGCTTCTGGTAGCTGGCCGCATACGCCCACGAGACCGTGATGGTCTTGCCCCGGGGGTCGCCCTTCTTCTCGATGATGGTCATCAGGTCGGCCAGGGCCTGGAAGGGGTGGTAGATGTCGCACTGCATGTTCAGCACCGGGACCCGGCTGGCGGCGGCCACGTCGCGCATGTAGGCGTTGCCCACCTTCCAGTCGATGTGGCGGATGGCGATGCCGTCGTTGTATCGTCCGAGGATCTCGCCGATCTCCTTGGCGGTGTCGCCGTGGGCGATCTGGGTGGTGCGGCTCTCGATGAACTGGGCGTGGCCGCCCAGTTGCGCCATCCCGGCCTCGAAGGAGGCGCGGGTCCGGGTGCTGGCGTAGAAGAACAGCATGGCCAGGACCTTGTCCCGCAGGTAGGGATGGGCCACCCCCAGCGCGCGCTGCCGCTTGAGCTCGAAGGCGACGTCCAGCGCCGTGTCGATTTCTTCCTTGGTCCACTCCTGCAGCGTGATGAGGTCGCGGCCGCGGAGATGCGTCTGCACGGGGCGCCTCCTTACTCCACCGCGCCCAGGACCAGGGCCAGCAGCGCCATGCGCATGACCACGCCGTTGAAGGCCTCGGTCCAGTAGCGAGCGTGGCGGGTGGCATCCACATCGGTGGGCAGTTCGTCCATCCGGGGCAGCGAGTGCAGGACGATGGCGCCCCGCTTCCCCCGCTCGCGCAGTAACTGCCGGGTGACCTTGTAGGCCGGCGGGGTCTGCCCCACGTCGCCGGTGCGCTCGTCGCGGGACTTGGTGTAGTCGGGCTGGACGACGGGCTCCATGTAGATCACGTCGGCCTCGCCGATGACGTCGGCGGCCGCCGGGACCTCGACGTAGCGGACATTGCGCTCGTCCAGTTCGGCCTTGAACTCGGGGAGCAGCGCCATCTCGGGCGGCGACACCACGAACATGTCCATGTCGAACTGGGACGCCGCGTAGAGGATCGAGTGCATGGTGCGCATCCGCATGTCGCCCACGCAGAGGATCTTGAGCCCGTCCAGCCGGCCCAGTTCCTTCCAGATCGTGTAGAGGTCGGTCAGGACCTGGGTGGGGTGCTCGCCCCAGCCGTCGCCGCAGTTGATGACCGGCACCGACGCCCAGCGGGCGGCTTCGGCCGGCGCGCCCTGCTGGAAGTGGCGCATGGCGATCACATCGCCGTAGTACTCCAGCATGCGCACGGTGTCCTTGATGGACTCCTGGTAGAAGTCGCCGGCCCGGGTCATCTTCACGTCCGAGAAGCCGACCACGCTTCCGCCCAGGCGGTGCATCGCCGCCTCAGTGGCCAGCCGGGTGCGGGTACTGGGCTGGTAGAAGGCCACAACCAGGGTCTTGTGCTTCAGCAGGTCGCCGTTGCGCCGGTCGCGGGCGTAGGGCGCCAGGTCGTCGGCGACCTGGAAGACCCGGAAGTACTCGGCTCGCTCAAAGTCCTTCAGCGACAGGATGTCGCGTCCCAGAAAACTCCTCATCGATCCCCTCCTAGCGTTTGATGCCCGTGAACAGCACCGCCACGTTCTCGTTCGGACCGACCGCCCCCTGCCGGTGCAGGTCCAGCAGCCCGGCCAGCCCGGCCGATCCGGTGTGGTCGACGTCGATCCCGGTCGCCGCCTGAGCCAGCGCGTTGGCCTCCTCCAGCGTCTCCTCGGACACCACCACCGGAAAGCCGCCGGTCGCCACCATCCCCTTGACAATCGCCAGCCAGTCGTAGGTCTCGTCGTCCAGGATCCCGGAGGCGACGCTCTTCGGCTCCTCCTCCCACGGCCACATGAACTCGGACCGGTGGGTGGCGGCGTAGTGCAGCGCCTCCTGCACGGCCCTCGAGTCGGCATGGACCCGAATGAGGTCCGCCTGTGCCTGCGGGCCGTCCCCGGGGGCCGGCCGCGCCCCGAATTCGCGCTCGATGGCCTCCAGCAGGCGCCGGCGGACCAGGTCGTAGGCGCGTGCGAGGGGATGCCCGCCGCGCGTCTGGACGGCGTGCACCCGAGGCAGCGCGGCCAGCGCGTCGAGGCGCCTGGCATCCTGGTATGCCTGGATGGTACTGCTGGCCAGGGCTCCCCCGCCCACCTGCAGGAACACGCGATCGAGCGCCCGGCCGCTCGCGGCCAGGGCCGAGACCATCTCGTAGCCGAGCGTCATGCCGCCCTCGATGGTGAGGCCGTTGTCGGGTCCCTGGCAGGTGAACGGCAGGGCGCCGGCCGCCAGCGCCTCCTTGAGCCGGCGGTACGTCGGGTCGCCGGGGACGCCGTCGGTGCGAGGGCAGACCACCAGGCGCGCGCCCAGCGCCTCCAGCCGGGCCACCACCTGGGGCTCAGCCCAGGTGGGGATGAAGACCTCCAGCGGCCAGCCGCCGGCGCGAGCCACCACGGCCGCGGCCAGGGCGGCGTTCCCGCAGCTGGCGATGGCCAGCGGCGGACGCGCATCCGCCGTCCACGGAGCGGCGCCCGTCCGCTCCGCCACGTCCAGCAGGATGAGCAGGCCCATCAGGTGGCGGGCCTTGTGCGAGCCGGACACGTTGCCGGTCTCGTCCTTCACCCAGACCCCGCCGCCGGGCGCGAATCCCAGGTGCGCGCTCAGCCCCTCGCTGCGGAAGAACGGCGTGACCGCAAACCCATGCCCGTCCACCTGCGCGACCCGCCGGTCCAGGTCTTCGACCAGCCGCACGAACGCCTCGTCAGGAAGCCCCCGCGCCCGGGCCGCGTGATACGCGTACAGCAGGTGCCGGTAGTGGATGAAGGGCTGCGCCTCATGGCCCGCGGGGAACCGGACGCGGGAGGGGTCCAGCACCCGCGTCATGACATGGTCGACGTCATCGCCGCGGCCGGCGCGTGGGCACCGGAAGGGGAGGAGATCATCCGGAGGCGCGAGCGCGCCGCACCCCGCGCAGACGACCGAGGCGGCCAGGGAGAGAGGCCGGGCCGGCGCGCTCACAGGGTCCTGAGCACACCGGTCCGGTCGTTGAACTCCCGGATCCGCTCGTCCCAGACCGCCAGCAGGTCCCGCAGGCCGCGCCAGAACCCTTGCGGCCGGCGCGCGACGAAGTCTTCAACCGAGACTCCCTGCTGTTCCACCCAGGTGAAGTAGCCCAGGTTGAAGATACGCTCCCGGTCCCGGATGGACAATTCCAGCAGGTGGTCGGTGGTGGTGCCGAGCAGATGCCCGGCAAAGACCTCGCCGGCGTTGACCTCGCTGAAGCCGGTCGGGAAATACCGGTGCAGGGCCTTCTCGCGCTCCGTGCCGTACATGGCCGCCCCGTCCGTCGCCACGGTGATCACCACATCTTCGGGGCCAAGGCGGAAGTGCTTGGCCACCTTGATCGCGGCCACGAGGTTGCAGATGCTCGACAGCCCCAGCGCGGACAGCCGGTCGATCACCTCGGGAGGCACCCGGCGGCGGACGGCCAGATAGTCGCGGCCGACTGCCGTGTTGAACAGGACGTCCAGCTGGTCGGTGCTCCGGTCAGAGATGGCGGTCACGACGTCGGTGTTCATCACGTTGTGGATCAGCGGGATGTGCTTGTCCCCGATCCCCTGGATGTTGTGCTCGCCAAACCCGTTGTAGAGCATGGTCGGGCACTCCAGGGCCTCGACGGCCACGATCGCCGTGCCGTGGCGGTCCTTCAGGTAGTCCCCGGCGCCGAGCGTGCCGGCCGAGCCCGAGGCCGCCACGAAGGCCCGCAGGCGCAGGCCCGGGGCGCGGGCCCGCAGGGCCTCGAAGATCCGCTCGAGCGCCGCCCCCGTGCAGCAGTAGTGGATCAGGTGATTCCCGAATTCGGCGAACTGGTTGAAGATGATGTTGGCCGGGTCCTGGGCCAGTGCCTTGCACCGGTCGTAGATCTCCTTGACGTTGCTCTCGGTCCCGGGCGTCCGGATGATGTCCTGGGGATCCGCCACCCACCGTTCCAGCCAGGCGAACCGCTCGCGGCTCATCCCTTCGGGCAGCACCGCCACCCCCCGGCAGCCCATGATCCGCGAGATGGCCACGCCGCCGCGGGCATAGTTGCCCGTGGACGGCCAGACGGCGCGGTGCCGGGTGGGGTCGAACTGCCCGGTGACGACCCGGGGCGCCAGACACCCGTAGGCGGCCAGCACCTTGTGGGCGCCGATCATGGGGAAGCGGTCGCCCAGGGCCGCGACGATGGGCGCGTCCACCCCGGTGAGGGCCTTGGGCAGGACCAGGTGCTCGGGGATGGCGACCTGACTCCGCCGGTCCGCGCTGTTGTACCAGTGGACCCGGAACAGGTTCAGCGGGTGCGGAGCGTCCGGGTCGACCCCGGCCAGCGCGGCGCGCACCGGCTGGGGGATCGTCGTCGGGTCCGCCAGCTCGGCGAAGGTGGGCAGCGCGATGCGCAGTTCGCGGAACCGGCCGACGGTGCGCTCATATGCCCCACGGTCCACCAGGTCTCGCTCGAGTCCCAGTTGCCTCATTCACTCACCTCTCATGGCCGGCAGGAGGACTTCAACAGCACGCTAGAATCTCCCGTCTGCAAACGTGTCGATCATCAGGCGCACGTCGTCGCCCAGCGGGTACAGCACCGGACAGGTGCACCCGGCCGCCACGTACTCGCGGACCTTGGCGCGGCACTCCTCCGGCGCCCCTGCCGCCGTGATCATCTGCACCGCCTCGTCGGGGACGAGGTGCATCGCCCGCCGGATCTCCTCGGGACCGGCCGGCCAGGTCAGCACCCGGTTGATCTCCTCGATGAGGCCGGGGTCCACCCCGCTCGCCTTCATGATGTGCGGTTGCTGACCCAGGTACTGGGTCAGCAACTCCCGCGCGCGGTCGAGGGCCACCGTACGGTCCCGGTCCAGCGAGCAGACCACGAGTTGCGGCCGGTCGATGTCCTCGATGGTCCGGCCGGTGCGCACGGCGCCGGCGGCCAGGGCCGCCAGGGCCTCCCGGGTGTAGCGTGGGCTCACCATGTAGTTGAGCAGCACGCCGTCGGCGATCTCGCCGGCGAGTTCCATCATCTTCATGCCGGTGGCGCCGATATAGATGGGCACCCGCTTGGGCGAGCGGTCGCCGTGGACGATGTCGATCTCGACATCGGTCAGGTGGACGAACTCGCCGTGATAGGTCACCCGTTCCATGGCGAGCAACCGCCGCGTCACCTCCACGACCTCACGCATGGCCTGGAGGGGGCGACGGCGGGTGATGCCCACCTTGGAGGCGAGCGGATCCCACCAGGCGCCGATGCCCAGCACGATCCGCCCGGGGGCCAGGTCGTCCAGGGTGGAGAAGGTCGCCGCCAGCAGACCCACGTTCCGCGTCCAGGTGTTCACGACCCCAGAGCCGACCTTGATGCGTGTGGTGACGGCGGCGTAGGCCGCCATGGGCACCGTCGCCTCGCGGACCAGCCGGCTCTCGGCCTGCCAGACGGCCTCGAACCCCCGGGCCTCCGCGTACCGCGCGTACTCCATCCCCTCGCGGATGGGATGCTTGTCCTGGAGGTAGAGCGCGACCCGTCCCTCGCTGGATACCGCCATCGCTAGCCTCCTGCCGGGTGGAACGGATGCGGACCGATCGCCTCCAGGCGCTGCCACAGCCGCCCCGCAGCCGCCGCGGCTTCCGACGCCAGGCGGTCCTGGTCGAGGCGGGTCAGCCGTCGATCCTGCACGGTCCACTCACCGGCCACCATCACGTCGCGCACGTGCATCGCGCCCAGCCCGAAGACCCAGTGCCCGGCGAGATTCCCCGCCTCCAGGGGCGTCGGCGTAGCATACTCCAGCACCGCCAGATCCGCAGGGGCCCCGGGCTCGAGGGTCCCCAGGCCCGGCTCGCCGAACATCCGCCCGGCCAGGCGCGCGCCGGCGGCCAGGCGTCCCAGCGGCCAGGCGATCCCCAGGAAGACGTCCTCGTCCCTCGCCCGGAAGTAGGCCGTCTTCGACTCCGCGAACATGTCGGCGCCGATGCCGTCGGTCCCCACCACCACGCATCCACCCAGCCGCCCGACCGGAGTGTGGCCCACGCTGTTGTTCATGTTGGAAGTGGGGTTGTGCGCCACGGCGGCACCCGAGGCCAGAAGCACCTCGATCTCTTCGTCGTTGAGGTGGATGCAGTGGGCCAGGAGGGCATCGGGGCCGAGCGCTCCTGCCCTGGACAGGCGCTGGATCACGCGCATCCCAAACCGCGCCTGGCAGTCGCGCTGGTCCGCGCCGTCCTCGGCCGCGTGGATGTGGATGCCCACGCCGACCTGCCTGGCCACGTCCACGCAGGCGGCCAGCGTCTCGTCCGAGAGCGTGAACGAGGCGTGTGCCCCGGCCATCCCCCGCGCCAGCCGGCGGGCCTGCGCCAGGAACCGGCGGTTCTCGCGCAGGCCCGCTGCGGCGCGTTCGGGCCCATCGCGGTCGGTGACCTCATAGCAGAGCACCGATCGCACGCCCAGCGTCTCCAGCGCGTCGGCGATGACGTCCAGGGATCCGTCGATGGCGTTCGGCGAGGCGTGGTGGTCAATCAGCGTGGTCGTCCCGCACAGGAGCGCGCCCATCCCGCCCACCAGCGCCGAGGCCCGGATGGCTTCCTCATCCAGCGCCCGGTCCAGCCGCCACCACACCCGCTGGAGAATCTGGGTGAAGTTCGCCGGAGGATCGAGCCGGTACGGCAGGCCCCGGGCCAGGGCCGAGTACAGGTGGGTGTGGGCGCAGACGTTGCCCGGGATCACCAGGCATCCCGAGCAGTCGCGGCGGGCGCCGCCGGGAGCCGCGGCGCCGGCGCCTGCGATCCGGCCGTCGGCCACGACGAGATCGGCGGCCTCAAGCCTCGGCGGATCCAGCGACCGGACGACGGTCCCTCCGGTGAGGGTCAGCGCGCAGATGGGAACCCCTCGCTCTCTATCGGGCGCGGGCGGGGACAGACACCTTCGGGCAGGCAGCCCGCGCGGCCGGCGAATCCTTCATCGGCAGCCGCGTGCGGCGGATGCCGTCGAAGGCGTACAGCGCACCGGCCACCGCGCCGGCCGTGGGTACCAGCGCGATCTCGCCGACCCCCTTGGCCCCGTACGGCCCTTCCGGCTGGTACTCTTCGACGAAGATGCACTCGACGTCGGGCATCCCGGCAGGCGGGATGATGTTCAGAGACTTCAGCGTGGTGGTCACCGGCACGCCGCGCTCCACGACCAACTCCTCGGACAGCGCGTGGCCCAGCCCCATGTGAATGCCGCCCTCGATCTGGCCTTCCAGCAGCGTGGGGTTAATGACCTTGCCCACGTCGTGGGCCGCGACGACCTTGGCGATGCGACCCTCCTCGTCGAGGATCACCACCTGGGCGGCCCAGCCGTAGGCGAAGTGCGTGGCGGCGCCCTCGGGGCCGGATCCCGGCTTGTAAGTCCAGTCCACGACGACCTCGCCGTAGAACTCCTGCCCGGCCAGGTCCTCCAGCCGGCGGCCGTCCAGGGCGGCCTTCACCTTCTTCGCGGCCTCGATGACCGCCCGGCCGCCCAGCACGGTCGAGCGCGAGGCGGTGGTCTGTCCGGTGTCGAGTTCGCGCAGGGTGTCCACCACGACGTGCACGCGGTCGGCCGGAAGACCGAGTTCTTCGCAGGCGATTTGCTGCAGGGCGGTGTGGACGCCCTGGCCCATCTCGGTCCAGGAATGGAAGAGCGTGACCGTGCCGTCGGCCTCGGGCCGCAGGATCGCCTTGCCGTATTCCTTCAGCCCGTTGCCCACGCCGGTGTTCTTGACCCCGCAGGCGATGCCGGCGTACTTCGCCGACCGGTAGGCGTCCCGCACGGCCAGCAGGCACCGCTTGACCCCTACGCCCGGGCCGAGCCGCTGCCCGGTGCCGAAGAGATCACCGACCTCGAGGGCGTTGCGCCAGCGCATCTCCCACCCGTCCAGGCCGACCTTCTCGGCCAGGATGTCCATCATCCCTTCCATGGCGAACTGCGCCTGGTGGGAGCCGAACCCCCGCATGGCCCCGGCCGGTGGATTGTTGGTGTAGACCGCGGTGGCCTCGATGTCCACCGCGGGCACGCGGTAGGCGCCGCAGGCGTGGCCGGCGGCCCGCTCCAGCACCTTGTCGCCGACGCTGGCGTAGGCGCCGGTATCCCCGACGATGCGGGCCCGGACCGCCACCAGGCGACCGTCGGCATCGCAGCCCACCGTGTAGGTGAGCGTCATGGGATGGCGCTTGGGGTGGAAGCGGATGCTTTCGGCCCGGGACAGCGTCAGCAGCACCGGCCGACCGGTCCTGGCGGCCAGCAGGGCGGCGTGGCCCTGGACGTTCAGATCCTCCTTGGCCCCGAAGGCCCCGCCGTTGGAGACCTGCGTGACCCGCACCTTTTCCACGGATATCGCCAGCAGCGACGCGATCTGGCGCCGGTCGTCCCAGACGCCCTGGCCCTGCGAGTACACGTGCAGCCCGCCGTCATCGGTGGGGACGGCCAGGGCGGATTCCGGCTCCAGGAAGGCGTGCTCGACGAACTGGGTCACGAAGGTCTCGGTAGCCACGTGGGCCGCCCGGGCCAGCGCGGCGTCCGCATCCCCCCGCTTCACCGTGGAGACGGAGAGAACGTTCCCCCCCTCGTGGATCTCGGGGGCGCCTGGCGCCAGGGCCTCGAAGGGATCGGTGATCGGCGGCAGGACCTCGTAGGCGACCTCGATGAGGCCGGCGGCCTCGCGGGCGGCGTGGCGTGTCTCGGCGGCCACGGCGGCCAGCACGTCGCCCACGTAGTTGGTGGTCTCTCCCTCGGCCACGAACTGGCGCCAGTCCCGCGTGATCAGGCCCTGCCGGCGCTCGCCGGGCACGTCCTTCCACGTGACGACCGCCACCACGCCGGGGTAGGCCTCGGCCTTCGAGGTGTCGATGCGGAGGATGCGAGCCCGGGGATGGTCGGACCAGCGGATCGCGCCGTGGAGCATCCCCGGCACCCGCATGTCGTTGACGTAGGGTTTGTCGCCCAGCGCCAGTTCGCGGCCCTGGTAGCGGGCCGTGCGCGAGCCGACGCGGCCGCTGCGGTCAATGGCGGGCAGCGGTCCGCCGCGTCGCGCGGCGGCGGCCTGCTGGATCGCGTCGATGATCTTGATGTAGCCGGTGCAGCGGCACAGGTTCCCGGCGAGCGCCCGGGCGATCTCGTCGCGGGTGGGAGCGGGCTGCCGGGCCAGCAGCGCCTCGGCCTTCATCACGATGCCGGGCGAGCAGAAGCCGCACTGCGAGGCGCCGGCGGCCACGAAGCAGGTCGCCCAGACCTCGCGCGCTGCGGGCGACAAGCCCTCCAGGGTGGTGACGTGCTTGCCCGCAAACCGGCTTGCCGGCTGCGCGCACGAGACCACGGCCCGGCCGTCGACGATCACCGTGCACGCGCCGCAGGACCCCTCGGGCGCGCAGCCGTCCTTCACGGAGGTGATCCCGCAGCCTTCCCGCAGCACGTCCAGCAGGCTGGCCCCCTCGCGGACGTCGACCGAGACCGGCCGGCCGTTGAGGGTGAATTGTAGCGTGCGACGGCTCATCTCTGCCCACCCACCGTTTTCATTCCCCCTCGGGGGGAGGCGTATCCTGCATTACGCCGTGCCGATCCATCGGATCGGCCGTCCCCCGGCCGGGCGTGGCGCCGTTAGTTTCCGCGCATGAGGTGCTGCTGACCCGTGTCCAGCCCGTAGTAGTGGGGGACCGGCTCCGGCCCCGGCACCGCCGGCGGAGGCGGCGGCGGGCCGGTGGATGCCGGGGGGCTGAGGCCGATCAGGTCGTCGGGGCGGACCGGCACGCGGTTGAGTTCGCGGCCGGTGGCGTCCCGCAGTGCGGCGACGATGGCCGGGGTGGCCACGATGGTGGCCATCTCGCCCACCCCCTTCACGCCGTAGGGCGACCCGGGTTCCGGGTCCTCGAGGATGACGGACTCCACCGGCGGCATATCCAGGATCGTCGGAATCAGGTAGTCGGTGAACGAGGCGTTGCGGATGCGGCCCTCTTCCAGGTGAATCTCCTCCATCAGCGCCAGCCCCAATCCGATGGCCGCGCCGCCCTCGACCTGGCCCGTCACCCCCTGGGGGTTGAGCATCCGGCCGACCTCGTGGGCCGCGGCGAGCTGGACCACCCGGACCAGGCCGAGCTCCTCGTCCACGTCCACCACCGCGCGCTGGGCGGCGAACCCAAACGCCACGTGCACGTCGCCCTGTCCCCGGGCGTCCATCGGTTGGGTCCTGCGGTGGTGGTAGACCCGCGTCTGCTCAATGGGCGGCTCGAGATAGGCCCCGACCTCTCCGACGGGTGCGCCGCCCACGAGGACGAGGCCGCCCTCGAGGGACCAGTCGCCCCGCAGCGCCTGCCCGACCGCAGCCGCGCGGGCGCGGACCCGCGCGAAGAGTTCGTCGCGCACAGCCTGGCAGGCCAACTGCACCGCGCCGCCTGACATCATCGTCTGCCGCGACGCCGAGGTGGAGCCCGCCGAGCCCACGTGGGTGTCCGGCTGGCGCACCAGCACCTGCTCGACTCCCAGTTCCGTCCGCGCGATCTGAGCCAGAACCGTGTGCAGACCCTGGCCGACTTCGGCGGCCGCGGTGTGGATCTCCACCACCGGGCCCGACGGGCCGGCGAAGAGCCGGACGCGCGCCTCCGCCGAGTCGTCGAACCCGCCGCTGTAGGCGATGTTCTTGTAGCCGACGGCGAATCCCACCCCCCGGCGGATGCCCTCGCCGCGCGAGACGTTGCCGGCTCCCCCGGGCAGCGAGAGCGGGTGACGGTCGCCCTCCCGTGGGGGCATCGGGATCTCCGCGCAGCGCCGGATCACCTCGCGCACCGGCGCGCTGCCCCGGATCACCTGGCCGGTGGGCAGGACCGAACCCGGTCCGACGGCGTTGCGGAGCCGCAACTCGATTGGGTCCATCCCCAGCGCCCTGGCCAGTTTGTCCATCTGCGATTCGTAGGCGAAGCAGACCTGGGGCGCGCCGAAGCCGCGCATGGCGCCGCAGGGCGGGTTGTTGGTGTAGACGCGCGTCGCCTCGATGAGGGCGTTGGGGACCTCGTAGGGCCCGGTGGCGAAGGTGGCGGCGTTGCCCAGCACCGCCGCGCCCGACGACGCATAGGCCCCGCCGTCCAGCAGGATGCGGGCGTAGACGTTGACCAGCCGGCCGTCGCGGGCGGCGCCGTGGCGCATCCAGATCCGCGACGGGTGCCGGTGGACGTGCCCGAAGAACGACTCCTCGCGGCTGTAGACCATCTTCACCGGCTTGCCGGTGCGCAGCGCCAGCATGCAGGCGTAGATGTGCATGCTGACGTCCTCCCGGGCGCCAAACGCCCCGCCGACGCCGGCCAGGTAGAGCCGCACCTTCTCGGGCGGCAGGTTCAGGCAGGGGGCCATCTGTTCGCGGTCCACGTGCAGCCACTGGGTGGCCACATAGAGGTCGACGCCGCCGTCCGGTGCGGGGACGGCCAATCCCGACTCGGGTCCCAGGAACGCCTGGTCCTGCATCCCGGTTTCGTAGTAGCCCTCGACCCACACGTCGGCGGAGGCCGTCGGGTCTCCGTGCTCGATCCGGACGTGGCGTAGGACGTTGCCGAAGTCGTGGATCTTGGGCGCATCGGGACGGAGCGCCTCCGCCATGTCCGTGACCGCCGGCAGGACCTCATAGTCCACAACGATCTTCGCCGCGGCCTGGCGGGCGGTCTCGGGGTCAACGGCCGCCAGGATCGCCACCGGTTCGCCGGCGAAGCGCACGCGGTCGTAGGCCAGCACCGGCTGGTCGGCAAATTCCAGGCCGAAGGTCTTGCGGCCGGGCACGTCGGCGGCGGTGAGCACGCAGTGCACGCCCGGGGTGGCCAGCGCCTTCGAGATGTCGATCGAGCGGATCCGGGCGTGGGGGTGGGGGCTGCGCAGGGTGTGGCCCCAGAGCATCTCCTCGGCCCACAGGTCGCTGCCGAAGAGGAACTGGCCTTTGACCTTGGGCACACCGTCGATCCGGTGGACGCGTTCGCCGACGCCGCCGCGTGTCTTCGTCAGGGTCCGCGTGCTCATGGCGCGATCCTCACCCGACCGCGGGGCGCGTGTCCCGGACCGCCGCGCGCCGGGCAATCCGGGCGGCCACCCGGCGGCCTTCCGCCTCGATGGCCTCTTCGTCGGCACCGACCAGCCGGCCCTGGTGCACCACCGCGCGTCCCTCGACCAGGAGGTGCCGCACGCGCTGCGGCGCGCAGAAGACCAGCGCGGCCACCGGGTCGGCCCCCGCGCCCACGTGCTCGAGGCCGTCGACGCCGAAGAGGGCGACGTCGGCGCGCTTCCCGACCTCCAGCGATCCGATGTCGTCCCGGCCCAGGCAGGCCGCCCCACCGCGGGTGGCGATTTGCAGCGCCTCGCGCGCGCTCATGGCCTCCGAGCCGCGCGCGCGCGCCACCAGCAGGCCCGTCCGGGCCTCCGCCAGCAGGTGGCCGCTGTCGTTGGAGGCGGAACCGTCCACGCCCAGGCCGACCCGGGCGCCGGCGTCCAGCAGCGCGCGTACCGGCGCGATCCCCGAGCCCAGGCGGAGGTTCGACGTCGGGCACCAGGCGACGCCGGCGGCGGCCTCGGCGATGCGGCGGATGGCGCGGTCGTCAAGGTGGACGCAGTGGGCCAGCCAGACGTCCGGCCCGATCCACCCCAGGTCGTCCAGCACCTCCAGCGGCGCCTTCCCATAGTGCGCCCGGCAGTAGGCCTCTTCGTCCCGCGTCTCGGCGATGTGGGTGTGGAGCCGGACGCCGAGCCGACGGGCCAGCCGGGCGGATTCCCGCATCAGCCGGTCGGTGACCGAGAACGGCGAGCAGGGCGCGACGGCCAGCCGCAGCATGGACCCGGGGGCGGGATCGTGGAAGCGGCGCACGGCGGTCTCGGTCTGCGTCAGGATCGCCTCGGTGTCCTGCACGAGGTCGTCGGGCGGCAGGCCGCCCGACGACGCGCCGAGGTCCATCGACCCGCGGCAGGGATGGAAGCGCAGGCCGACCTCGCGCGCCGCGGCGATCTCCGCCTCGAGCAGGTCCAGCCCGTCGCCGGCCTTCGGGAAGATGTAGTGGTGATCGGTCGTCGTCGCGCATCCCGACAGCGCCAGTTCGGCCAGCCCGACCCGCGCCGCGGCAAAGACCCACTCTTCGTCCACCCCCGCCCAGAGGGGGTAGAGCGCGCGCAACCACCCGAAGAGCCCCTGATCCTGGGCGCACGCCCGGGTCAGGGTCTGATAGAGGTGGTGGTGGGCGTTGACGAGCCCGGGGAGGGCCACGGTCCCCCGGCCGTCGAGGCGCTGCACTGCCTGGTGGGCGGCCGGCGGCGGGCCCGCCCCGACCCAGGTGATGACCCCGTCCTCAACCAGGAGGGACCCGCCGGGGATCTCGGTCCCCCGGTCGTCCATGGTCACGACCACTTCGCAGTCGTGGATCAGGAGTCGGTTCGGCGGGGTTCGCTGGGGCGCAAGACCCATGCAAGTTTCCTCCGCCTCTGTGGCTAGACTATCCACCAGATTATCCTAGAGGTTCCGTAAATGCGGGTCCAGGGCGTCTCGTAAAGCATCGCCGACCAAGTTGAACCCCAGTACCGCCAGCATGATGGCGACACCAGGGAAAAGCGCGAGATAGGGTGCAGTACGCAGGTAATCGTCCCCCGTGGCCAGCATGAGGCCCCACTCCGGCGTGGGCGGCTTTGGCCCAAGCCCGAGGAAACCAAATCCCGATAAGAGCAAAATCACCGTACCCATGCGCAGGGACGCCTGTACCAGTAGCGGGCTAAGAACGTTGGGCAGGATATGTCCACGCATAATCGCCCCGTCACGGGCACCCAAGGCGCGCGCCGCTTCGACGTACTCGCGATTGCGCTCCGCTAGGACCGCCGCGCGTGTCAGGCGGGCAAACCCGGGCACAATGTAGATGGCCAGCGCAATCGCCACGTTTGCTAACCTTCCTCCGCCGAGCACGCTCACAATGGCGATGGCAAGCAGAAAGCCCGGAAACGCCAACAAGATATCAACGATCCGCATCACGACCTCGTCTAGCAGTCCTCCGTAGAACCCAGCTAGCATGCCGAGCGTCAGGCCCGTCGTTGAGGCCATCAGGACGATGATGACGGCGAAGCCCAGAGAGATCCGTGCACCGACGAGAACTCGACTGAAGATATCACGGCCGAGTTCGTCTGTGCCAAAGAGATGGGGCCAGCCCGGCGGCCGCAAGGCCCGGCCAAGGTCCTGCTCGTCTGCTGGAAAACTGGCAAGCCAGGGGGCCATCAGGGCTGCCAACACAAAGACGATGATGATCGTCAGCCCAAGCAAACCGCCATGGTGCCGCGACAGGAGGCGCAGTAGGCCCCGGCGGCTGGAGCGGTGGGGGCTAACAGACACCACTGAGGCAGAACCCTTCAAATGGGCCTCCCTGGATGGTCCCAGTGTCACGGCTGCATCGGTACCCGGTCCCTCAGGGTCAGCGATCCTCCCGCACGACCTGATGCGAAGGTGACGTGGCCAGCGCAGACCGCCGGCGCGATGACGCATCACCGGGAATCAATAAGAAACTCTCGGATCGAAAACCGCATAGAGGACATCCACGAGCAGATTAATGAGCACGAAAGCCAGCGCGATAACCAGCACACCGCCTTGCACGATGGGAAAGTCTCTCGTGCCAATCGCTTCGACCATCATCCAGCCGACCCCCGGATAGCTAAAAACCGTTTCGACAAGAATGGCGCCGCCTAGGATAAACCCGAATTCAAGACCTAGGATCGTGACGAGGGGAATCAGCGCGTTAGGCAGCGCATGACGACCCACCACCAGCCGTTCGTGCAGGCCTTTGGCCCGGGCCGTTCGTACATAGCCGGCTGTGAGGGCTTCAAGCACCGAGGAGCGGGTCATCCGGGCAATGATCGAGCTGGAAGAAGCGGCCAGCGTCAGCGCCGGGAGCACGAGAGCGCGGAGCCCACCGATTCCCCCGGCGGGCAACCAGTCAAGTACAACCGAGAAAAGCAAAATCAGCAAGATACCGAGGAAGTAGGAAGGGACGGAGACTCCCAGGACCGCCGTAGCCATGCTCAAGTAGTCAACCAACGATCGATGATAGTAGGCAGCGGTGACGCCGATTGCGGCGCCGACGGCCACCGCCAGAGTGGTACTAGACAACGCTAGGATCAGCGTGTTGCGGAAACGATCCCGGATCTCCTCCTTAACGGGCCGACGGCTCCGCAGGGAAATTCCCAGGTCGCCTCGGACCAGTTGGGCCACATAATACCCGAATTGGATCGGAAGCGGCCTGTCAAGACCAAGCTCGTGGCGCAGCATTCGCACAGTAGATTCATCGGCGTCGAACCCTGCCATCAGCCGCACTGGATCACCAGGGACAACCCGCATCAACACAAAAACGACGATAAGAATCCCAAATACGACTGGGACCAGCAATAGGAGTCGCCGGACCAGATAGCGTCGCACCGCAGTTACCTTTTATCGACCACGGCCAACCGGCTGGCCACCAATCTAATGGTTCAACTCGACCGCAAGAAGCGCGTGCCAGACTACCCAATCTTCGCGCTAGACGGCCAAGCAGTCGCCTATTCGAGCCATGCCCCCTTGGCCATGACCGCCCCGATCGGCATCAGCCATACGCCCTTCACTTTCTTGTTAACAGCCCCCATGTATTGGTAGGCGACTAGAAAGATCGCAGGCGCGTCTTCCATCACTAGTCGTTGCGCCTCGCGGTAGGCAGCCAGGCGGTCGCGCGGCTCAACCGCGGACCGGCCCCTCGCCAAGAGGGCGTCCACCTGCGGATTGCGGTAAAAGGCAAAGTTAAAACCATTCGGCGGCCAATTGTCACCCCGAAAAATGACCATGCCCTGATCTGCATCCATCGTGCCCACGGCAAAAGTGATCAGCGCCGCCCAGAAATCCGGAAGGGGGTCTGTCCGAGCGCTTAACAGCTTGCCCACATAGGTGCCCCACTCGTAAATCTGCAAGTCCACCTCAATTCCCAAGGATTTCAGGTAGCTGGCCACGGCCTCAGCCACCTGTCGGTCGTTGATGTACCGGCCATCGGGTGCAATGATCGTCATCCTAAAACCCTTGTCGTACCCTGCCTCTTGCATAAGCTGTCGAGCTTTCGGGCGATCGAACGGGTAGAAGTTACCCACGTCCTGGTAGCCCCAAGTTGCAGGCGCTAGCGGAGAATCGGTAAGCGGTTTGGCGAAACCCCTAAAGATAACCCTCGCTATCGCCTCCTTGTCAACCGCATAGTTCAGCGCTTGCCGAACGCGCTTGTCCCTCAGCGGTGCGTGAAGGGTGACGAGAGGCATGTGCATGTTATCGCCGCCAAAAACGGTGATCACGTCCAGGTTCGGGTTACGGCGAAGGCGGTCTACATCCTGGGGAGTGATCGGCGCGACAACATGGGCGTCGCCTGCTTCCAGCATAGCGATGCGCGCCGCGGTATTGGGAGCCGGGCGGAATATGATCCGATCAAGATTGGGCCGACCACCCCAGTACTTGTCATTGGCTCGAACAACAATACGCTCCTTAGGACGCCACTCCTCCAGCACAAAGGGGCCCGTTCCCACTACATTGCGGGACAGATCCCGTCCAAATCTCCGTATGGCATCCGGGCTCACCATGGCCGCGCGGTTGCTGGCCAGGTTGGCGATCAGCGCACCTGTGGGCTCCTTAAGACGAAGTACCACGGTGCGGCTATCCGGCGTATCCACACGATCGACGGTGGCGAAGAGGCTACGGGCAAGCGTCCGGGCCTCAGGGTCCATCATGCGGTCAAGGTTCGCTTTTACTGCTGCAGCATCAAACGGCACTCCGTCATGGAAGGTCACGCCCTGGCGTAGCCGAATCGTCAGGCTCAGACCATCACGTGCCCAAAACCACGACTCGGCCAGCCCGGGGGCATAACGGTTGTTCCGGTCAAGTGCGATGAGCGTCTCGTACATGTGCAGCTGCACCATGCCTGAGGGAACGTCGCCTGTGTAGTGAGGATCGAGCGTAGCCACATCAGCCTGCGTGCCGACGATCAGCTCGCCCCCGCGCCTTGGTCCCTGGGCGGCCGCGCGGCCCACTACGAGGCTTGTTGCTAGGGCGAGGATCAGTAGGAAGGCCGCTCTCCTCCACGCGTCTCGGTGTACCGATTTCCTCATCTTACCTCCCCCTTCCTACGGTGTTTAATCCCCAGGCGTGCCCATCCGCACTCAGAACGTGCGGAAGCCCCGAACTCAAAGAGTCCCGTCCCTTCGTATAATAAGCTCCTCATGAATCTCCCGCGCCCAGATATTCAAGGATCGTTCCTGCGTGAACCTTGAGGACCGTGAAGAAGTCGTCCACAGTGATCATCTCGTTCGGTGCGCCCATATTGTAGACCCGCGGCCCATAAATTGCCGCGGAAACGCCGCGGTAGCGGAAGAACCGACAATCCGTCCCCCCATACGCCATCTGCAGCCGCGGGCAACTCCCTGTTACCGCTTCCGCGTTCGCCTGTGTCAGGCGAACAATCTCAGCATCCGGGCTGGTATAGGAGGGCTCGGCGGTCATCCACACCTCAGAGTGCACGTCCTCCAATCCAGCCTCCTGGAGTGCCTGCCGGAAGAGGTCGTGTACTT
>JAVKID010000040.1:0-27135 GCA_031459655.1 Candidatus Fervidifonticultor octavus | reverse complement strand
GCCGCCGATGATGACCAGATGCCCGCTCACGTCGCGCTCCCCGCCGTGCGCCGCGGGCGCGGCTGTGCGCCCGGGCGGCCCTCAATGCGCTGCGACTGCATCCGCGGGCGGCTCGACGGCATGGTGCTGGACCAGGTCTGAGAGGGCCTCGATCAACAGCGGGTGATCGTTGAGCGATCCGGCGCGCACGAACCGCAGGCCCAGCGACCCGGCCAGGCCCTTCGCCTCGATGTCGAGATCGTAGAGGACTTCCAGGTGGTCGGCGATGAAGCCCACCGTGCAGACCGCCACCGAGCGCGCGCCCGACCCGTGCAGGCGCCGGATCGCCTCGGCCACGTCGGGGCCCAGCCACGGGTCTGCCGAGCGGCCCGCGCTCTGGTAAGCGAAGACCCACCGCCGGATGCCGGCGCGGGCCGCGACCGCCTCCGCGGTCCGGCGCAGTTCCTCCGGATAGGGATCACCCCAGGCCAGGATCTTCTCCGGCAGACTGTGGGCGGTGAAGATGACCGGCGTCTCAGTGCGCTCGTCGTCGGGCAGCGTCGCCATGGCGGCCTGCAGGCGGTCGGCCAGCGCGTCGATGAGGCGCGGGTGCTCGCCCCACCGCTGGACGTAGCGCATGGCCAGCGGCGGCGTCAGGCGCCTCCGCGCGGCCTCGGCGGTGCCGATGTACGTCCCGATGCTCATGCGCGAGTAGTGGGGCGCCAGCGCCAGGCCAACACCCTCCCGGAGGCCGTCGGCGGCCATGGCGGCGATGACCTCGGCGATGAACGGCGGGGAGTGCTTCATCCCAATGTAGACCCGGTAGCGGCCCGGCGCCTCGCGGTCCAGCCGCGCCTGCAGACCTTCGGCCTGACGCTGGGTGACGTCCAGCAGCGGCGACCGTCCGCCGATGGCGCGGTAGCGCGCGGCCAGGTCTGCCAGCATCTCAGGCGACGGCCGCCGTCCGCCGCGGATGTGCGTGTAGTACGCCTCCAGGTCCTCCGGGCCCGCAGGGCTGCCGTAGGCCATCAATAGGACGCCGATCATCGTCCGCTCGGCCCGGCTACGCGCGATGCCAACGTGGCGTGGTGGACCAGGTCGGTGAGGCGCCGCAGGTGATCCACCGGGGTCTCGGGGAGCACCCCGTGGCCCAGGTTGAAGATGTGGCCTCGGCGCCCGCCGGCCTGCGCCAGGATATCCCGCGCCGCCCGCTCGACGACCTCGAAGGGCGCCAGCAGCGCCGCCGGGTCCAGGTTGCCCTGGATGCCGGCCTCGCCGATCTGCGCCCAGGCGTCGTCGAGCCGGATGCGCCAGTCCACGCCGATGACGTCGCCGCCGGCCTGCGCCATCAGCCGCAGCAGCCCGGCGGTGCCGGTGCCGAAGTGGATCGTGGGGACCCCAAGCTCCCTCAGGCCGTCGAAGAGCCGGCGCATGTGGGGCAGGACCGCCCGCTCGTAGTCGGACGGGGCCAGGGCCCCGACCCACGAATCGAACACCTGCACCGCCTGGACCCCGGCGGCCACCTGCGCCCGCAGGTAGGCGAGCGTCGCGTCGGTCAGGTGGGCCATCAGCCGGTCCCACAGCGCCGGGGCTTCCAGCAGCGTCCGCCTGGTCAGCAGGCAGTCGCGCGAGCCCCGACCCTCGATCAGGTAGCTCGCGAGGGTGAACGGCGCGCCCGCGAACCCGATGAGCGGGACAGGCGATGCGCCCCGGACCAGGCGGATCGCCTCCAGGACGTAGGGCACGTCGCGCTCGGGCTCGAACGGGCGCAGGGCCGCCACATCGGCGTCGCGGCGGATGGGATGGCTGATGACCGGGCCCTGCCCCTCCACCAGATCGAACGCCACGCCCAGCCCGGCCAGGGGCAGCGCGATGTCGGCGAAGAGGATGGCCGCGTCCACGCCCAACTGCGCCACAGGCCGCAGCGTGACCTGCGCGCACAGTTCAGGCGTCCGACAGATGTCCAGCAGGGCGTAGCGCTCGCGCAGCGCCCGGTACTCGGGCTGGGAGCGGCCGGCCTGGCGCATGAACCACACAGGCGTGCAGTCGGTCGGCTCGCGCCGGCAGGCGCGCAGGAACCGGTCGGTCATGCCGGGACGTACGGGCACAGCGGGTCGCTCGCCAAGACGTTGCCCGTGTGCGCAAACGCCCGCGCGCGCGATCCGCCGCAGATCATCCGGTACTCGCACCGACCGCAGCGGTCCTGGAAGCGGGAGGGGTCCCGCAGCGAGGTGAAGAGCGCGCTGGACCGATAGAGGTCCACCAGGGGCTTCCGCCGGACGTTGCCGGCCGCCAGGGGCAGGAAGCCCGAGGGGGTGACCTCGCCGGTGCGCGAGATGAACAGGATGCCGTTGCCGTCGCGGATGCCGAAGCCCCGCCCGATGCTGCTGCGTCGGATCCGCTCGCCGTCCCACCCGGCCGCGCGCATCTTCTGGAGGGCGACGCGGCGGAAGGACGGCGCCTCGGTGGTCTTGATGGCAAACGGCGCGCTGCCCATCAGGTCGTAGAGCCAGCCCATCAGGCGCTCGGCGGCCTCGGGCGCCAGCTCGCGCAGCGCGACGCCGCGCCCCACCGCGATCAGGAAGAACAGGCTCCACCGCTCGATGCGCATCCCGGTGAGCAGGTCGTAGATCGCTGGGAGGTCGGCGGCCGTCTCGTCGGTGACGAGGGTGTTGATCTGCAGCGGGATGCCGGCCTCGATGGCCCAGCCCGCCGCGCGCATCGTCGTCTCGAAGCAGCCCAAGACCCCGCGGAAGGCGTCGTGCCGCGCTGCCGAAGAGCCGTCCAGCGACAGGGACATGCTCTGGATGCCCGCATCGCGCATTTGGAGGATCGCCTCGCGGGTCAGCAGGGTGGTGCCCGACGGCGCCAGCGAGACGCCGATGCCCAGGTGCGCGGCCTCCAGGAGCAGGTCGTAGAGGTCGGGACGCTTGAGCGGATCGCCGCCGGTCAAGACCACGTGCGGCAGCGGGGCGCCGAAGTCGAGCACCTGCCGCAGGACGCCGACGGCCTCCAGGGTCGTGAGTTCGTCGGGATCACGGTCGACCACCGCCTCGGCCCGGCAGTGCCGGCAGGCCAGGTCGCACGCCCGCGTCAGTTCCCAGTAGATCAGCATGGGCGCACGGTCGTAGACGTACCCAGTCTGGACGGCGCGCACCGCCTCGTAGGACGGTGCCGGCCGGGGTGCCGGCCTCGCGGGGACTGCCGACGGGACCCCGGGGGCCTGGCTCATGACCGCACCTCCGCGGCGACCGGCGCGCCCAGCAGCGCCAGAATCGTGCGCAGCGGACGGTGGATCCCGGTCAGGATGGGGGTGTCGCGCAGCGTGTAGCGCCGGGCCTGGGTGGCCCGCAACGCGTGCACCAGGTCCTGGAAGGCCTCCAGGTCGTCGGTCTCGTAGGCGACGATGAACTCCTGGTCGTCCAGCCCGAAGGAGTACGCCAACAGCTGCCTGACCATCGGGAACTGGTGGCCGACCTTGATGTGCTCGTTCATCATCTGCTGCCGGGCCTCGCGGTCCAGCAGATACCACTCGGTGGTCTTGACGAAGGGATAGACGATGAGGTAGCGGCAGCGCTCGCCGACGAACATCGCCTGTTCCTGCACCGTGGGCTTCTTCACGTAGGCGGACGGCCTGACCAGGCCCAGCATCGCGTGGGCGACCGTCATGAACCGCCCGACCCCCGCGGCCAGCAGGCCCGCCGCGGTCTCCTCCAGCGCCTCCGCGGACGGGCCCAGCCGCCAGAGCAGCAGGTCCACATCGGCCCGCAGCCCCACCATGGAGTAGGTGTAGGTCTTTACCCGCTCCGCGGCCCGGGAGGCGGCCTGCCCGAACGCGGCTGCGTCCCCTGCCCGCGCGTCGTCGGGCAGCCGCCGCCACGCGGGATCGACTTTGAGGGCCAGCACGTGCACGCACCGCCACGGCTCGTCCATCAGACCTCCTCCTCGCCCAGCCATCGCGCCGCATCGGATGCCGCGTAGGTGATGATGATGTCGGCGCCCGCCCGCCGGATCGCCGTGAGGACCTCCAGGGTGGCGCGCCGCTCATCCAGCCACCCCTGAGCGGCCGCCGCCTTGAGCATCGCGTACTCCCCACTCACCCAGTAGGCGGCCAGCGGCAGCATGGTGGCCTCGCGCGCGGCCCGGATGACATCCAGGTAGGCGAGCGCGGGCTTGACCATGACCACATCCGCCCCTTCCTCGACGTCCAGCGCGATCTCGCGCAGCGCCTCGCGCACGTTCGCCGGGTCCATCTGGTAGGAGCGGCGGTCGCCGAACTGCGGGGCGGAGGCGGCGGCTTCGCGGAACGGGCCGTAGAAGGCCGAGGCGTGCTTGGCCGCGTAGGCCATCACGGCCACATCAGTCCACCCCGCCGCGTCCAGCGCCTCGCGGATGGCGCCGACCTGTCCGTCCATCATGGCGCTCGGCGCCACGAAGTCCGCGCCGGCGGCCGCATGCGAGACGGCGGTGCGCGCCAGCAGTTCCAGGGTGGCGTCGTTGTCCACCTCGCCGCCGACCACGACGCCGCAGTGGCCGTGGTCGGTGTACCCGCACAGGCAGACGTCGGTCATGATGACCAGGGAGGGATGCCGCCGCCGCAGTTCCCGCACCGCCTGCTGCACGACGCCGTCCTCGGCATAGGCCCCGGCCGCCTCGGGATCTTTGTGGTCGGGGATGCCGAACAGCAGCACCGCGCCCACGCCCAGGGCGAGCAGCTGCTCGACCTCCCGGTTGAGTTCGTCGGGCGAGACCCGCACCTGGCCGGGCAGCGACTGGATGGGCTCTCGCACGCCCCGCCCCGCGCGCACGAACAGCGGCGCGACGAACCCCGACGGGTGTAGCCGCGTCTCCCGCACCAGGGTCCGCAGGGCCTCGGTCCGGCGCAGCCGCCTCGGTCGGCGGACCAGCTTACCGCGCAGCGCGATCTCGGGCATCGTGGGCTCCTCTCTGTGTCCGGCGGGCATGCGACACCAGGGCATCGAGCAGGCCCTGCGTGGTGTGTTCGGTGGCGACCACCGTCGGCGCAAAGCCTTCTTCGACGACGGCCGCGGCTGTCACCGGGCCGATGCAGGCAATCTCCAGCGCGCCCAGCGCCCTGCGCTCGGGGCCGAGCAGCCGCATCAGGCCGCGAACCGTCGAGGCGCTGGTGAAGATCACGGTGTCGACGCGGCGCCCCGCGATAAGTCGCCGCGCCCTGGCGCGCGACGCAGCCGGGGCCAGCACGGTGCGGTAGGCGGCGACCTCCTCCACGACGGCACCCCGCTGGCGCAACATCTGGGCCAGCGCTGGAGGGGCGGCATCCGTTCGGGGCAACAGGACCCGGGCGCCCGCCACGTCCCGCAGCGCTTGCGGGATGGCCTCGGTGACAAAGCGCATAGGCATCGCCGCGACCACGATGCCGGCCGCGCGCAGAGTCCGGGCTGTCGCCGGGCCGACGGCCGCCCACCGGACGGTGCGGATCGAGGCAAGATCCATGCGAAGGGCGCGCGCCCGCTCCACGACGGCGCGCGCGCCGTTCGCGCTGGTCACGATCACCCAATCGTAGCGGGCGATGCGCCGCAGGGCGTCGTCCAGGGGACCGCCGGGACGCGGCGGTTCGATGGCGATGGACGGGACGGCGAAGGCCTGCGCGCCCAGGCGCCGCAGCCGCCCACACAGCATCCGGTTCTGATGGCCGGGCCTGGTCACCAGGATCCGGCGCCCGGCCAGCGGACGGGGCCCGGCGCGCCGCTCCTCGTGTCGTCGGATCCCGGGACTCATGGGGCGACCTCAACCAGCAGACGCTGCGCGCCGGTCGCGCGCAGGCGGGCAGCCAGGTCCGCGCCCACCTCGGCCGGCCGGGAGGCGGGGCCTTCGAGGGTGTCGCGGACCATCGCCGTCCCGTCGCGGTCGAGCACCGCGCCGTCGAGCAGGAGCCGGGGGCCCGAGACGGTGGCCAGCGCCGCGATTGGCCGTTGGCACCCACCGCCGAGCGCGGCCAGCAAGGCCCGTTCGGCCGCGACGGCCGACCGCGTCGGCGCGTGGTCTATGGCGGCCAGGTGCTCGCGCAGGGCCGCGGCGTCGGCGCGGGCCTGGATCACCACGGCGCCCTGGCCCACCGCGGGGAGCATGACCGCGGGGTCGAGGACCTCGGCGACGCGCCCGGCCTGGCCCAGGCGCGCGAGTCCGGCCGCGGCCAGGACCAGGGCATCGACCTCGCCGGCAGACAGCTTCCGCAGGCGCGTGTCGACGTTGCCGCGGATGCCGCGCACCCCGAGGTCTGGCCGCGCCGCCAGCAGGAACGCGCGCCGGCGCGGACTGTCGGTCCCGACCAGGGCGCCGGGAGGCAGCGCCGCCAGCCCCCGCCCGTCGCGCGTCACTAGGGCATCCCGCGGATCCTCACGGGGCAGGAAGGCCGCCAGCACCAGGTCGCCGGGGGTCCCGCCGGGCAGGTCCTTCGCGCTGTGGACCGCCAGGTCGATCCGCCCTTCCAACAGCGCGGCCTCCAGGTCTTTCACGAAGGCGCCCGCCCCCAGCGACGCGGCCGGCCGGTCGGGGTGGCGGTCTCCGAGGGTCCGGATGGGCACGACCTCGCAGGTGAGGCCATGGCGTGCCAGCAGCGAGGTGACCTGCGCCGTCTGGGCCAGCGCCAGCGCGCTGCCGCGGGTGCCGACGCGGACGATCACGGCACGGTCGCCCCCGGTCCCGCAGGCGCCGGGGTCCCGTGTGCTGTCCGTTCCTGACGGTCCCAGGCCCGGAGGATGGCGGCAAAGATGGCGTCGAGCACCCCGCTGACCTCCAGCAGCGTGCGGATCTGCTCCTCGTCCAGCATGCCGCCCCGGCCGCGGGGTTCGGTGACGAGCTTCAGGACCAGGTTCCGGAAGTGACCGAACGCCTCCGCGGCCTCGGCGGGGGTGACGCCGGCGTCGCGGAGGTCGATTCCGTACTGCCGGCCCGCCGCCAGGACACGTTCCCTGATCTCCCTGCGCGCCGCCGGCTCGGCAACGTACCTGACCACCTCTCCGAACACCTGTCGCCCGTAGGCGCGGGCCCGGGCGCGTAGAGTCTCGTCCAGGGAGGCGAACCAGGCTCGGGTCTCCAGCGGCCTCGCCGGCGAACCCGCCAGCACCCTGGCGCTGCGCCGCTCCACCAGATGGCCCAGGTCGTCGACCCTGGGGATCTCCCGCGCGATCAGGGAGTGCAGGTCGTCTTCGAGGAACCGGCGGTGTCCCCCTGGCGTCCGGAAGGTCCTGACCCGGCCCGTGTCGGCCCAGTGGCGCAGCGTGGCCTCATCGACCCCCAGCCACGCGGCCGCCTCGCCCAGCGACAGCCACCGTCCGCTCCGTTCCCTTGCCATCGGACTCCGTCCTAGATTCTGTGCAAGTCTGCACAATCCTCCATCAGTCTGCGATCCCTCCCGGTGACGCTAACCACCATCTTGGCTGACCGGGCGCGGGCGGGCGATAGGGCGGGCGCCTGATTTGCGCAGGTTCCCCACGGGTGACACCGCCCCGGGGGAATCCAGCGCCCGCCCGATTCCTCCGCGCCTGACACGTGGTAGGCTTGGCGCGAGCGCCGCCACCGTAGGATTTCGCCCTGGGCCACCCGAATGTGGTACCGTGGTGGGGGGTGGTCAGGTGCGGGAACCCAGAGCCGCTGGGAGGGAGGTCCAATGAAGGTTCATCGCCCATTGATGGTTTTCGCAGCGCTCGCGCTGGCGCTGGCCGGGACCGCGGCCCAGGCCCAGCCCAGGCCAGGGTGGCCCAGGAGCGTGACGATCGGCTCCGCGTCCATCGGCGGCGTCTACTTCGTCGTGGCGGGGGGCTATGCCCGGGTCATCGGGGAGAAGATGGGGCTGGCGGCCACGAACCGGGTGACCGGCGGTCCGGTCCAGAACGTGCAGCTGGTCGCGACGAAGGAAATTGAGTTGGGCATGACGACCATGGGCCCGGCGTACGAGGCGTTCAACGGGATCGGGGAGTTCCGGGGCAGGAGGCTGGACATGATCCGCATCGCGTTCCCCATGTACACCTCCTACGCCCACTGGATGGTCAACGCCGACTCGCCCATCCGCTCGGTGGCCGACCTGACCGGCCGCGTGGTCAGCCTGGGCCCGCGGGGCGGCTCGGCGGAGTTCGTGGGCGACCGGGTGCTGGAGTTGTTCAACGTCAGGCCACGGCGGGTCGTCTATCTGGGCTTCGCCGACGGGGCCACCGCCATGCGGGACGGTGTGGTGGACGCCAACTTCGGCGTCATCGGCATCCCCGTGCCCGCGTGGGTGGAGGCGTCCCTCACCCGCCCGACCCGATTCTTCGGGTTCACCAAGGACCAGATCGAAACCCTGACCAGCCGCTACCCCTATCTCGCCCGCGCGGCGATCCGGGCCGGCGTCTACCGCGGCCAGGACGAGGTGATCCACACCGTCCAGATGTGGAACGCCGCGGTCGTGCACAAGGACATGCCGGAGGACTTCGTCTACGAACTGGTGAAGACCATCTTCGCCAACCGCGACTTCCTGGCCACCGTCCATCCGACCTCCAACGAAACGCTGCCGGTCAACGTCTTCTACACCCGGCTGCCGCTGCACCCCGGCGCCGTGAAGTATTTCCGCGAGCAAGGGGTGAGGCTGACCGATGACCAGATCCCGCCGGAGATGAAACGGAGTTGACGACGGGCCGATCCGCCGGACCTGAAGCCGGCGCTGGCGCGCCCGCGGGTTGATCAGTGGCAGATCCCACCGCCGGGCTCCCCGTCGACATCCAGCAGGTCGGGGACACCTCGGAGATCCGAACCCGGCATCTCCGGGGTGTTCTCGCCTTGCTGATCCAGGCGCTGGGCGTGGCGATGGCCGCCTACCACATCCTGCAGCTCGGCGGGTTCTTCGGCATCGTCACCGATCCCCAGAAGCTCTACGCCGTGCACCTCACCTTCGTGCTCGTCATGGCGTTCCTGTTGATCCCCGGCCGTCGCGGGTCCACCCAGGTGACGATGGCGGACTGGGCGCTGATCGTAGCGACCCTGGTGGTGGTCGTCTACGTGTTCGCGTACTTCAAGGAGCTGACCGGCCGGGCTGGCGTCTTCCCCACGCGGGAGGATGTCATCGTCGGCACGCTGCTGGTCGTCGTGACCATCGAGGGCGTGCGCCGGTCCACCGGGCTGGTGTTGCCCATCGTCTGCGCGGTGTTTGTCCTCTACGTCTTTGTCGGACCGTGGCTCCCGGGGCTGCTGACGCACAAAGGATTTTCGTTCAACTCGTTGATCTCATTCCTGTTCAGCGATAACGGGATCTACGGAGTCCCGCTGGGCGTCTCCGCCCGGTACGTCTACCTGTTCATCCTGTTCGGCGCCTTCATCGAGGCCTCGGGGATCGGCAAGTTCATCGTCCAACTCGGCCTGAGCCTGGCGGGCGGCAGGCGCGGCGGGCCCGCCAAGGTGTCCATCATCACCAGCGCCCTGTTCGGAACGGCCAGCGGGTCATCGGTCGCCAACGTGATGGTGGACGGGGTGGTCAACATCCCGCTGATGAAGGCCACCGGCTTCCGCGCCACCGTCGCCGGCGGCGTGGAGGCCATGAACAGCACCGGCGGCCAGATCGTCCCGCCCGTCATGGGTGCCGCGGCGTTCCTGATGGCCGACATCATCGGCATCCCCTACGCCAGGATTGCGGTGGCCGCGTTGGGCCCGGCGCTGCTCTACTACGTGGCTGCCT
This sequence comes from Candidatus Fervidifonticultor octavus, assembly GCA_031459655.1. GTDB lineage: Bacteria > Sysuimicrobiota > Sysuimicrobiia > Sysuimicrobiales > Humicultoraceae > Fervidifonticultor_A > Fervidifonticultor_A octavus_A. The sequence goes on along the minus strand of JAVKID010000040.1, from coordinate 17,468 downwards.
ACTGGATGATCGACTTCTACGCGGCCTCGGCAGGCCTGCGCGGCCTGCCGAAGGAGCAGTTGCCACGGTTCCGGGCGATCATGGTGCAGCACGGCTACCTGTTGATGCCGCTGGTGGTCCTGCTCTACATGGTGATGGTCAGGTTCGAATCGCCCTTTCGGGCCGCCCTGGCGGCGCTGGCGGTCACGGTGGTGCTGTCCTGGCTGCGGGCCGACACGCGGCTGAACCTTCCAAAGATCGTCACCGCCATGGAGGAGGGCGCCAAGCGCACCATCGAGATCGGCGCCACCTGTGCCGCGGCGGGCATCATTGTCGGTGTGCTCTCGCTGACCGGGCTGGGTGGAAAGTTCTCTGAACTTTTAATTGATCTGGCCGGCGCGCGCCTCATCCTGGCGCTGATCGCCACCATGATCGTCGCCATCGTCCTGGGCATGGGGATGCCGACCACCGCTGCCTACGCCATCGGGGCCAGCGTGCTGGCGCCGGCGCTGATCAAACTGGGGATCGCGCCGCTGGCCGCGCACATGTTCCTGTTCTACTTCGCGGTCATCTCGGCGGTGACGCCGCCGGTGGCCCTGGCGGCGTTCGCGGCGGCCAGCATCGCGCGGGCGCCGATGTGGCCCACCGGGATCCAGGCGACGCGGCTGTCCATCGCGGGATTCATCATCCCGTACATGTTCGTCTACGGCCCGCCCATGCTGGCCGGGCAGGGGCCCTGGCCCGAGACGCTGCTGGCGCTGGTGACCGGGACGATCGGCACGATGGCGCTCGCGGCGGCGGTCATCGGGTACTTCCTGAGGCCGGCGACCTGGCTCGAGCGGGGGATCCTGCTCGTCGCCGCGCTCGGACTGATCAGACCGGGATGGCAGACAGACCTGTTCGGACTCGTCCTGCTGACCGTGGTGGTGGTGCTGCAGCGGGCGCGGCCCGCCTCCGCCCCGGTCCCGGTGGCCTCGACCCAGCCCGATCCCTCATCGCGAGTGCGGCCGCCCGCGGATCCTCCGAAGGCCTGACCCCCCAATCCCGTCTGCACGGTGCCGATAGACATGGCGGGAGGTGGCCGCCGGTGTCATGCTTGCCTCTATTCTGAGCGCCACCCTCGTCGGCCTGGAGGCGCTGCCGGTGTCCGTGGAAGTCGACATCGGGCCTGGCCTGCCGTCGTTTGCCATCGTGGGCCTGCCCGATGCGGCCGTGCAGGAGGCCCGCGAGCGCGTCCGCGCTGCGATCCGCAACTCCGACTTCGCCATGCCCCCGCGCCGGACCGTGGTGAACCTGGCCCCCGGCGACCGGCGCAAGGAAGGGCCGGCGTTCGACCTCCCGATCGCCCTGGCCGTGCTGGTCGCTACCGGCCAGCTGCGTCCCGACGTGGTCAGGGGCTACCTGGCGCTGGGCGAACTGGCGCTGGACGGCAGCCTGCGGCCCACCCCAGGGACCATCGCCGTCGCGCAGGCGGCTGGTGCCATCGGCGCACGGGGCCTGATGGTGCCCGAGCCCAATGCCCGCGAGGCCGCCGTCGTGGAGGAGGTGCCCGTGTATGGATGCACGACCCTGCGGGCCGCCGTGGAGCACCTGGCGGGCTCCCGGCCACTGGCGCCGCTGCGCGCCGCGGCCGGCCAGCCGCCACCGGATCCGGCCGCTCCCGAAGACCTCGTGGAGGTGCGCGGGCAGGCGGCGGCGCGCCGTGCGCTGGAGATCGCCGCGGCGGGCGGGCTCAACCTCCTGCTGGTCGGCCCGCCGGGCGTCGGCAAGACCATGCTGGCCCGGCGTCTGCCCACGATCCTCCCGCCGCTTCAGCGCGCGGAGGCCCTGGAGGTGACCACGATCTACAGCGTGGCCGGCCTGCTGCCCGCCTACAGCGGGCTGCTGTGGCGCCGGCCCTTTCGCGCGCCGCACCACACCGCGACGGCCTCCGCCCTCATCGGCGGTGGAGCCGGCTCGCGACCCGGTGAGGTGACGCTGGCACATCACGGGGTGCTCTTCCTGGACGAGTTGCCGGAGTTCCGACACGATGCCCTCGAGGCGCTCCGCCAGCCGCTGGAAGACGGGGTGGTCAGCGTCGCACGCGCCGCCGGGACTGTGCGCCATCCCGCGCGGTTCGCGCTGATCGGCGCGATGAACCCCTGTCCGTGTGGCTTCCGCGGCGATCCGCGGCGGGAGTGCACGTGCACCCCCGCACAGGTGCAGCGCTATCTGGCCCGGCTGTCGGGGCCGTTGCTGGACCGGATCGACCTCCACGTGGAGGTTCCGAGGCCCGCCGCGATCGAGGTGCTGACCGGCCCGGGCGGGGAACCGTCCCAGGCGGTCAGGGCCCGCGTGGTCGCGGCGCGCGCTCGCGCAGCCGTCCGCGAGGGCCGCGCCTTGGCGCGGGCGCCGCGCGGCCCGGCGCGATGGGGTTTGGTGGAGCCCGAGGCCCTGGCCTTCCTGCGCGCGGCCAGTGATCGGCTGGGGTTGGGCGCGCGCGCGATGGAGCGCACGCTGCGCGTGGCGCGCGTCATCGCCGATCTCGACGCCGCCGAGGCCGTCGGAAGCGCCCACGTGGCCGAGGCCCTGCAATACCGCGTCCTCGACCGCGCGCGGGCTCCGGCCCTTGACACCCTGTGCTAGAGTGTAGGATGAACTTCGCGGCTCCCCCGCCTGACCGTGGGACGATCGCTGAGGCGGAGGTTGCCGCGAGCGTCGGACTCGGGCTGCTGCCCGGCGTGGGCCCGCGCACCATCAGACGGTGGCTCGATGCGGCGGGGTCGGCCGAAGCCGTCTGGCAGATGTTGCCCGGCCTGCTGGGCGCGCGGGCAGATCGCGATGAGGTGCTGGCCGCATGGCGTTCGGCGGATCCGGGCACCGTCGTCGGCACGGCGCGCGCGAAGGGGATGGCGGTCATCGCCTTCGCCGACCCCGCGTATCCGTCACGGTTGCGCGCAATCCCCGACCCGCCTCCGGCGCTCTACGTGCGCGGGCGCCTCGATGAGGCGGCTGCGGTGGCGATCGTCGGGTCGCGCCGCGCCACGCCCTACGGCCGGGCAGCCGCAGAGCGGCTGGCCTACGATCTGGCGCTCGCCGGCGTCACCGTCGTGAGCGGCCTGGCGCGCGGCATCGACGGGGCCGCGCATCAGGCCGCCCTCGAGGCCGGCGGCCGGACGGTGGGGGTGCTCGGATGCGGGGTCGACGTGGTCTACCCGCGCGAGCACCGGCGGCTGGCCGCCGCCGTGGCCGCGTCGGGCGCGCTGGTCAGCGAGTTCTCACCGGGGACGCCGCCGCTGCCCGGCCACTTCCCGCGCCGAAACCGGCTGATCAGCGGTCTGGCGTTGGGGGTGGTGGTCGTCGAAGGGACCGAGGACAGCGGGGCCCTGGTGACCGTGGAGTACGCGCTGGACCAGGGCCGGGAGGTCTTCGCCGTGCCCGGCAGCATCTTCAGCCCGCGCAGCCGCGCGCCGCATGCGCTGCTGCGGGAGGGCGCGCGGGTGGTGGAACGGGTCGAGGACATCGTGCACGAACTGGGCCTGCAGACCGCGCGACCGCGGGCGGTGGACATCGCGCCGGGCGACGAGGCCCGGCTGCTGGCCCTCCTGGAGGCCGGGCCGCGTCAGGTCGACGACCTGGTCGAGGCGAGCGGGCTACCGGCGCCGCGCATCGCGGCACTGATCACGACGCTGGAGGTCCGCGGTCTGGTCCGGACGCTTCCCGGGCAGATGGTCATGCAGACCCCACGAGGGGTGAGGCGGTGAACGTGTGAGCCAGCCCAAGGCCCTGGTGGTCGTGGAATCGCCGACCAAGGCCCGGACGCTGTCCCGGCTGCTGTCCAGGCCCTACGAGGTCAAGGCGTCCATGGGCCACGTCAAGGATCTCCCCAAGAGCCAGTTGGGCGTGAACGTGGAGGACAACTTCGCGCCCAAGTACATCGTTATCAAGGGGAAGGGTCCCATCCTCAAGGAACTCAAGGACGCCGCCAAGCGGGCCCAGGCGGTCTACATGGCCACCGACCCCGACCGGGAAGGCGAGGCCATCTCCTGGCACCTCTCCGAGGTCCTGCGGCCCGTCAACCCCACGATCCGACGCATCGAGTTCCACGAGGTCACCAAGGAAGCGGTCCAGCGGGCCCTGAAGCATCCGCGCGAGATCGACCAGAACCTGGTCTGGGCCCAGCAGGCGCGGCGGATCCTCGACCGCCTCGTCGGCTACAAGTTGAGCCCGCTGCTGTGGCGCAAGATCCGGGGCGGGCTGTCCGCCGGACGCGTGCAGTCGGTCGCCGTGCGCCTGATCGTGGACCGCGAGCGCGAAATCGAAGCCTTCGTCCCCAAGGAGTACTGGTCGATTGCCGGCCTCTTCCGCACCGAGGGCGGGCAGACGTTTGTCGCGCGGCTGGCCTCCCGCGACGGCCAGCGGTACGGCACGCCGTCGGACGAGGGCGCCGCGGTCATCGCCACGGAGGCGGAGGCGCGCGCCCTGGTCCTGGCCGTGCGGCAACAGGCCTATGCCGTCGGCGAGGTCCGGCGCAAGGACCAGGCGCGCCATCCCGCCCCGCCGTTTGTGACCAGCACGCTGCAGCAGGAGGCCAACCGGCGCCTGGGCTTCTCGGCCTCGCGCACGATGGCGGTGGCACAACAACTCTACGAGGGGCTGGAGGTCGGCGAGGCGGGTCCGGTCGGACTGATCACCTACATGCGGACCGACTCCGTGCGGGTGGCGCCGTCCGCCCAGCACGAGGCCCGCGAGTTCATCGCGCGCACCTTCGGCGAGACCTACCTGCCCGAGCGGCCACGGCACTACCGCTCCCGCCGGGACGCCCAGGAAGCCCACGAGGCGATCCGGCCCACCAGCCTGGCCCGCACCCCCGATCGCATCAAGCCCTACCTGCGCTCCGACCAGTACCGCCTCTACCGGCTGATCTGGGAGCGGTTCCTGGCCAGCCAGATGGCCTCGGCGGTGCTGGACACGCTTTCGGTGGACGTCGTCGGCGGTCCGTTCCTGTTCCGCGCCACCGGCAGCCGCATCAAGTTCCCCGGCTACCTCATCCTGTACCGCGAAGTGGCGGACAACGGCCAGGAGGAAGGGGATGGCTGGTTGCCGCCGCTGGCCACCGGCGACCCGCTGATCCTGGACGAGGTGACGCCCGAGCAGCACTTCACCCAGCCGCCGCCCCGGTACACCGAGGCCACGCTGGTCCGCGCCCTGGAAGAGCGCGGCATCGGGCGGCCCAGCACGTATGCGCCGACCATCGAGACTATCAAGAAGCGCGGCTACGTGACCACGCACCAGCGGCGTCTGGTCCCCACTGAGGTGGGCCGCATGGTCACCGACCTGCTGGTCGAGCACTTCCCCGAGATCGTGGACGTGGACTTCACGGCGAGCATGGAGAGCGACCTCGACCGGGTGGAAGAGGGCCGGGCCGACTGGCTGCAGGTGGTGCGTGCGTTCTACGAGCCGTTCGAGAAGACGTTGCAGCGCGCCGAGAGCCGGATCCCGGTCATGGACGTGCCCGACGTCGAGATCGGGGAGGCCTGCCCCCAGTGCGGCCGACCGCTGGTGCGCAAGCGCGGCCGGTTCGGCGAGTTCATCGCCTGCTCCGGCTATCCCGAGTGCAAGTACACGCGGCCGGTCGGCATCGGGGTCGCCTGCCCGCGCTGCGGGGCGGAGATCGTGGCCCGGCGCACCCGGCGCGGGCGGACCTTCTACGGCTGCAGCGCCTATCCCGCCTGCACGTTTACCTCGTGGGACCGGCCCAGCGCGACCCCCTGCCCCGAGTGCGGTGGTCTCATGGTCACCAGGCAGACCCGCCGCGGCAGCGACCTCCGCTGCACCAATCAGGCCTGCGGGCACCGCCAGTCCGCCGCCGAACCGGGGGCGGTCGCCGAGACGCCGCCGTCCCCGAGCCCGCCGCCTGCGGCTCCCGTCGCCGGCGTGCCGCGCGTCTAGACCGACGATGCCGTCAGGGGATCACCCCCGCCGCCGCGCCCCGCAGGCCGCGGTGCCCGACCGCGACATTCAGGCGTTCCTGCAGGCGCTCGAAGCCGAACAGCATGTCTCGGCGCACACGCTGGCGGCGTACCGGCGGGACCTGGTGGCGTTCCACCGGTTCCTCCAGCAAGCGCGCATCGGCGGCTGGCAGGCGGCCGACGCGCCGGTCGTGCGGCGATACCTGGCCGTCCTCCACCGGCGCTACGCGCGCAGTTCGATTGCGCGTCAGCTCTCGGCGCTGCGCTCCTTCTACCGGTACCTCCGCCGGGAGGGCCGGGTCGACGCCAACCCCCTGCGGTTGCTGGTCGGGCCGCGCCGCGGCCGTCGCCTGCCCGCGGCACTGACGCATGAAGCGATCGCCGCGCTGCTGGCCGCCCCGCCGCCGGACCGGCCCGAGGGGTTGCGCGACCGCGCGATCCTCGAACTCCTCTACGCCGGCGGCCTGCGGGTCGGGGAACTCGTCGGGCTGACGTGTCGGCAGGTCGGGGGCGACGAGATCCGCGTCCGCGGCAAGGGCGGGAGGGACCGGGTGGTGCTCATCGGCACGCAGGCCTCCCGCGCCCTCCGTCGGTATCTGGCCGAGGGCCGGCCGCGCCTGGCGCGCACCGAGGCCGAGGCCCTGTTCCTCAACACGCGGGGCGGACCGCTGTCAGCCCGCGCCGTCCAGCTCATCGTGCGCCGCTGGGTCCGTGCCGCGGCGATCCAGCAGCGGACCAGCCCCCATGTGCTGCGGCACACCTTTGCGACGCACCTGCTGGACGGCGGCGCCGACCTGCGCGCGGTGCAGGAACTGCTGGGGCACGCCAGCCTGGCGACGACGCAGATCTACACCCACGTCTCCCGCGACCACCTCAAGCGCGTCTACGCGCAGGCCCACCCGCGGGCGTAGCTGGAGCGCGCTCGCCTGGAACACGTGGTGGTGTGTGGTCGCCAGGCGCCTCGACCCCTGCGCATGCGATGGGGGTTCAGGGGTTTTCACCGTGCGGCGCGGCGTGCTATACTACCGCGGGATTGCCGCCCGGTGCGGCCAATTGCGTGCAGGCATCCCGCAAAGTCGGAAGCGATTTTGCGGGATTTCTGTGCGGGCCGAAGGGATGGCGGTCCAGGACGCACGTTCCCAGACCCGGCGAGGGTGTCACTCAGACCTCGGCCCGACTTCCGGGGATGAAGGGGGCGGAGGAGGAACCATGCGGGATCCTGCGGGCACGGGGTCCCAAGGGAGGCAGTCGGGTGCCAGTTGTCACCATGAAGCAGTTGCTGGAGGCCGGGGTCCACTTCGGGCACCAGACCCGGCGGTGGAATCCCAAGATGGCGCGGTTCATCTTCACCGAACGCAACGGCATCCACATCATCGATCTCCAGAAGAGCGTCCCCCTCATCGAGGAGGCCTATCGGTTCGTGCGGGACACGGTGGCCGCCGGCAGCGACGTCCTGTTCGTGGGCACGAAGAAGCAGGCCCAGGACGCCGTCCGCGAAGAGGCGACCCGCGCTGGCCAGCCGTATGTGAACCAGCGCTGGCTGGGCGGGATGCTGACCAACTTCCAGACCATTCGCAAGCGGGTGGAGCGGCTGCGGGAGATCGAAGACATGCGCACCCGCGGCACGCTCGATGTCCTGCCCAAGCGCGAACAGGCGCGCCTGCTGGAGGAGGCCGCCAGACTCGAGAAGTACCTGGGCGGTATCAAGACCATGCAGCGGCTCCCCGCAGCCGTCTACGTGGTGGACACGCGTCAGGAGCACATCGCCGTTGCCGAGGCCCGCAAGCTCGGCATTCCCGTGGTCGCCATCCTGGACACCAACTGCGATCCCGACGAGGTCGACTATCCGATCCCGGGCAACGACGACGCGATCCGGGCGGTCCGCCTGATCACCAACCGGATGGCCAACGCGTGCCTGGAGGGATTGGAGGAGCGCCGCAAGCACGAGGTCGTTGAGGAGGCGCCGGTACGCCCGGCGGCCGAAGACGCCATCGCGGAGGGCGAGGAAGAAGAGAAGGTGGCCGAGGTCGACGAGCACGAGTTCGAGGTCGTGGCCACCGACGGCGAGGAGTTGAGAGGGTAGGCCTGGTGGTCAGCGCGGACAAGGTCAAGGCCCTGCGCGAGCGGACGGGCGCCGGCGTGATGGACTGCCGGCGCGCGCTGGAAGAGGTCGGGGGCGACCTCGATGCCGCCGCCGAGGTGTTGCGGGCCAGGGGGCTGGCCGCGGCGGCGAAGCGCGCCGGGCGCGTGGCCTCGGAAGGGGTCGTGGAGGCGTACATCCACGTCGGGGGCCGGCTCGGGGCGCTCGTGGAGGTCAACTGCGAGACCGACTTCGTGGCGCGCACCGACGAGTTCAAGACCCTGGCCCGCGAACTGGCGATGCAGGTGGCGGCTTCGGCCCCGCGGTATGTCAGCCGCGAGGAGATCCCGCCCGACGTGCTGGCCGAACAGCGGGCGGCCATCCTGCGGGAGGCGCCGGGCGCCTCCGAGGCCGAGGTGGACCGTCGGCTCGCCCTGTGGTTCGCCGAGGTCGTCCTGCTGGACCAGCCCTACATCCGGGATGCGGGCCGCCGCGTCGCCGAGGTGGTCACCGACGCCGCCGCGCGCACCGGGGAGCACATTCAGGTGCGACGGTTCGCCCGGTTCAGGCTCGGCGAGTAGCCCGGAGGCGACAGAGCCCGCCGGGGCAGGAGAGGGACGATGGACGACCGATCGGACGCATCACCCCGGCCCGCCTACCGGAGGGTCCTGCTCAAGTTGAGCGGCGAGGCGCTCGCCGGGGAAGGCGGCACCGGGCTGGACCCCAATGTCTTCCAGCTCGTGGCCAGCGAGGTGCTCGAGGTCACGCGGCGCGGCGTTCAGGTGGCCATCGTCGTGGGCGGCGGGAACATCGCGCGCGGTTCGGACCTGAGCCGGCGCCTGGGCATCGAGGAGGTCACCGGCCACACCATGGGCATGCTGGCCACGGTCATCAACGGCCTGGCCCTCATGGACGCCATGGAGCGGGTCGGGCTGGTCGTCCGCGTTCAGTCGTCCATCGAGATGCACCAGATCGCGGAACCCTTCATCCGCCGCCGGGCGCTGCGCCACCTGGAGAAGGGGCGCGTGGTCATCTTCGTCGGCGGCACCGGCAGTCCGTACTTCAGCACCGACACCGCGGCGGCGCTCAGGGCCATCGAGATCCAGGCCGACGCGTTGCTGATGGCCAAGAAGGGCGTCTCGGGCGTCTACGACAAGGACCCGCGCCAGCACCCCGACGCGGTGATGTACTCGCGCCTGGACTACATGGACATCCTCAATCGCGACCTGCGGGTGATGGATGCCACCGCGGCCGCCCTCTGCAAGGACAACAACATGGACATCATCGTCTTCGACGTCTCCCGGCCGGGGAACATCGTCCGGGCGGTCGCCGGCGACCCGATCGGCACTCTGGTCGGAGGCGGCCGGCGATGACGTCGGCGATGGTCGACGAGGTCCTCAAGGACGCCAGGGACCGGATGCAGAAGGCGATCGAGGCCACGCGTCGGGAGTTCGGCGCCCTGCGCACCGGCCGCCCCAGCCCGTCGCTGCTGGAGCACATCCGCGTGGACTACTACCAGACCCCGACCCCGCTGGTCGCGCTGGCGTCGACCTCGGTAGTGGAGCGGATGCTGGTCGTGAGGCCGTTCGACAAGAACCTGATCCGGGACATCGAGCGGGCGATCCTCAAGAGCGACCTGGGCCTGGTCCCCTCGTCCGACGGCACGGTGATCCGCATCCCGATTCCGCCGCTCACCGAGGAGCGGCGCCGGGAACTGGTCAAGGTCGCCCGCAAGCACGCCGAGGACGGACGGGTCGCCATCCGCAACATCCGGCGCGAGGCCAAGGAGATGCTCGAGCAACTGGAGCAGGACGGCGAGATCTCCGAAGACGAGGGCCGTCGCGCTCAGGAGCGCCTCCAGAAGCTCACCGATGAGATGATCGCCCAACTCGACCGCCTGCTCGAGGTCAAGGAGCAGGAAATCCTGGAAGTGTAGGGGCCGGCCGTGATCGACGTGCTGGGACGGGATCTGGCCTCCGCCCGCGCGACCGTCGAGGCGGCGGGCTACCGGGTCGAGGTGATCGAGACGCGAACGACCCGCCGGGTCACGCTCTTCGGTCCGTTGCGGGTGGTCCGCCAGCGGGAGGGCGCTGACCGGACCGTCCAGCTGGTGGTCACGCACGAGCGCTACGGCCCGCCCGCGGGGACGTCGGGTGGTTAGCCGCCAGCCGCTCACCCCGCCGGTCGACCTCGACCGGCTCCGCATTCCCGCCCACGTGGCGATTATTATGGATGGAAACGGCCGGTGGGCAGCCACCCGGGGGCTCCCCCGATCGGCCGGGCATCGGGCGGGCCGGGAGGCGATCCGGCGGACCATCGAGGTCTGCCGCGAGCTCGGCGTCCGGATCCTGACCCTCTACGCCTTCTCCACCGAGAACTGGCGGCGGCCGCCCGATGAAGTCGAGGCGCTGCTGGACCTCCTCCGGGAGTCGCTGATCAGCGAGGCCGAGGAACTCCACCGCACCGGCATCCGGCTGCGGATCTCCGGCGATGTGGGCGCGATGCCGCCAGAGATCCGCCGCGAGATCACCCGCGTCGTGGAATTGACCGGCGCCAACCAGGCCATGGTCCTCAACATCGCCCTGAACTACGGTGGCCGCGACGAGATCGTCCGGGCCGCGCGCCGGCTGGCCCAGGACGTGGCCGCAGGCCGGCGGTCCCCGGAGAGCATCGAAGAGGCTACCCTGCGCGGCAGCCTCGACACCGGCGATCTGCCCGATCCTGATCTCCTCATCCGCACCGGCGGGGAGCGACGCCTCTCCAATTTCCTGCTGTGGCAGGCGGCCTACGCCGAACTCTACTTTACCGACGTCTACTGGCCCGACTTCCAGCGCGACCATCTCATTGCGGCGATCGCCGACTACCAGCAGCGGCAGCGACGCTTCGGGGGCGCCCCGGGTGAGTGAGCCTCCACGCCGGTGGCAGGAGCACGGCCTGGTCTCCCGGCTGATCACCATCGCCGTGGGCGCGCCCGCGCTGATCGCGCTCCTGTGGGCAGGCGGCTGGTGGCTGGCGGCCGCGGTCTGCGTGCTGGCGGCGGTCGCGGCCCAGGAGTTCCGGCGGCTGGTGGAGGCCGTCGGCTGTCGGTCCTCGCCGGTGCTGCTGGCCGGCGCGCTGGCCTTTCCCGTCTTGGCGGGTGCGGGACGGTGGGACGCCGCGGGGCCCGTGGTTGTGGCCGTTGTGCTGGCCGCCGCCTCCTACGGGCTGACGGCGTCCCGGCGGGCGGGCGCCCCGTCCGCCGTGGCTGCCGACACCCTGGGAGCGCTGTATGTGGGCGCGCTCTTCGCCCATCTCATCCTGATGCGGGCGGAGATCGGGCTCGCCGCGGTCCTGAGCGTGCTCGGTATCATCTGGGCCAACGACATTGCCGCGTACCTGGTGGGGGGGAAACTGGGACGCCGCCAACTGGCACCCGCCATCAGTCCCGGCAAGAGTGTGGAGGGGTTTGTCGGCGGCCTCGCCGCCGCCGTGGTCGTGGCGATGGCCGTGGGCGCATGGCAGGGGTGGCCGGTCGGTCTCCTCGGTCTGATCGGTCTGGCTGTGGCGCTCGCGGGCGTGGTGGGCGATCTGTCGAAGTCCACGATGAAGCGCGCGGCGGGGGTGAAGGACTCCGGCGCCGCGCTGCCCGGGCACGGCGGCGTGCTGGACCGGTTCGACGCGGTGCTCTTCGGCGTGCCGGCGGGGTACTACCTGTGGCGGTGGCTGATCGCGTGATGCGGTTGGTGGTGTTGGGCTCGACCGGGAGCATCGGCCGCGCGGCGCTGGAGGTGGCTGAGGGGCTCGGCGACGTGGGGATCGTGGGCCTGTCGGCGCGCGCCAATGTGGACCTGCTGGCCGTCCAGGCGCGGCGCTGGCGGCCGCGCGCGGTGGCGGTCATAGACCCCGCGGCGGCCGCGCGGGTGCAGGGCGACCTCCCGCCGGGCGTGCGGCTGCTGGTCGGGGCCGACGGCCTCCTGGCGCTGGCCTCGATGCCGGAGGTGGACATGGTCCTGGTGGCGGTGGTGGGTGCCTCCGGCCTGCCCCCGACGCTGGCGGCGCTGGCGGCCGGGCACGACGTGGCGCTGGCGAACAAAGAGGCCCTGGTGGCGGGGGGCGCCCTCGTGACCGCCGCCCGCGAGCGCAGCGGCGCGCGCCTGCTGCCGGTGGACAGCGAGCACTCCGCGATCTTCCAGTGTCTGGCCGGTCAGGACCGCGCGGCCGTGCGTCGGCTGATCCTCACGGCCTCGGGCGGGCCGTTCCTGCGCCGTCCGCTCCACGACCTGCGCTCGGCGACCGTGGAGGAGGCGCTCGCGCACCCCACGTGGAATATGGGCCCAAAGGTCACCATCGACTCCGCCACCTTGATGAACAAAGGGCTGGAGATCATCGAGGCCCACTGGCTGTTTGGCGTGGCGGCGGCGCAGATCGAGGTGGTGATCCATCCCCAGAGCCTGGTCCACTCCATGGTGGAGTTCATCGACGGATCGACGATCATGCAGGCCGGCGTCCCGGACATGCGGGGGCCCATCCAGTACGCCCTCACCGCGCCCCGCCGCCGCCCGGGTCCGGTGCGCCCGTTGGAATGGAGCCGGCTCCACCTGACGTTTGAACAGCCGGACCCGGAGCGATTCCCGGCGCTGGCGCTGGCTCGCAGGGCCCTCGAGCGGGGCGGGGTCGTGCCGGCGGTCTTGAATGCCGCCAACGAGGTGGCCGTCGCGAAGTTCCTCCAGCGGACGATCCGGTTCCCCGAGATCATCGAGACGGTGGCCGAGGTGCTGGAGCGCTGCGAGCCCCGTCCGGCGGATTCGCTGGAATCGGTGCTCGACGCCGATGCCTGGGCGCGGCGGGAGGCCGACCGGGTCATCGGCACAGTGAGGTGATGGCGGTGCCGGAGATGCTGGCGGGCGTGCCCAACATTCTGCTGGCCGTGCTCGCGTTTGGGGCCATGATCTTCGTCCACGAACTCGGCCACTTCTTGATGGCCCGCCGCTTCGGGGTGCGCATCCATGCCTTTGCCCTCGGGTTCGGTCCCACGCTGATCGCCTGGCGGCGCGGGGAGACTCAGTACGCCGTCAACGTGGTCCCCTTTGGCGGCTATGTCCGCATGGAGGGTGAGGATACCGCTGGCCCCCCCGGCGAGGGCAGCTTCCGCGCGAAGCGCCCGGGGGCGCGGGCCGCCATCATTGCGGCGGGCCCGGCGATGAACCTGGTGCTGGCCGTCGTGATCCTGGCGTCGCTGGCCGCGGTCGTCGGGGTGGCGACCAGCACCAGGGTCAGGACGCTGCAGAGCGGCTGGCCGGCCGAGGCGGTCGGGCTGCGGCCCGGCGATGTCATCGTGGCCGTGGATGGCGTGCCGATGGGGACCGAGCAGCTCATCGAGACCATCAACGCCAGCACCGGGCGACCGCTGGCTCTCCTGATCCGGCGGGACGGGCAGGACCTCACCGTCAGCGTGACCCCGCGGCTCGACCCCGAGCGCGGCGTGGGGAGGATCGGGTTCACCCCCGAGCCGATCCTGCGCCGGCTCTCGCCGATCGCGGCGCTGGCGTGGGGCGCCCAGCGGACGGGGCAATACGTGGTGGTGATCTTCGCGGCCGTCGAGATGCTGATCCGCGAGGGCCGGTTCCTGGCCAACCTCGGCGGACCGCTGGCCGTCGGCGACCAGCTCGTGCAGGCCGCGTCCCTGGGGATGGTAGCGTTCTTCAACCTGGCCGCCGCCTTCAGCATCATGATCGGGATCTTCAACCTGCTGCCGATCCCGGCGCTGGACGGCGGTCGGCTGGCATTCCTGTTCGTGGAGGTCGTGCGGCGGCGACCGATGGATCCGCGCCGCGAGGGCCTGGTCCACATGGTCGGCTTCGCCCTGTTGCTCTTCCTGCTGGTCGTGCTGACCATCAAGGATGCCCGGGGGCTGCTCCTCCGGTGGCTGGGCGGCTGAGGCAGGTGGGCGCCACCGTGCACCGACTGCGCACCCGGAAGGTCAAGGTCGGGAAGGTCGAGATCGGCGGGGGGGCCCCGATCGCCGTCCAGTCCATGACCATCACCGACACCCGGGACGTCGAAGGCACCCTGGCGCAGATCTACCAGCTGGCGGCCGAGGGCTGCGAGATCGTCCGACTGGCCGTCCCCGACGAGGCGGCGGCCGCGGCACTGGGCGAGATCAAGCCCAGGAGCCCGCTGCCGATCGTGGCCGACATCCACTTCGACTACCGGCTGGCGCTGCGGGCCCTGGAAGCCGGGGTGGACAAGCTGCGCATCAACCCGGGCAACATCGGCAGCCGCGAGCGGACCCGCATCGTCGCGCGGGAGGCGCGCGCGCGGGGCGTCCCGATCCGGATCGGCGCCAACATCGGGTCGCTGTCCAAGGCGACGCTGCGCGCCTTCGGCAGGCCCTGCGCCGAGGCGCTGGTGGCCAGCGCCCTGGAGGACGTCCGGGTGCTGGAGGACCTGGAGTTCCACGACATCGTCATCTCGGTGAAGGCCTCGGAGGTCCCCATGATGATCGAGGCCTACGAGCGCATCGCCGACTGCGTCGCCTACCCGCTCCACGTGGGGGTCACCGAGGCGGGCACGGCCTGGGCGGGGGGACTGAAGTCGGCGGTGGGGATCGGGGCCGTGCTGGCCCGCGGCATCGGCGACACCATCCGCGTCTCCCTGGCTGCGGATCCCGTGGAGGAGGTGCGCGCCGCCTACGAGATCCTCAAGAGCCTGCACCTGCGCACGCGGGGCGTGCAGTTCGTCGCCTGCCCGTCCTGCGGCCGGGCCGAGGTGGACATCATCCAGATCGCCCAGGAGGTGGAGCGGCGGCTGCGCGCCATCCCGGCACCGGTCAAGGTGGCGGTGATGGGCTGCGCGGTGAACGGCCCCGGCGAGGCGCGCATGGCCGACCTGGGCATTGCCTGCGGCCGCGGGATGGGTCTGATCTTCCAGGATGGACGGATCGTCGCCTCGCTCCCCGAGGACCGTCTGATCGACGGCCTGATGGAACACGTCTGGCGGGTGGCCCGCGAGCGATACGGCGCCGCCGAACCCCAGGCGGCAGACGTCGCGGCGCGGTCCGGCCGGATGCCATGATCCCCTGGTGGGAGATCCTGCTGCGCC
Source organism: Candidatus Fervidifonticultor octavus (assembly GCA_031459655.1). Classification (GTDB taxonomy): domain Bacteria; phylum Sysuimicrobiota; class Sysuimicrobiia; order Sysuimicrobiales; family Humicultoraceae; genus Fervidifonticultor_A; species Fervidifonticultor_A octavus_A. The sequence continues at coordinate 2,378 of JAVKID010000040.1, read as the reverse complement.
TGGCGCTCGCCCTGCTGCTGGGCGGCCTGGTGGGGTGGGAACGGGAGAGCGTCGAGAAGCCGGCCGGGTTCCGCACCCACATCCTGGTCTGCGTGGGCGCGGCGCTCTTCGCCCTGGTGTCGCTCGAGGGGTTCTTCGGCTCCGGAGCCGACCCGTCGCGCGTGGCGAGCAACATCGTCGTCGGCATCGGCTTCCTGGGGGCCGGGACGATCTGGCGGACCGGGGGCGGCGTCCAGGGGCTGACCACCGCCGCCAGCCTGTGGACGGTGGCCGCGGTCGGCACGGCGATCGGCATCGGGTTCTACGCCGCGGCGCTGGGGGCCACGGCCATCGTGATCGGGGTCCTCACCCTGATGAAGGGGCTGGAGCGCCGGCTGCCGCGCCGGGGCATGGGGCACTGCGTCGTGCTCATGGCCGACGTGCCCGGCCAGCTGGGCAAGATCGGGACCACGCTGGGGGCCCTGGGCGTGAACATCGACCGCGTCGAGTTCACCCAGAAGATCGACCAGAAGGTCCTGATGGACCTCACCCTGCGTCTGCCGCTGCGCGTCACCCGCGACGACGTGCTGGTGGCCCTGGGCGAGATCGAGGGCGTCGATGAGTGCCATTGGGAATCCTGATCCGCCCCGCTCCGTCGTCGCCGCATGATCCCGATCCGCGACAGCACCCGATCGTATTCCAGGCCCCTCATCGTCTACGCCGTCATCGCCGCCTGCGTCGTCGCCTTCCTCTACACGCAGGGACTGCGCCCGGATCAGGCCACAGCCGTCTACGCCGCGTACGGCGCGGTGCCGTCCGCCGTGGTCTCCGGGCCGTACCCGGACGCGGGGGTCGGCCTGATCACGTCGATGTTCCTCCACGGGAACTGGGTCCACCTGGGCGGCAACATGCTCTACCTCTGGGTCTTCGGGGACAACGTCGAGGACGCCATGGGGCACGGGTCCTTCCTGGCGTTCTACCTGGTGGCCGGTGTGCTGGCCGCCCTGACCCATGTGGCGACCCAGCCGACTTCCACGGTGCCGCTCATCGGCGCCAGCGGCGCCATCGCCGGCGTACTCGGGGCCTACCTGGTCCTCTACCCGCGGGCGCGGATCCTCTCGCTGGTGTTCGTTGGGATCTTCATCCGGTTCGTGGAGCTCCCGGCGGCGCTGGTGCTGGGACTGTGGTTCCTCCTCCAGTTGGCCGAAGGCCTGTGGACCCTGGGCGCACCCGGGGTCACCATGGTGGCGTGGTGGGCCCACGTCGGCGGGTTCATCGCCGGCGCGGTGCTCGCCCCCGTCTTCGTGCGGCGCTGGTAGCGGCGCTGGCCGCATCACAGGCGGTTTGCTATAGTGGGCGGGTGGCTCCCGCGCAGTTGATCCAAGGAGGGCGAGCATGCGCAATATTACCGTTGAGATCCTGGCCCGCACGCCGGTGGCCCGGCACCAGGTCGAGATCGTGGAACGCAAGGGCGTCGGGCATCCGGACTCGATCTGCGACGCCATCATGGAGCGGGTCTCGATCGCGCTCAGCAAGGAGTACAAGGACCGGTTCGGCAAGATCCTCCACCACAACATCGACAAGGCCTTCCTGGTGGCGGGCAACGCCGAGATCCGGCTGGGTGGCGGCGCCGTCACCGAGCCCATGCGGCTGATCTTCGGGGACCGCGCCGTCGACCGGTGGAACAGCGAGCACATCCCGGTGGCCGACATCGCCATCCGCACGGCAAAGGCGTGGATCCGGGACAACCTGCGCTTTGTCGACCCCGAGCGCCACGTGACCTACGACGTGCAGATCAAGCCGGGGTCCCCCGAGCTGGTCGACATCTTCTCGCGCGAGGCGCCGGTGGCCAACGATACATCCGCCGCGGTCGGCTACGCGCCCCTCTCCCCGACCGAGGAGGCGGTCCTGGAGGTGGAGCGGCTGATGAACTCGCGCACCTTCAAGGAGCGCTTCCCGGAGGTCGGCGAGGACATCAAGGTGATGGGGTTCCGCCGGGGCGACGAACTCCACCTGACCGCGGCGGTGGCCATGGTCGACCGCTTCATCGACAGCGAGGCGACGTACTTCCGGCGCAAGCAGGACCTCCACGACGCGGTCATGGACCGGATCCGCAGGAAGCCCCACTTCAGCCAGATTCACCTGTACCTCAACACCCTGGACGCACCCGGCCGAGGCCTGGGGGGCATGTACCTCACGGTCACCGGCACCTCCGCGGAAAGCGGCGACTCGGGCCAGGTAGGCCGCGGCAACAAGGTCAACGGCGTGATCGCGCTGAACCGGCCCATGGGAACCGAGGCCGCCGCCGTGCTTGGAGCTGCTCTTTCCGCAGCTGCACGCGCTTATTGATTGGGAGCGTGAATATGTCTTCCTCAACACGGAGCTTCAACGGATCAAGT
>JAVKID010000004.1:0-58612 GCA_031459655.1 Candidatus Fervidifonticultor octavus | reverse complement strand
GCAGCTCGCCCGGGACGTGGGAGACTTCCCCCTGGGCTACCAGACCGTCCTCGGCGAGCGCGGGGTCACGCTGTCGGGCGGCCAGAAGCAGCGGGCGACCCTGGCGCGGGCGCTGGCCCGCGACCCGGCCATCCTGATCCTCGACGACGCGCTCTCCAGCGTGGATGCACGCACCGAGGAGGAGATCCTCCGGGGCCTGCGCCGGATCATCGCCACCCGCACCAGCCTGATCATCTCCCACCGGATCTCGACGGTCCGGGGGGCCGACCTGATCGTCGTACTGGAGGCCGGCCGCATCGTAGAGCAAGGCACGCACGACGCCCTGCTGGCCGCTGGCGGCCTGTACGCCGACCTGTATGAGAAACAGCTGCTCCGGGAGGCCCTGGAGGCCGAGGAGGCCGGCGCGCCGTGAGCGTGATGTTCCACGAGGACGAACTCGTCGGCCGCGCCTACGACGCACGCCTCATGCGCCGGTTGCTGGGCTACGTCCGCCCGTACCGCCCGGCGGTGGCCCTGGCCGTGGTCCTGCTGGTGCTCACCTCGGCGTTCAGTCTGGCCGGCCCCTACCTAGTGCGGATCGCCATCGACGACCACATCGCCCCCGGTCGCCTCGACGGGCTGGGGGTGGTCATCCTGGCCTATGTGGGCGCCCTGGTGGCGGCGTTCCTGGCGCGCTACGGGGAGTCGTACGTCATGCAGTGGGTCGGGCAGCAGGCGATGTATCGCCTGCGCATGGAGCTGTTCGGGCACCTGCAGCGGCTCTCCGTCGCGTTCTACACCCGACAGCCGGTCGGCCGGCTGGTGACGCGCATCACCAACGACATCGACGCCCTCAACGAGATGATCACGCAGGGGGTCGTGGCGGTCTTCGGCGACCTGCTCACCCTGGTGCTCATCGTGGGCGTCATGGTGTATCTGGACTGGCGGCTGGCGCTGGCCGCCCTGGCCGTGCTGCCGGCCATCGTGGGGTTCACCGCGCGGTTCCGCGCTCAGGCGCGGGAGTCGTACCGCGCGGTGCGTGTGCGCCTGGCGCGCCTCAACGCCTTCCTCAACGAGCACATCATGGGGATGGGCGTCGTGCAGCTCTTCGGGCGGGAGGCCAGGGAGCAGGAGCGGTTCGACGCGCTGAACCGTGACCACCTGGCCGCCAGCCTGGCGGCCCTGCGCTCGTTTGCCGTCTTCCACCCCGCGGTGGGCGTGCTGAGTGCCGCCTCGGTGGCCGTCATCGTCGGCTACGGCGGCGTGCGGGTCCTCACCGGCGCCGCCAGCGTGGGGCTGATCGTGGCGTTCGTCCAGTACGCGCAGCGGTTCTTCGAGCCGATCGAGGATCTCGCCGAGAAGTACAACATCCTGCAGGCGGCCATGGCGTCGTCGGAGCGCATCTTCCGGCTGCTGGACGAGCCGGTCGACCTGGCCGATCCGCCGGAGCCGGTGCGCGTGGAGCGCGTGCGCGGCGAGATCGAGTTCCGGGATGTCTGGTTCGCCTACGAGCCGGGCGACTGGGTGCTGCGCGGGGTCTCGTTTCGCATCCAGCCCGGCGAGAGTGTGGCGCTGGTCGGACACACCGGCGCCGGGAAGTCCTCGATCATCAACCTGATCATGCGGTTCTACGACCCGCAGCGCGGCCAGGTATTGGTGGACGGCATCGACGTCCGGCGCTGGGCGCAACGCGATCTCCGCCGGCACATCGGCCTGGTCCTCCAGGATGTCTTCCTGTTCTCGGGCACCATCGAGGACAACATCCGGTTGGGGACGGCGGCGATCGGCGACGACCAGGTGCGCCGCGCGGCGGAGTTCGTCAATGCCGCTCCGTTCATCGAGCGGCTGCCCGGCGGCTACCGGGCGGCCGTCCAGGAGCGGGGCGCCACCCTCTCGGTGGGCCAGAAGCAGTTGATCGCCTTTGCCCGGGCCATCGCCCACAACCCCGAGGTGCTGCTGGTGCTGGACGAGGCCACCAGCAGCGTGGACACCGAGACCGAGATCCTCATCCAGGAGGCCCTGCGCCGCGTGTTGCGCAACCGCACCTCGATCATCGTCGCGCACCGGCTCTCGACGATCCAGCACGTGGACCGCATCGTGGTGGTCCACAAGGGGCGGATCGTCGAGGAAGGCACCCACAGGAGCCTGCTGGCCCGCGGCGGCATTTACAGCAAGCTCTACGAACTGCAATATCGTGATCAGGAACGGCGGCCTGCCGGGGCGGGGGCCGGACCGGGCGGGCATCCGGGAGAGTGAGGGAGAGGCGTGGCGGCTCGGACCAGTGATCCTCTGCTCAAGATGCTGCGCGAGATGGCGATTGCGGCGCTGGAGGAACGCCGCGGCCTGGTGATCTATTCGCGGATGGACGCCCAGGAGATGGACCGGCTGGCCCGCAAGGTCGAGCTGGACGCCCTGGAGAAGATCCGGGCGGCCCTCCCCCAGGCGACCCTGTCGGCGGAGATCATCGGCATCCGCAACCGGCTGGAGCGCATGGACGAGCAGATTCGGGCCCTGGACGCGCGGGCTGACATCACCGAACCGTCGCGCCAGCTCGAGCGCGACGACATCACCTGGCGGGCGTTTGAAGAGGTGGTCTGGCTGCTGGGGATCGAGTAGGCGCGCGGGCTACTTGCGGCGCCGGCCGCCCCGCTTCGCCTCGGTGTTCCGCTTGAGGTCGAGCAGCCGCTCCTCGCTCTCCTTCATGAAGGCCTTGAGCTTCTCTTCGAACGAGGAGCGCGACTTGGTGCGGGTCTGCCGCTCCTCCGGCGACAGCGCCTGCTTCACCGAGAGGTCGAGTTTCCCCTTCTCGTTGAGGCCGAGGACCTTGACTCTGACCTTCTCCTGTTCCTTCAAGTAGTCCTTGACGTCCTTGACGTAGGTATCGGCGATCTCGGAGATATGGACGAGACCGCTCTTGCCGCCCGGGAGTTCGACGAAGGCCCCGTAGTGCGTGATCTTGACCACAGTGCCCTCGACGATGCTGCCGATCAGACTGTCGGCGGACACTTCCATTCCCGCGATGCCACGCTCCTTTCCCGCGCCTCCCTCGTGCACCCGGCGCGCGACGGATTATACGCGCCGGCCGCGCGGGGTGTCAATCGCGCGGACGCCCGATCAGCCGCCTCCACCAGGTCGCGGCGTCCTGGTCCGTCCTGTCGGCCGGCGAGGGCGGCGGCGCCGGGGTCGGCTGCACCAGGATCACCGCGATCTCGTCAGGACGCAGCAGCCCCAGTTGCTCGCGGGCAATGCGCTCGATGTATCCCGGTTCCCCGAGCAGCCGGATCTCCTCGCGCAGCTGCGCGTTGCGCCTCTGCAGCTGCTCCCGTTCCCGCGCCAGCCGCATGGCCTCGCGTCTGAGCTGGTAGCCATCCCAGTACGCCCCGGCCAGGACCGCGGTCAGCGCCAGCAACAGGGCGCCGGCCGCCAGCGGACCCAGCCACCGCGGCACAGACCGGCGGCGTGAGCCGGGAGGCAGGTGCGGACGAGGCGCGGCGACCGGTGGCACGACGGATGCTGCAGCGAATGCCCAGAGATGGCCTGGTGTCCCATGCGCGCGATTCGCGGTGCTGGCCCGGAATCCTGCCGGCGCCGGGTCTGCCCTGGCCGGTCTGTCCCGGGCGTCAGATGGCTGCCCGCCGCCGGGCGGCCGCCGGGAACGCCTCCCACCCGGCGTACCGGGCGCGGGGGCCGAGGACCTCCTCGATCCGCAGCAACTGATTGTACTTGGCCACGCGTTCGCCGCGCGACGGCGCGCCGGTCTTGATCTGCCCGGCCCCGGAGGCCACCGCCAGGTCCGCGATGGTGGTGTCTTCCGTTTCGCCCGAGCGGTGCGAGATGATCGCGGCGTAGCCGGCCTGGCGGGCGATGTCCAGCGTCTCCAGCGTCTCGGTCAGCGTGCCGATCTGGTTGAGTTTCACCAGGATGGCGTTGGCCACACCGTCTGCGATTCCCCTGCGCAGCAGTCCGGGATTGGTCACGAAGAGGTCGTCGCCGACGATCTGGACCCGGTCCGCCAGGCGGCGGGTCAGGACCTGCCAGTCGGCCCAGGCGTGCTCATCCAGGGGATCCTCGATCGAGACGATGGGGTAGCGCTGCAGGAGGTCGGCCAGGAACCCGATCATCTCGGCGCTGGAGCGGACCACGCCTTCGCCCTCGAAGCGGTAGGCCCCCTCGCGGTAGAGGCTGCTGGCCGCCACGTCCAGCGCGATGGCGACATCATGGCCCGGCCGGTATCCGGCGGCCTCGATGGCGCGCCCGACGGCCTCCAGCGCGGCCTCTGTGGACGGCAGGTCCGGCGCGAACCCTCCCTCGTCCCCCACGGCCGTGCTCAGACCCTGCGCGTGGAGCGCGCGGCGCAGGTAGTGGAAGACCTCGACGCCGGCACGCAGCGCCTCCGCAAACGAGGGGGCGCCGACCGGGACGACCATGAACTCCTGGACGTCGAGCCGGTTGTCAGCATGGGCGCCGCCGTTGACGATGTTCATCATCGGCACCGGGAGCAGCGGAGCCCGTCCTTGGCCGAGGTCCTGCCAGAGCGGGATGCCGCGGGAGGCGGCCCGGGCCTTCGCGACCGCCAGCGAGACCGCCAGGATCGCGTTGGCGCCGAGCCGGCGCTTGTTATCGGTGCCGTCCAGCGCCAGCATGAGGCGGTCGAGTTCGGCTTGATCGGAGACCTCGCGTCCCTGCAGACGCGGTCCGATCTCCTCGATGATGTGCCTGACCGCGGACCGGACGCCCCTGCCGAGGTAGCGGGCCGGGTCGCCGTCGCGCAGTTCCAGGGCCTCCCGCTCGCCCACCGACGCCCCGGAGGGGACCGCGGCGCGTCCGATGGAGCCGTCGCTGAGGTGGACCTCGGCCTCGACGGTCGGGTTCCCCCGCGAGTCGAGGATCTCGCGGGCGGTCGTGCGGACGATCGTGGGCACGCCGACGGCTCCTTTCTGCCCGTGCTCTACCAGGTGTCCGGCTCCCGCCGGTCCTCCACGACCTCGTAGACGGGCTCGGTCGAGGGCCGACCCGTCGGGAGCCGGCGGACCTTGACGACGGTCCGGCGGGTCCCGAAGTGCACGCCGATCAGGTCGCCCTCTTCCACCTCGGCCGCAGGCTTGGCCTGGCGGCCGTTGAGCGTCACTCTCCCGGCATCACACAGACGGTTCGCCAGGGCCCGGCGCCTGACCAGTCGGCTGGCCTGGAGGAACTTGTCGAGGCGCATGAAACGCGGTCGAAACGTAAGGCCCGTCTGCCGTGCCGGTGGCCTCAGACCAGATGGTACCACACGGCGGCATGGTGCTGGTCGGACGCCAGGGGGGCCTGAGCCTCCTCTCGGTGGGGCCCCCTCGGATCGAGGCTCAATCCAGGAATCCATGGGTCCCTCGAGCGAAACTGTCAACCCCATGCATCCGCTGGCCCACATCCTGACCGGCGCGCTCGTCGGCCAGACCGGCCCCAGCCCCGCCGCCGCCGTCGTCGGGGGCCTCCTCAGCCATCTGGTCCTCGATGCGGTCCCCCACACGGACGCCGAGACCTTCGGGGTGGCGGCCGGTCGAGGCCTGCGGCCCGACCTCATCGAGGCAGGGCTTGAACTGTTCGTCGGGACGGCGGTCCTCGGGTGGCTGGTCGTCGCCTGTCCGGGCACCCAGGCGCTGCGGGTGTGGCTCGGAGCGCTGGGCGGGCTGGCTCCGGACCTGATCGCCATGCTGACGCTGCGGTTCGTCGGGGCCGACATGGCCCACCCGCCGCGCCTGCACTGGGCGGTGGCGCGCCGGCACTGGGTGTGGGGTGTGCTCACGCAGGCCATCGTGGCCGCCGCCGCGGGACTCCTGCTCTGGCGGGCGAGCGGCTGCCCGTGAGTCCCCTATCCGGGGGCCGTCTGGGCGGTGATGAAGCGATCGCAGGCCTCGCGTAGGACCGACTCCGCGTTCAGCCCGGCGGCGCTGGCCAGCGCGACGACGGCCATCAGCAGATCGCCCAGACGTTCCGGCACATCGCCCGCTCCCTCCCGAGCGTCGCCCGACCGCGCCAGCGCGCCGGTCAGGCGGTCCAGGTGGCGTCGGGCCGCCGCCGCAGCCTGTGCCGGCGCCAGCGGCGCCAGGCCCGCCGCATCGTGTTCGCCCGCCGTGCGCGAGGCGGCCCGCGCCAGCACCTTCTGCGCTCGCGCCAGCGCGGGCAGCGAGGCGGGAATGCCGTCGAAGGCGCCCCGTTGCGGGTCTTCGCGGCGCTTGAGTTCGTTCCACTGCGCCAGGACCTCGCCGGCTGTCCCCAATCGGACCTCGCCGAAGACGTGCGGGTGGCGGTCGAGCAGTTTGCGCGCAAGACCATCCACGACGGCCCCGGCGTCGAAACGGCCTGCCTCCCGGGCCATCTGGGCGTGGAAGACGACCTGGAGCAGCAGGTCGCCGAGTTCGGCGCGCAAAGCCTCGGGATCGTTGCGGGAGATCGCCTCCAGCACCTCGTGGGCTTCCTCTAGCAGGTAGGGGGCCAGCGAGGCATGGGTCTGCTCCCGGTCCCACGGACAACCCTCCGGGCCGCGCAGGCGGGCCATGACGGCGACGAGGTCGTCGAACGTGAATCGCACGTGCCTAACGGCCCATCGAGGTGATCACGATGGCGCCGGTCCGTTCCGCTGCTTCCCTGGCGGACGGGTGGACGACGAACCCGAACAGCACGGGGAGCGCGGGACCCGGCAGCAGGGGTATCAGGCGCCGCGCGATCTGGACGGCTGCCTCGACGTCGCGTCCGTAGATGCAGGAGCGGACCTCCCCGACCACCGCGACGGGTTTCCCGTCCCGCAGGCCCTCGCCGTAGAAGTCAATCTCGATCTCCTCGCCATCGACGGTGAAGAACCGCCGATCCAGCGTGGGCACATCCACACCGAAGTGCCGCGCGAGATAGGCCGGAGTGACCTCGCGGGCCAGATCTTCCAGGGAGTACCCCACCACGTCGCTCAGGCGGCCGACCTGAGCGGCCGAGGACTGCAGGGCGTGCTCGGTACGGATCTGGGCTTCTTCCAGGCGCGCGAGCCGTTCCTCGGCGCGGAGGTGGGCTTCTTCCAGGCGCGCGAGCCGCGCCTCGGCGCGGAGGTGGGCTTCCTCCAGGCGCGCGAGCCGCGCCTCGGCGCGGAGGTGGGCTTCCTCCAGGCGCGCGAGCCGTTCCTCGGCGCGGCCCTGGGCCTCGGCGAGGCGGACGAGGGCGGCCTCGATGCGGTCCATGCGGTCCTCGAGGCGCTCCACGCGCCCCACCAACGTCGCGAGGACACGCTCCGTGCGGGCCTGCGCCTCCGCCAGGTCCGCAAGGGCTCGCTCCAGTCTGTCGACGCGCTGATCCAACGCCACGTCCGCCTGCTCCCCGCGCCGATGATAGGTGCCCTTCGGGGCGCGGTCAATGCCGGCCTACGATCGGGTGAAGCGCTCGATCCTGGCGCTCTTCCGCTGCGCCTCCAGCCAGGCCTCGAACGCCTTCTCGCGCTTGCTCTGGAGCAACTGGGCCCGGATCTGCTCCTTTACCTTGTCGAAGGTGGCCTTCTCGGCGTCCTTCATCTCGTAGACCTTGATGAGGTGCACCCCGTACTGGGTCTTCACCGGCCCGCTCACCTGGCCGGGCCGCAACGCCCATGCCGCCTCCTCGAACTCCTTGACCAGCGTGCCCTTCGCCACGAAGCCCAGCGAGCCGCCCTGCGCGGCGCTGCCGGAGTCGTCGGAGTACTGCGAGGCCAGGTCCTCGAACTTGGCTCCCTCGGCCAGCTTCGCCTGGACGATCCTGAGCTTGGCCTGCGCCACCGCCTCCTGGCTCTTGTCGCCGCCGCGGAACAGGATGTGCCCCACCCTGATCTGGGCCGGCCGGTCGTACTGGGCCCTGTGGCGCTCGAACTGCGCGCGCACCTCGTCGTCCGACACGGCGACCGGCGCCACGACGTCGGCCACGCGGCGCTGCGTCAGGTCCATCCGGATGAGGTCGCGCAGCGTCTGGAGGGTGAACCCGTACTGGGTCAGGGCCTCATTGAAGGCCTTCTCGGAGGGCAGCCGCTGCCTGATCGCGGCCAGCTGCTCATCCACGTCTTTGTCTGCGGCGACGAGGTTCCGCTTCCGGGCTTCCTGCATGATGAGCTGGCGGGCGACGAGCTGGTCGACGACCGCCTTCGTGATCTCGTCGCGCTGCTTGGCGAACTCCTGGCCGGCGGGGTCCATGCCGAACTGGGCTGCGGTGCGCCTGATCTCCGCGTCCACCTGCGACCAGTAGATGGGCTCGCCGTTCACCGTGGCGGCCACCGCGGCGCCGCGCCGGGCGATGGTGGTCAGCATCCAGGCCCCGACCCCGGCGGCCACGACGACCACGACGGCGCCGGCGATCGGGAGCGCACTGCGCATCTTCATGGAATCGGGTCCCTCCTTCAGGGGAACAAGGTCAAGCATATCGCAGCCCGACGGCGGCGGCTAGGGCCGCCCGTCAGCCGACGCGCCCCGGCTCACCGCCCGCTTCTGGCGATCCGGACGCGCGTGCCGTCACCCGCGCGACCAACCCCAGCACCTCGCGCAGCGCCGCGGCCTGATCGGCAAACCCCTGGCCCGCGGGTCGCACCAGGAGCCCGGAGGCCGTCGCCTGCACGCGATCCCCGAAGACCCGCCGCACCGTGTGCTGCAGCGCGCCGTCGGGGATCACGTCCTCGGCGAACCGGATCAGGTACCGACCGTCCTGTCGGGTGATGGAGGCCACAGCCGCGCCGCGCGCCGCGACCCGCAGCCGGACCACGTCGAGGAGCGCCGCGACCTCAGGCGGGTGCGGGCCGAACTGGTCGGCCAGTTCGGCGGCGGCGGCCTCCACCTCCTCCGCGGTGCGGACGGCGGCCAGGCGGCGGTACCAGGCGATCCGATCGTGCTCGTCGGGGACGTAGGCTGACGGCAGCAACGCGTTGACGCCGACTTCCAGCACCGGGTCCCGCTGCTCCTCGACGATCTCGCCGCGCGATTCGCGGATCGCTTCGTCCAGCAGCCGGCAGTACAGGTCGAAGCCCACCGCGGCCACGTGTCCGTGCTGCTCGGGGCCGAGGATATTGCCGGCCCCGCGGATCTCCAGGTCCCGCATCGCCAGGCCGAGCCCCGACCCCAGCTCGACGAACTCGGCCATGGCCCGGAGCCGCTGTTCGGCCTCCGGGGTCAGCGGGACCCCGGGCGGAAACAGGAGGTAGCAGTAGGCCTGCCGGTCGGCCCGGCCCACGCGGCCGCGGAGCTGGTAGAGTTGCGCCAGCCCCAGGAGGTGGGCGTCCTGGATGATGATGGTGTTGACCTGCGGGATGTCCAGGCCGATCTCGACGATCGTGGTGCACACGAGCACGTCGAAGCGGCCGCCCAGGAAATCCAGCATGACCTGCTCCAGCCGCTCTTCGGGCATCTGGCCGTGGGCCACCCCGACCCGCGCGTCGGGGACCAGCCGTCGGATGCGCCGGGCGGCGCGCTCGATCGTTTCGACCCGGTTGTGGACGACGTAGACCTGGCCGCCGCGGGCGCGTTCGCGGAGGATCGCCTCGCGAACCACCTCGTCGTCCTCGGGCCGGATCTCGGTGTGGATCGGCAGCCGTGCCTCGGGCGGGGTCTCCATCACCGTCAGGTCGCGGATCCCGGCCAGGGACATGTGCAGCGTGCGGGGGATGGGGGTGGCGGTGAGCGTCAGGACATCCACGCTCTTGCGCAGCACCTTGAGGTGCTCCTTGTGGGCGACCCCGAAGCGCTGCTCCTCGTCGATGATGACCAGCCCGAGGTTCCGGAACTGCACGTCCCGGCTGAGGATGCGGTGCGTGCCGATGAGCACGTCCACCAAGCCTGCGGCGGTGCGGCTGAGGATCTCCTTGATCTCCGCCGGGGCGCGGAAGCGGCTGATCAGTTCCACGGTCACCGGGAACTTGGCGAAGCGCTCGCTGAACACGTTGAAGTGCTGCTGGGCCAGCACCGTGGTGGGGACGACCACGGCGACCTGCCTCCCGTCCATCACCGCCTTGAACGCGGCGCGCAGCGCCACCTCGGTCTTGCCGTAGCCGACGTCGCCTGCCACGAGTCGGTCCATCGGGCGCGGCGCCTCCATGTCCCGCTTGACCTCCTCGATGGCCTGCCGCTGGTGCGGAGTCTCCGTGTAGGGGAACGCCGCTTCCATCTCGCGCTGCCAGGGGGTGTCCGGCGCAAACGCGTGCCCGGGGACCGTGGCGCGGGCGGCGTAGAGGGCCAGCAGCGAGGCGGCCATCTCGCGCGCGGCTTCCTTGACGCGGCGCTTCTCGCGATCCCACTCGGCACCGCCCAGTCGGTGGATCTTCGGCTGCTCCCCCTCGCCGCCGATGTAGCGCTGGACTAGGTGGATCTGGTCAGAGGGCACGTAGAGGCGGTCTCCCTGCGCGTATTCGAGCAGCAGGTACTCGCGTTCGCCCCCGTCCATCTGCAGCCGGACCAGGCCCCGGTAGCGGCCGATCCCGTGATGGAGGTGGACCACCAGGTCGCCGGGCGCGAGATCGGTCCACGACGAGACCCGCTCGCCGTCGCGCAGGAAGCGCATGCGCGGCCGCCGCCGCCGCCAGCCGACGATCTCGGCATCGGTGACGACCGCCAGGCCCGCCGCATCCAGGCGGAACCCGCGCGCCAGCGGGACCGGGACCGCGATGATGCGACCGGCCTCGGGAGGGAGGGCGACCTCCTCCGTGAAGGTGACCGCGACGCCCGCGTCGCGCAGGATGCCGCAGACCCTGGCGGCCTGCGCCGACGCGACGACGACGCGCAGCCCGTCGGCGGCCAGCCCGCCCAGCATCTGGGCCAGCAGGTGAGTCTGCCCGCCCTGCGCTTCGATGCCGACACTCGGCATCCGGACCTCGCGCCAGTCGCCGGCCGGGGGCCGGGCCGCCGAGATGGCGAGACGCCTGCGGTCTGCGGCCGCGCCCAGCATCTCCGGCCACCCCACCATCGGAGGCCCGCCGGTGCGGGAGGCGCGCTCGGCCAGCCCGCGGGCGACCGTCTCGGCCTCGGGAGCCTCCACCAGGGCCAGCAGGCCGTCCGGGGGCAGATAGGCCGTGAGGGGCTCGCCCCCGCCCTTGGGCTGCAGGCGCACGGGACGGACGACCACCTCGTCCAGCGGCTCCAGGCTGCGCTGCGCCAGCGGATCCAGCCCGCGCAGCGAATCCACCTCGTCACCCCACAGTTCCAGGCGGACCGGCCTCGGCGCGTCCGGCGGGAAGAGGTCGATGATCCCGCCGCGGACCGCGAACTCGCCGGGATTGGCCACCAGCCCCACGCGCTCGTAGCCGCCGGCCTGGAGGCCGGCCACCAACCGCTCGCGCGGCAGCGTCTGGCCGGGGCGGATGCGCGTCGTCGCCGCCGCCAGCGCCCTAGGGCCAAGCAGCGGCGTGCAGCTCGCGACCGCCGAGGCGACGACGACCCCGGCACCCGCGGTCAACGCGTCCAGCGCCGCCAGGCGCTCGCGGGTCGTTGAGGTGTCGGCGTACAGGTGAACGACGGCCGCTCCCGTGCCGGCCAGCAGCGCCCCGAGGTCCTTGGTGAGCCGCCCGGCGGCGTCGTCGGTGGGGGCCACGACGAGTACCGCGCGCGGGGCCAGCGCAGGATCGGTCGTCACCGCCGCCAGCACGAATGCCGCTGCGGTCTCACCCGGCCCGAGGATGGATACGGGGACGCCCGCGTCGGCCAGCATCCGGCGCACTGTGTTGTAGCCCGGCGCCTTGCGCAGTGGCGCCAGCAGACCGTGCAGCATGGTTGCTCCAGCGATGCCGTAACTTTCATTGTACCGCTGAAGAGCGCACGCGGGAATGCGAACGCGACGGGTTACGACGGGTTATCGCGGGAGGTCGGCCACAGGCGGCGGGCGGCGCTTGTGCTCGCTGGCGGCATGCAACTGCTCGATGCGCGCGCGGATCGGGGCGGGGGCCTCGCCGGTCAGGAGGAAGTGGTCCAGGACCTCATAGGTGAGTCCCATCTCGCCTTCATCGGTCTGCCCCGGCCACAGCCCGGCCGAGGGGACACGCTCGATGACGGCCCGCGGGACGCCCAGCTGCGCCGCCAGCGCCCGCACCTCGGCCTTCACCAGTCCGCCGATCGGCAGCACGTCCACCCCGCCGTCGCCGTACTTGGTGAAGTAGCCCACGTAGGCCTCGCTGCGGTTGCCGGTGCCGACGACGAGGCGATTGAGCCGGTTGGCGAAGTAGTAGAGGGCCGTCATCCGCAGGCGAGGGCGAAGGTTGGCCAGCGCCAGGGGGTGCTCCGCGAACTGCCCTGAGGCCCGGAGCGCGTCGACGAGGGCGTCGTAGACGCCGTCGAGGGTCACGGTGGCGTGGGGGACCCCCAGCGCTGTGCACACCTCCCGGGCGTCGGCCAGGTCGCGCGGGTCGCTGTGGCAGGGCATCAGCACGCCCAGGGTGGACTGCGGAAAGGCGCGCACGCACAACGCGGCCACCACCGCCGAGTCCACGCCGCCGGAGACGCCCACCACAGCGCCCAACGCGCCGGCCTCGTCGGCGCGGCGGCGCAGCCAGGCCACCAGGTGCTCGGCGGTCTCGGCGACGGTGGGCCGGGGCATGCTACTTGGACGAGATCTGATAGACGAACGTGACGAGCCCCGACTCCTTCTTCGTCACAGACCGGTGCAGGATGCGCCCGTCCACCGTGACGAGGATGCCGAGTTCGCCCCCGTCGCCGCGCTTCTGCAACGAGACCGAGAATCCCGACCTCGTCTGGAAGGTGTACTTGGACGGGACGACGCCGGTCACCGTCTGGGGCGCGCCGAGTTCGCCGTAGGAGCCTCCAAAGCGCAGTCCCGGCGTGCCGAAGACCTCGATGACCACCGAAGACGTCGGCGCCGGCGGAGCTGGAGCGATCAAGGGCTCGCGGGCTGTCCGGCTGAGGCCGGGGGCCCGGCCGCAGGCCGACGCGGCGAGGACGGCGATGAGGAGCAGGACGACAACGGGGCGGTGCACCGCAGGTGCGTCTTCGCACAGACGCGCTGGACTTCCTCCCGACATCGTGGACATCCCCTCTCCCGGCAGAGACCTCGGTGCCGGCGCGGGCTCCCCGGCGCGGCCGGCCGGTGGCACTTCGGTATGTACCCTGCGACGGGACGCCGAAGACGCCAGCGGTTTGGGGGAACTTCTCGGGAAGTTCCGCGGCGGTTCCGCCGGTGCGCCCAAAAAAGATTGTTGCTAGAATCGCCGCAGTTGGGTATACTATGGAGTAACTGAATACAGGCGGACCTCCGAACGGGCAAACCCGGAGCAATCCGGGGACGCAAAGCCTCAGGGCCACGAAGGTCAAGGTGGCCGGCTGGGTTGCCGAAGAGGAAGCACCGCGAGGGCGAGTGCTTCCATTCGCGCTCGCGTTTTCGCTTTCTGGGGTTGCCCGTCGGCTGAACCATCGTCACGCAGCACAAGATGGCGCGGCCGGGATGCTGGGGGAGACGCGCCTGCCGCCGAATCCGGCACGGCGGTGCGGCGCAGCGCGACGCACGTGATCTTCCCGCGGCGCCCAGCGGGCAACTGAGGCGCACCGTCGCATCCCCATCTGCCTTCCCCACCCCGGCCGCGTCAGTGCTGACCCGTCCGACGCTCTGCTCAACCGCGGCTCATCCCCCGTCGCGCCCCTGCGTCTTGACACGCCATCCCGGAACGGGTAGCATCACCATACGATCTGAGAATCATTCTCAATTAGGATCGCCGGGGGCCACCGTGACCACGCACCCTCCCGTTGCGCGCCCGCGGACGACCTGGCAGCGCCGGGCCGTGCTGCGGGCCATCGAGACCGCGTCCTGCCACCTGGCGGCCGACGAGATCCACCGCCGGCTCCAGCGCGGCCGCCGCCGCATCGGACTGGCCACCGTGTACCGGGCACTGGAGGCGTTCGTGCGCGCAGGCGTGGTCGAGCCGGTCCACATCGGGGACGGACGGGTGCGCTACGGCCTGGCCGCCCGACACCACGACCATCTGGTCTGCCTGACCTGCGGGGCGTGGGAGCCGCTGGAGGCATGTCCGGTTCCCGCCGCCTCCGGCGGCGTCCCCTCCGGGTTTGCGGTCACCGGGCATCGTCTCGAAGTCTTCGGCCACTGCGCCCGGTGCCGGGAGGCGGACCGATGATGCCCCGTCTGGCCATGATGCTCGCGGCCCTGATCGCCGCCGGGAGCACAGTCTTCCCGGAGGGGGCGCCGTCCGGTCGGGCCCAGGCCGCGGACCCGGTGACGGTGGCCGCCTCGTTCTACCCTCTCTACG
Organism: Candidatus Fervidifonticultor octavus; assembly: GCA_031459655.1. Taxonomy (GTDB): domain Bacteria; phylum Sysuimicrobiota; class Sysuimicrobiia; order Sysuimicrobiales; family Humicultoraceae; genus Fervidifonticultor_A; species Fervidifonticultor_A octavus_A. Next base: position 44,400 of record JAVKID010000004.1, on the reverse strand, counting down.
AGTTCGCCTCCGCGGTCGGCGGCCGCCGGGCCAGGGTGCGCAACCTGGTCCCCCCAGGCGTCGAGCCCCATGCGTACGAACCCGGCGCCCGCGACGTCGCAGTGCTCTCGAAGACCAGACTGCTGGTCTACAACGGTGCGGGATTCGAGGGATGGGTGCAGCGCCTGCTGCCGTCCCTCCCGGAGCACGTGATCCGGGTCAACGCCACCGCCGGGCTGCCGCTGGTGGGGTCCGACCCCCACGTGTGGCTCGACCCGGTCCTGGCGCAGCAGCAGGTGGACAACATCCTGGCGGGGTTCGTCCGGGCAGATCCCGCGCACCAGTCAGACTATGCGGCCGGCGCCGCACGCCTGAAGGCCGACCTCCAGGCCCTCCACCGCCGGTACGCGCAGACGCTGCAGCGCTGCGAGCGGCGGACCTTCGTCACCGCGCACGCCGCATTCGGCTACCTGGCCAGGCGCTACGGGTTGACGATGCTCTCGATCGCGGGCCTCTCGCCCGAGGTCGAGCCCTCCCCGGCCCGCCTCCGGGAGATCGTCCGCGTAGTCCGCCGGCACGGCGTTCGGGTCATCTACTTCGAGACCCTGGTCAGCCCGAAGGTGGCCCAGACCATCGCGCGCGAGGTGGGCGCCGCCACCGGCGTGTTGAACCCGGTGGAAGGGCTGACCCCCGACCAGCAGCGGCGGGGCGAGACGTACGTCACGGTGATGCATGAGAACCTCCGTCAGCTCGCCGAAGGCCTCGGCTGTCGCTAGCGACGCTCCCCTGGTCGCGCTGGAGCACGTGTGCTTCCGCTACGGGGGCGAACTGGTGCTCGACCAGGTGAGCCTCCAGATCCGCCGGGGCGACTTCCTGGGGATCATCGGGCCCAACGGCGCGGGCAAGACCACGCTGCTGCGGATCATGCTGGGACTGGCGCGTTCCGAGTGCGGCCACGTGCGGCTCTTCGGGGTCGACGTGCGGGACTTCCCCGAGTGGCACCGGATCGGCTATGTGCCCCAGAAGGCCGTGACCTTCGAGTCGCGCTTTCCGGCCAGCGTCTTTGAGGTGGTGCAGAGCGGCCGGTGCGGCCTGGCCGGGCTGGGCCGCCGCTTCGACGCGCGCGACCGGGAGGCGGCGCTGGAGGCCCTGGAGACCGTGGGCATGGCCGCCTCCCGCGACCGGTTGATCGGACAGCTCTCGGCCGGCCAGCAGCAGCGCGTCTTCATCGCCAGGGCCCTGGCCAGCCGGCCCGACCTGCTGGTCCTCGACGAGCCTACCGTCGGCGTGGACCCAGACGCCCAGGAGCAGTTCTACAGTCTGCTGCGACGCCTTAACCGGGAGATGGGCACCACCCTGGTCCTGGTCTCCCACGACCTGGCGGCGATCGCCAAGGAAGTCACGCAGCTGGCGTGTCTCAACCGCACGCTGACCTACCACGGCAGCCCCGAAGAGGCCATCCAGTCCGGCGCCATCGCCCAGATGTACCGGGCCGAGAGCTGGATGGTCGCGCACCGGCACTGACCCGCGATGCCGGAGATCCTCCAGTACGGCTTCATGCAGCGCGCCCTCCTCGCCGGGCTGATGATCGGCACCATCGCCCCGCTGATCGGCGTCTTCCTGGTCCTGCGCCGGTTGAGCCTGATCGCCGACACCCTGGCGCACGTGGCGCTGGCCGGGGTGGCCGCCGGCCTGCTGCTGCAGACCTATCCCGTCGCCGGCGCGCTGGCCGCAGCGCTGGTGGGGGCGGTGGGGATCGAACGGCTGCGCACGTCGGGCCGGCTGTTCGGCGAGGCCGCCCTGGCGGTCTTCCTCTCGGGGGGGTTCGCGGTGGCTGTGGTGCTTATCGGTCTGGCCGGCGGGTTCAACGTGGACCTGTTCGGCTACCTCTTCGGCGCCATCACCGTGGTGCAGCCGGTGGATCTGTGGGTGATCCTCGGCCTCGGGCTGGTGGTGCTGGGGACGGTGGCCGCCTTCTCCAAGGAGTTCTTCGCCATCACGTTCGATGAAGAAGGCGCCCGCGTGCAGGGCGTCCCCGCAGACGCCCTGAACCTGCTGCTGACCGCGCTCGTCGCCCTCACCGTGGTCGTGGCGATGCGCATCGTGGGCATCCTGCTGACCAGCGCCCTGGTCGTGATCCCCGCCATCACGGCGCTGCGGCTGGCAGGCAGTTTCAGGAGCGCGCTATTCATCGCGGTGGCCTGCTCGCTGGCCGCGGTGGTGGCGGGGACCGTAGCCGCCTTCTACCTGGACCTGCCGACGGGCGGGGCGATCGTGCTGGCGGCGCTGGGATTGTTCGGGGCGGCGTCGCTGGTGGGGAGGCGGTGGGTCCACAGCATCAGGCCGTCGCCCTGATCTCAGGTGAGTCCAGGACTCCGCGGGGCGTGCCGAGCATCCCAGGGCGTTCCATTTTTTCGGCCTGCACTCTATCATACGCACGGGATCATCTCGCGCCGGGAGGTGTCGATCATGGCCACACGGCGCCGGCTGCGCCCGTTTCGGGCGCTGGCGGAGGCGGAAGACCGGTTCTGGGAGGCGGTGGAGCAGGCCGTGCCCTCCGACGTCCGCGACCACCTGGCCGCGGCCCGCCGCGAACTGCTGCTGGCCGTCCGGTCCACCGTGGATCGGGCGCTCGACCGGCTCGAGGGCGCACCGTCCCCGCGTCGGCCGAGGCGGGTCAGGGTGAAGTAGGCGCATGCGGGTCGTCCTGTTCACCGGCAAAGGCGGCGTCGGCAAGACCACCGTGGCCGCCGCCACCGCGCTGCGGGCCGCTGAGCGGGGCCACCGCACCCTGGTGATGAGCACCGACGTCGCCCACAGCCTGGGCGACGTCCTGGAGAAACCCGTGGGTCAGGAGGTCGTCCGCATCGCGCCGCACCTGTGGGCGCAGGAGGTGGACTCCCTCTACCAGCTGGAGAAGTACTGGGGCACGCTCAGGCGCTATATGGTCACCCTGTTCCACTCGCGGGGGCTGGAGGACGTGGTGGCCGACGAACTGGCGAACCTGCCGGGCATGGAGGAGATCGCCAGCCTCATGGAGCTGCGCCTCCACGTCGAGAGCGGGCGCTACGATGTGATCGTTATTGACTGCGCGCCCACCGGCGAGACGATGCAGTTGCTGGGCTTCCCCGACATGGCCCGCTGGTGGCTCAACAAGATCTTCCCGATCCAGCGCCGCGTGGCGCGCCTCGTCCACCCCGTCGTCCAGCCGCTGGTGGACATCCCGCTGCCGACCGATGAGGTGTTCGTGGCGGCGCGGGACCTCATCCTGGACGTGGAGGGCATCAAGGAGATCCTGGCGGATGTCGCGAGGACGTCGATCCGGCTGGTCCTGAATCCCGAGAAGATGGTCATCAAGGAAGCCCAGCGGGCGTTCACCTACTTCAACCTGTTCGGCTACGCCACCGACCTGATCGTGGTCAACCGGGTGCTGCCCGAGGGCGCCGGGGCCGGGTACTTCGCCGCCTGGCGGCAGGCCCAGGAGCAGTACCTGCGCATGGTGGACGAGGGGTTCTCGCCGGTGCCGATCCGGCGGGTGCCCTTCTACGAGCGGGAGACCACCGGCCTGCGGATGCTAGCCCGGGTGGCGGTCGACCTCTACGGCGGCGACGACCCGACGGTGCGGTTCTACACCGGGACGCCCCAGAAGATCGAGAAGCGCAAGGACGAGTACGTGCTCACCCTCCACGTGCCGTTCGTCACCAAGGGCGACGTGGAGGTCTTTCAGAGCGACGGCGACCTGACCGTGCGGATCGGCACCTATCGCCGCAACGTGGCCCTCCCCCGGACCCTGGCGGGGCTGGAGGCCAGGGGCGCGAAGGTGCGGGACGAGATGCTCACGGTGACGTTCGGGCGGAGGCGGTCGGGGGGTTAGGCCTCCAGGATCTCCCGGGCGATCTCCTTCATCGGTCGGCGCCGGTCCCGGCTGGCCCGCTGGATCCGCGCGAACGCGTCGGCCTCCGAGAGACCTTCCCGCTGCATCAGGATGCCTTTCGCCCGCTCGACGAGCTTGCGGGTTTCCAGCGCCTCCTCCAGGCTCTCGATGCGGTCCTCCAGCGTGCCCAGGGCCCGGTAGTGCCGCACGGCCAGCTCGACAGTCGGCACCAGGTCGGCCTCTTTGATCGGCTTCACCAGATACGCCATGACGCCCAGGCGCTTGGCGCGCTCGACGAACTCCCGGTCCCCGTAGGCGGTCAGCAGCACGATGGGCCGGGGGCCGGTCGCCATGACCTGCTCGGCCACCGCCAGGCCGTCGGGCGGCGGCATCTTGATGTCGAGGAAGACCAGGTCGGGGTCGAGCTTGCGGATCAGGTCCAGGGCCCGCCGGCCGTCCCCGGCCTCGCCGACGACCTGGTAGCCGGCCTCGTGCAGCATCGTCTTGAGGCCCATGCGGATCAGGGCCTCGTCGTCGGCGATGACCACGCGCAGCGGCGGCATCGGACGCTCAGGAGGGGACGCCGGGCGCGGCCTCGCGCACCCGGGGCACGGTGAGGATCGCGCGGGTTCCGGCGCCGCCGGCCTGGAGCTCGAACCGACCGCCCAGGTCCTCCGTGGCCAGGGCGTGCACGATTTTGAGGCCCAGGTTGTCGGTGGCCATGGGGTCCACCCCGGACGGCAGGCCCACCCCGTCGTCGGAGACCTCGATGATCCAGTCGCGCTCGGTCTGCGACAGCAGGATACGGATGTGGCCCTCGGACCGGTCGGCGAAGGCGTGCTCCATGGCATTCTGCACCAGTTCGGTGACGGCCAAGGCCACCGAGGTGGCCTGCTGCGACGGCATGTAGAGGTCGGCGCCCTCGATGCCGACCGCGACGCGCAGCGTGGGCCGCGCCATGGTCTGGCCGACGGTCTGGGTCACGCGCTCCAGCAGTTCACGGACGTTGATGAGGCGGAACCCTTCCACCGAGAGGATCTCGTGCACCGCGGCGATGCTGAGGATCCGGTTGATGGTCTCCGTCAGCACCTCGCGGCCCGAGACCTCGCGGCCGTCGCGCAGCTGCAGGCGCAGGAGCATGGCGATGGTCTGCAGGTTGTTCTTGACGCGGTGGTGCATCTCGCGCACCACCGCGGAGCGCACGATGAGCGAGCTGTTCTCGATGGCCAGTGCGGTCTGGTTGGCCAGGGTGGAGACGAGCGAGATCTCGTCGCGGGTGAACTGGTGCGGCCGGTCCTTGTAGCAGTTGAACACGCCGATGATCCGCTCGCGCACCACCAGCGGCACCGCCAGCAGCGCCCGCAGGCCCTCTGCGCGCGCCATGTCCTTGTGGACGAAGCGGGGATCCTCCAGGACGTCGGCGACGGCGACCGGTCGGCCGGTCTGGGCGACGAGCCCGACGATCCCCTCGCCGGCGCGCAGGGTGGGCCGGGTCTGGTAGCGCTCGCCGGCGCGGTACGAGGCGGTGAGGACCAATTCCCCGGTCTGCTCGTCCAGCAACATGAGCGAGCACAACCGGGCGTCCATCATGCCGGCCGCCATCTCCACGATCAGGTGTAGCATCTCTTCCAGGTAGAGCGGCGAGGTGATGGTCTTGCTGGCCTCGGCCAGCGTGGACAGTTCGTTGATCTGGCGGCGCATGTTGTCGTAGAGCGTCGCCTTCTCGATGGCGCCGGCCGCCAGGTCGGCGATGACCGACAGCAGTTCGATCTCGTCGGGGGCGTATTCGTGGACGGCGGTCGTCTGGACGTTCATCGCCCCCAGCGTGCGGCCCGCGCTGCGTAGCGGCACGGCCAGCAGCGAGCGGAAGGCGTACTCGCGGGTGCCGGGGACGTAGACGAACCGCGGGTCGCTGGCCGCGTCGCTGCTGTAGACCGGGCTGCCGGAGCGCGCGGCATAGCCGGTCAGGCCTTCCCCGAACCGCAGCCGCGCGCGGCCGATGGATTCGGGGGCCAGCCCGGTCGTGGCCCGGAGCACCAGGGACTCGCCGGCGGGGTCCAGCAGGTAGATGGAGCACGAATCCATCCCCATGACCTCGGCCGTCTTGCGGGTGATGAGGTGCAGGGTCTCGTCCAGGTCGAGGGCGGCCCCGATGGCCTGGCTGATGTCCCGCAGGGCCCGGATCTCGGCCTCCTTGCGCTCGAGCCGGTCGCGGGCGGACGGCAGCGGCCCCATGGGCTACTTGGTGACGACGAGCTCGAGGCGGGCTCCGGGGGTGATCCCCTTGCGGCGGAAGAACCCCTGGTTGACCTCGAGCGCGTAGCGGTAGGCCTGGGCGGGTTCGTAGATCGGAAACGGCCCATTCACGGGATCGGGCGCCACGTCCATGTCCAGGATCTCCAGCAGCCGCCAGCGGCTGTCGATGAACCCGATGGAGAGCGGGATGAGGGTGTTCTTCATCCAGAACCCCCACCTGCCGTCCTGTTCGAAGACGAAGAGCATCCCGGCGTCTTCCGGCAGCGAGGTCCGGGACATCAGTCCCTGGGCGCGGGCCTCGGGGGTCCGGGCGATCTCGACCTGGAGGGTCACCCGCCGGGTCCCCTGGACGATGTGCACCACCCCGCGCTCGTACCGGACCGCGGCCGGCGCCGGCGCCGCGCCCGCGGCGACGACGGCCAGCATGGCCGCGGCCAGCGCCAGGGCAAGGCCGGCCGAGGGCGCTCGGTTCTGGCGCCGCCCGGCCGGGCGGTATCGGGTCGGCATAGTCATGAGTGTAGCAGTTTCGACGGCCGCCATGCACCTGCCCCCGATCGTGTCTCCGAACGGTCCGACCGGATAACGGGCCGACCGGATGGTGCGACCCCTGCTGCCCCCGTCGGCGTCTCTCGACTGTGCCCCGGTACGCCGCCTCATGTGCGCCGCCGTCTGGTATAGTAGGGTCGCTACCAGGCCAGGCAGGAGTGTACCAGCACCCGGTCGAGGAGCGGTGTGTGACCTGTGATGTCCTCGTCGTCGGCGCCGGCCCGGCCGGTACGACGGCGGCCCAGACCTGCGCGCGGCTCGGCCTGCGCACCATCGTGCTCGAAGAGCACCCGGAGGTCGGCTGCCCCACGCACTGCACCGGCAAGCTCTCGGTGCACGCCTTCGAACGCTTCAACCTGCCGCACTCGTTGGTCCAGACCGCGCTGCGCGCCGCGGCCCTCTACGCGCCCGATGGGACGGTGGCGCGGGTCCGCCGGCCGTCCGTCGACTCCTACGTCGTCGACCGCGACCCGTTCGACCGCTTCCTCGCCGACCGCGCATCCGCCTGGGGCGCTGACATCCTCACCGGGGCCCGGGCGCGCCTGGTGACCCGCGAACGCGGGCGCGGGACACTGCGCGTCGAGGTCGAGCGCCGGGGGGGCCGCATGGCGATCGAGGCCCCGCTGGTCATCGACGCCGAAGGCGCCAACCCCATCCTCCCGCCTCAGTTGGGCATCCGGCCCCGGCGCACGCTGGTCCACGGCCTGCAGTACGAGGTCGAGGGCGCCGTCCTCGAGACCGACGACGCCCCGGACCTGTACTTCGGCCGCGACGTGGCGCCGGGGTTCTTCGCCTGGCTGATGCCGATCGGGGGAGGTCGCGGCCGCCTGGGCCTGGCGGTGGACCCGCGCCTGGCCGACCGGCCCCCGCTGTACTACCTGGAGCGGCTGATGGCCCGGCATCCCGTGGTGGCGCCGCGGATGCGGCGGGCCCGCATCGTCCGGAAGTTGGCCGGCCGCATCCCGATCCTGGGCCTGCGCCGACCCACCTTCACCGACGGCATGCTGGTCGTCGGCGACGCCGCCGGCCAGGTGAAGGCCACCAGCGGCGGGGGCATCTACTTCTCGATGGTCGCCGGCGAGATCGCCGGCCGCGCGGCGGCCCGGTATCTGGGCGGAGGGCCGGCCGCACGGGCGGCGCTGCGCGCCTACGAAGAGGAGTGGACCGCGGCCTTCGGGCGCGAGGTGCGCTTCACCTCGGTCGTCCGCCTGGCGCTCAACCGCCTCTCCGACCGGCACGTCGCCGCGGTCATCCGCGCGCTGGCGACCGACGGGGGCCTGCGCCGGGCGGTGGAAGAGCACGGGGACACCCAGTACCAGTCGCGCCTGGCCCGGCCGGTCCTGGCCGCCGCGCTTCGGGCGGGCCTCCGGGACCTGCGCCTCGCCCCCACCGTGGCCGCGGCCCTGGCCGCCGCCCTGCTCTCGTTCTGGAGCGACGGCGGCTCCCCGGTTGCGAAGACGGCCGCGCCGCTATATACTGTGGCCAAATCCGGAGAAGACCACAAGATGTTGAGGCCATAGGCCCTGGAGCGGCCCCGATGCGGATCATCGCGGACCTGCACCTGCACTCACGGTACAGCCGGGCCACCAGCCGGGACATGGATGTCGAGAACATGGCCCGCTGGGCCAAGATCAAGGGCATCGCCCTGCTGGGGACCGGAGACTTCACCCACCCGGTCTGGCTGCGGGAACTGCGCGCCAAGTTGCGGCCAACCGACCGGGGCCTCTACGTGCACGGCGGCACCCACTTCATGCTCACGGTGGAGGTCTCCTGCATCTACACGGCGCGGGGGCGGCTGCGCAAGATCCACCACATCGTCTGCGCACCGTCCTTCGAGGTGGCGGACAGGATCAACGCGGTCCTGGGCCGCTTCGGCAACCTGCTGGCTGACGGCCGGCCGACGCTGGCCCTGCCAAGCGACCGTCTGGTCGAGTACGTGATGGAGATCTCGCCCGACTGCATGGTCATCCCCGCGCACGCCTGGACCCCGTGGTTCTCGCTCTACGGCAGCATGTCCGGGTTCGACACCATCGCCGAGTGCTTCGGCGACCAGCTCAGGCATATCGCGGCGGTGGAGACCGGGCTGTCCAGCGATCCGCCGATGAACTGGCGCCTCTCAGAACTCGACCGGGTCGTGCTGGTGAGCAACTCGGACGCGCACTCGCCCGCCAAGCTGGGGCGCGAGGCCAACGTCTTCGCCTGCCCACTGGACTACTTCGAGATCATGCGGGTGCTGCGCGAGAAGGACACCGCCCGCTTCCTCTACACGATCGAGTTCTTCCCCGAGGAGGGCAAGTACCACTACGACGGCCACCGCGCCTGCAACCGGCGCATGACCCCCAAGGAGACCAAGGCCGCCGGCGGCCGGTGCCCGGTCTGCGGGAAACCGCCGACGGTGGGCGTGCTGCACCGCGTGGAGACCCTGGCCGACCGCGAAGAGGGCTTCGTCCCCGAAGGCGCGGTGCCCTACCGGAACCTGATCCCGCTGGAGGAGATCATCGCCGAGGCTCGCGGCTCGCAGCCCGGCACCGCCGGGGTGCGCGAGGAATACTTCAACCTGTGCCGGACCTTTGGCGGCGAGTTCGCCGTGCTGCTGGATGCGCCCATTGACGAGGTGGCCAGGCACAGTTCGGCGCGGGTGGCCGAAGGGCTGCGCCGGGTGCGGGAGGGCCGGGTGAGCATCGCCCCCGGCTACGACGGCGTCTTCGGCGAGATCAGCATCTTCAAGGACGGCGAGGAGGCCGGCGGAGCGCCGCGCGAGCCCGAACCGGCCCAGACGACCCTCTTCTGACGGCGACCTGCACCAGTTCGTCCTCCGGGGCCGCCTGCAGGATGCGCTGGGGGACCTGGATGTGCTCGGCCATGAGCTGCGCGGCTGCGGCGGCGTCCTTCCGCTCGATGGCGTCGAGGATCGCCGCGTGCTCGGCGAGCGACCGTTCCATGCCCCCCCGCAGGCCGAGCGAGCGCATCCGGTAGCGGCGCATCTGGTTCGCCAGCTGGCGGTAGAAGGCCCGGAGCCGCTCGTTGCCCGAGGCGTCCACTATCAGGGCGTGGAAGGCGGCGTTGGCCTGGAAGAAGCGGTCCACGTCGCCCAGGCGCGCATAGTCTGTCATCTGGCGGTGGAGCTGGCGCAGCGCCTGGAGAGGTCGGCGTCCGTGAACCGGGGAACGGCCAGACGGATCGCCAGGCCCTCCAGACTCTCACGCACCTGGTAGACCTCCAGGAACTCTCGGGGCGACAGCGACGTCACGATCGCCCCCCGGCGGGGCGCGATCGTGACCAGGTCTTCCGCCGCGAGCAGCCGCAGGGCCTCGCGCACCGGGGCGCGGCTGATCCCCAGTTGCGCCGCGATCTCCTCCTCCTGCAGGTGGGTCCCCGGCGGCAGGCGATTGGAGAGGATGGCGTGCAGCAGGTGATCGCGGACGCGCTGGCTGAGCGTGCCGTTGTCAAACGACGGCTTGGCGCGCGACCTCGTCGCCCCGACCCTCATGGCCCCCGCCGCCCCGCCAGCCTCGCGGCCGCCCGGCCCACGCTGGCGGTCACGTAGGCGATCTCCTCATCCGTCAGGCGCGGGTGGATGGGCAGCGTGATCATCTGGGCGTAGGCGCGTTCTGCCGCAGGACACAGCCCCCGCGCGTAGCCCCGCTTTCGGTAGATGCGCAGCCAGTAACTCGGCGGATACCCGGTGATCGTGTGGACCCCGAACTCCCGGAACAGCACGCGCATCAGGTCGTCCCGGGTGAATCCTGCCCGCGCCGGGTCCACGAGCACCGTGTAGAGGTAGTACACGTGGGTGCAGTCGGGATGCTCGTAGGGTGGCGTCAGGCCGGGGATCTCCCGGATCGCCTCGGTGTACCGGTGGGCGATCTGGCGGCGGCGCTCGTTGAGCCGCTCCACTTTCCGCAGCTGGGCGCGTCCCACCGCCGCCTGGCACTCATGCATCCGGTAGTTGTTGGGCAGGTACCCGTCGGGATCGTCCGCCTCGTAGGGCAGCGGGAGCCAGTAGTCCAGCGGGTCTGGCCGCTCGATGCCGTCGGCGTAGCTGACCCCGATGGTCCGCAGCAGCCTGGCCTTGCTGGCCCACGCCTGGTGGCGCGTGGTCAGCATGCCGCCCTCGCCCAGGGTGGTCATGTTCTTGCTGGAATGGAAGCTGAAGGCGGCCACGTCTCCCAGCGAACCCGCCCGGCGCCCCCTGTAGGCCGCCCCGATGGCGTTGGCCGCATCCTCCACCACGTGCAGGCCGTGCTCCCTGGCGACGGCGTCGATGGGGTCCATCTCGCAGCACTGCCCGAACAGGTGCGTGAGGAAGATAGCGCGGGTCCGCGGCGTGATGCAGGCGGCCACGCTGGCAGGATCCAGGTTGAACGTGCGGGGGTCCACATCGGCGAAGACCGGCGTGGCCCCGCAGGCCAGGACGGCCTGGCTGGTGGCGATGAACGTCAGCGGGGTCGTGATGACTTCGTCGCCGGGGCCGAGACCGCACAGCTGCGCCGCGAGTCTGAGCGCGGTGGTGCAGTTCGAGGTCGCGACCGCGTGGGGGGTGCCGCAGAACGCGGCAAACTCCTCCTCGAACGCAACGGTCTGCGGTCCGTTGGTGAGATGTTCCTGCTGGAGCGCCGCCAAGATGGCCTGGACTTCCTCCGGTCCGTACTCGCTACCAAAGTAGTGGTGCCACACCTTGACCTCCACCCCGTGGGGCCAGCGCCGTCCCGCTGCGGGCTCCGCGTGCCTCATCGTTGCCCTCCATCCCCGGTCGGCCCGTACACCCACTGCCACAGGCGCGCGGCCACGATCGGCACCCCGTCCACGTGGTAGCCGGTGGGCGCCAGCGCGTCCTCCACGGCTCCGGCGATGGCCGCATAGGGAGCCATGCACCCGCTCTCGCCCACCCCCTTGAGGCCCAGCGGGTTCAGCGGGGACGGGTGCTCGATGCGCAGGTCCTCCACCGGCGGCACCTGCGTCGCCCGCGGCAGCCCGTAGTCGGCGAGGGTTGAGGTCAGCAGCTGCCCCAGGTCGTCGTAGACCAGCCGCTCCACCAGGGTGCCGCCCAGACCCTGGAGCAACCCTCCCAGCACTTGCCGGCGCACCGCCTCCTCGTCGAGGACGCGGCCGGAGTCGTGGACCACCAGGTAGCGGAGGATGCGCACGGCGCCGGTGTCACGGTCGATCTCCACCACGGCCAGGTGCACCCCGCTTGCCCAGGCGGCGTCCTCCTGCGAGAACTGCACTGTCGCCTCCAGCTCGTCCCACGCGGGCCCGACCTGTTCGAGGGCTGTGGCGCGAGCGAAGAGGTCCGCGTGGGTGACCGATCGGCCGAAGTCGTCGCGGCAGACGGCCCTGCCGGATGTCAGGACGACCTGGTCGGGTTGACAGCCGAGCAGGTCGGCGGCATGCCGGCGCAGCGTCCCGCTCAGCCGGCGGGCGGCCAGCGCGGCCGCGTTCCCGAGCAGGGTGGCCACCCGGCTGCCGAACGTCCCGAAGCTCTCCATGACGGCGGCGGTGTCCCCGGTCGTGACGAGCACCCGTTCTACCGGGATGCCGAGTTCCCCGGCCACCAGCCGGGCCAGCATCGCGCGGTGTTCCTGGCCCTGCGAGGGCGGGCCCGCGGCGACCGTGGCCCGGTCCGCGCCGGTCATACGCACGGTCACAGCCTCGTGACCGTGCGAGGCGGTCTGCTCGACGTAGCAGGCGATGCCGATGCCCAGGAGGGCCTCACCCGCGGCCGACCGCCGACGCCGCTGCTGTTCCCGCCGCCAGCGCGAGTAGTCGAAGCGATCCAGGGCGGTGCGCAACAGATGAGGATAGTCGCCGCTGTCGTAGCGGACCCGATGCCCGTCGAACAACTCCAGCCCCGAATCCCACGGCATCGCTTCAGGAGGAATCAGGTTGCGCGCCCGGACCTCCGCCGGGTCCAGGCCGACCTCCCGCGCCACCCGATCCATCACGCGTTCGATGACGAAGACCCCCTGGGGGCGACCTGCACCCCGATACGCACCGGTCGGGACCCGGTGGGTGAACACCGACTCCAGGCAGACCTCCAGGTGAGGGAGTCGGTAGGGACCGACGATGTGCGCGGCGGTGTGCACCCCGAGCAGGTGGCCGTAGAGCGTATAGGCGCCCACGTCGAGCCAGAACAGGTCCCGCAGCGCCAGCAGGCGGCCGTCGGGGGTCGCGCCGACTTCCACGTGGTGGATCTGGTCGCGGTCGTGCTGGCAGGCCACAAAATGTTCGCTCCGCGACTCGGCCCACTTCACCGGCCGGCCCGTCCGCATGGCGGCGAAGGCGGCCAGCAGGTACTCCCGCGGCGCCCCGCCCTTGACGCCGAATGCGCCTCCGACGTCCGGAGCGATTACCCGTACCCGGGCCTCGTCCAGACCGAGGGTCTGCGCCGTCATCTTCTTGAGGTAGTGAGGGCTCTGGGTGGACGCCCACAGCGTCAGCCGGCCGTCATGGGCGTCGTAGGCGGCCACGCAGCCCCGGGGTTCAATGGGGTTGGCGACCCCGCGGGTGATCGTCAGCCGGCACCGCAGCCTGACCGGTGCCTCCTCCAGTGCCCTGGTGGGGTCGCCGACGCGCCACGTGTAGGTCCCGGCCACGTTCTCCCCGGCGTCCTCGTGGACCAGCGGGCTCCCCGCTCGGGCCTGCTCGACGGTGGCCGCCGCGGGCAGCGGTTCGTAGTGGACCTGGACCAGGTCGGCCGCGTCGGCGGCCAGGTAGCCAGAGTCCGCAAGCACTGCGCAGACGGGCTCTCCCACATGGCGGGTGACGCCGTGCGCCAGGGGGGCCGGCATGCGGGCGTGCCGTAGGCCGGGATGCTGGAAGCGCACCGGGATCGGCGTGTTGAACGAGCCCAGGTCCTGGGCTGCCAGGACCGCGACGACCCCCCGCGTCGCCAGGGCCGCCCGCCCGTCGAACCCCGCGATCCGCGCGTGGGCGTGCGGGCTGCGGACGAACGCCAGGTGCAGCATGCCCGGGAGGCGGATGTCGTCCACAAAGACCCCCGCACCCCGGAGGAACCGGCCCAGCCCCTCGGCTGGCGAGGCCGGAGCGGTCATCGCCGGCCTCCATCCGCCGGCGAGATCTCTTCCGCGCGTTCGAGCCGGTCGAGGCTCTTCACCAGATCGGGGAGCTGTTCGAGCCGGTCGGAGACGGCATCGGGGTGTACCCGCGTATACGCCCGGTAGTCCCGGTCGCCCGAGGCGGGAATCCAGATAGCGCGCAGCCCCGCCAGCTTCGCGCCCATGACGTCCCGGATGTAGTCGTTGCCGACGTAGAGCCCTTCGGCCGGAGCCAGCCCCATCGGGCCCAGCGCCGCGTGGAAGATCTGCGGCCACGGCTTGCGGATCCCCACGTCCGCCGACACCACAATCCGGTCGAACCGGGCGAGCAACCCCCCATCGGCCAGCGCCCAGGAGATGAACGGCCCGTGGGCGGCGTTGGAGATCACGCCCAGGTGGTATCCTCCCGCCGCCAGCCCGTCGATCGCCTCGGCGGCCCCGGCCTTGATGGTGACGTCCGGGAGGTAGCTGCGGAAGAGCTCCTCGACGCGGGCGCGGTTCTCCGTCCGCACGGGCTGGGGGGCGTCCAGCCAGACGGCGCACCCCTTCGGCGTCTACGTGGCGCGCCAGCTCGGGTACCGCCGGGTGGCCACGATCGCCGACGACTTTGCCTTCGGGCACGAGTGGGTGGGCGGGTTCCAGCGGGCGTTTGAGGAGTCGGGGGGCCGTGTGGTCGCCAAGATCTGGTCGCCCATCGGCACCGCCGACTTCAGCCCGTACCTGGCGCGCATCCCTGCCGATGTGGAGGCGGTCGTGGCGGCGGTGGTCGGCCCCATCGCGCTGCGATTCCTCAGGCAGTATGCGGACTTCGGGCTCAAGGCGCGGTTTGCCATCGTCGGGCCCGGGCACATGACCGATGAGCTCAACCTCCCCCAGATGGGTGAGGAAGCGGTGGGGATGATCACCGCGTTGCACTATAGCGCCGTCCTCGACAACCAGTGGAACAGGGCGTTTGTCGACCGCTATCAGGCCAAGTACGCCAGGACGCCGAATGCCTACTCCGAAGCCGGGTACACGGCGGCGCTGTGGATCGACCGGGCCTTCCTGCGGGTGGGCGGGCAACTGGCCGACAAGCCGGCGTTCATGCGGGCGATGCAGGCCCTGGTCGTGGCTGACACCCCGCGCGGCCCGGTGCGCCTGGACGCCCACGGGAACATCGTGCAGAACATCTACATCCGCCGCGTGGACCGGGTCGGCGGACGGCTGCAGAACACCGTGATCCACACGTACCCCAACGTCTCCCAGTTCTGGCAGTACAACCCGGACGAGTTCCTGCGGGCGCCGGTCTACTCTCGGGACTACCCACCGTGCCAGTACTGTGGGCGCTAGGAGGTCCGACCGGCGGCTGACGTCCGGATCCCTCGGGCGGATGGGCCGGGTGGCGCCGTGGGCGGCCCTGGGCGCAGCCGCCGTGGTCCTCGCGTGGGCACCCTCGTACTACGTGCACCTGGCGGTCCTCGCGTTGATCTTCGCCCTCCTGGCGATGAGTCTGAACCTGCTCATGGGGTATGCCGGGCTGACGAGCTTCGGGCACGCGGCCTACTTCGGCTCCGCGGCCTATGCCGCGGCGGTCATCTCGCTGCGCTACGGCGGCAGTTTCGGGCAGGCCGCGCTCGGGGCGCTGGCGGTCGCCGGCGGGCTGGCCGCGCTGTTCGGGGCGCTGGCCACCTGGTCGCGGGGGGTCTACTTCCTGCTCATCACCATGGCGCTCGGCCAGGTGACCTGGGGCCTGGCCTACCGGTGGGTGTCGGTGACCGGAGGCGACAACGGTCTGCCCGGCGTGATGCGCCCGCCGCTGGTGATCGGGTGGCCGCTGGCCGATGTGCGCGGGTACTATCTGTTCACGCTGCTCGTCACGGCCGTCGCGTTCGCCCTGCTGGTGCGGATCACCGACTCGCCGTTTGGCTACGCGCTGCGGGGTATCCGGGAAGGCGAAGCCCGCATGCGCACGCTGGGGTATCCCGTGTGGGGGTACAAGTATGCGGCCTTCGTCATCTCCGGGGTGTTCGCCGGGGTGGCGGGGGTCCTCCACGTCTTCTACAACGGCTTCGTGGGCCCGCAGGACCTGCACGTGTCCATCTCCGCCCAGACCGTGCTGATGGTGATCCTCGGCGGCAGCGGCACCGTGGGGGGGCCGGTGTTGGGCGCCGGTGTGCTCGTGCTCCTCCAAAACCTCCTGAGCACGTTCACCCGACGGTGGATGGCCGTGTTGGGGATCATCTACATCCTGGTCGTCCTCTACGCGCCCGAGGGCATCGTGGGCGTCCTGCGGCGGCGGAGCCGGATCGCCGTTCCCCCTCTGCCGCCCGGCCGATGAGCGCCGTCCTCCGCCTCCGGCAGGTCTCACGGGCGTTCGGCGGCCTGCAGGCGGTCAGCCGCGTGTCGCTGGACGTGGAGGCCGGCGCCCGATTGGCCATCATCGGGCCCAACGGCGCCGGCAAGACCACCCTGTTCAACCTGATCAGCGGCGAGTTGATGCCCACCGGCGGCCGGATCTTCGCGCTGGAGCGGGACATCACCCGCCTCCCGCCCCACCGGCGCACCGCCCTGGGCCTGGGACGGACCTACCAACTTACCAACCTGTTCCCGCATCTGACGGTGCTTGAGAACATGCTCCTGGCGGTGCAGGCGCTGGAGCGGACGCGGTACGCCCTGCTGCGGCCGATGCGCAGCTTTCCCCACCTCTATGATCGGGCGGAAGGTCTGCTGGGCCCCCTGGGCCTCTGGGACACGCGGGATGTCCCGGTGGGAAGCCTCTCCTACGGCGAGCAGCGCCAACTGGAACTCGGTCTCGCGCTGGCTGCCCGGCCCCGGATCCTGCTGCTGGATGAGCCGACGGCCGGTCTCTCGCCGGCTGAGACCCAGGCGGTGCTGCGGGTCATCCGGGGCCTCCCCCGCGAGATCACCATCCTCCTCATCGAACACGACATGACGGTGGTCTTCGGGGTCTGCGAGCACATCGTGGTGCTGCACCAGGGCCAGGTCGTGGCCTCGGGCACGCCCGAGGCGGTCCGCCGCGACCCCACGGTCCGGCAGATCTACCTGGGAGCGGGGGCATGATCCTGGAGGTCCGGGACATCCACACGTACTACGGGCAGAGCCATGTCCTCCATGGCGTCTCCCTGGCGCTCCAGGACGGCCAGGTCGCGGCGGTGGTGGGGCGCAACGGCATGGGCAAGACGACGCTGATCCGGTCGATTGCCGGGCTGACGCCTCCGCGCCGGGGCTCCATCCTGTTCCAGGGCCGGGAGATCTCCGGCCTGCCGCCCCACACGATCGCCCGGATGGGCATGGCCCTGGTGCCGCAGGGTCGGAGGGTCTTTCCCTCCCTCTCGGTCGAAGAGAACCTCCTGGTGGGTGCCCGCAGGCCAGGCCGCTGGTCCCTGGGGTCGGTCTACCGTCTCTTCGGCCGTCTGGCGGAGCGCCGCCACCACCGGGGCCATCAGCTCTCGGGCGGCGAGCAGCAGATGCTCTCCATCGGTCGGGCGCTGATGACCAATCCGCACCTCCTGCTGCTGGACGAGCCGTCGGAGGGCCTGGCGCCGCTCCTGGTCGAGGAGGTCGCCGGGGTGCTGACCGAGCTCAAGCGATTGGAGCTGGCGGCGGTGCTGGTCGAGCAGAACCTCCCCCTCGCGTTGCGCGTGGCGGACGTTGTGTACGTGCTCAGCAAAGGGCAGGTGGTGTTCACCGGGACCCCCGATGCCCTGCGGGCCGATCGCGAGATCCTGGGGCGCCATCTGGCGCTGGAGACCGAGACGCGATCGACCTGACGCGCGCCAGGCGCCGCAGCGCCGCGTCGGCCGTGGCCTCAGCCAGCGCGGTGAGCAGGTCGTCTGCCCGGGCCTCTTTATCCGCCTGGCCGAGCGCGAGGTGCGCTTCGGTGCGGGCCTGCAGGTCTGCCTGGGCCCGGGGATCGGCATCGTCGGCCAGATGCCGGAACAACAGGTGGTGGGCCTCCCGGCGATCCATGACCTCGAGGCCGTCCAGGATCTGGCGGTGAGGGGTGCCTTCCCAGATGGACAGGATCATGGCCTCGCGCAGCAACCGCTCGACCGGGTAGTCGGCCAGCACCCCGGCTCCTCCGTGGGCGATCATGCTCCACGTGGCGGTCTGCACGGCGACGTCGGCGGTCCAGTACTTGGCCAGGTGCGCGATGAGGCGGAACAGGTGGTACCCGCCTGAATACCTGGGCGTCTGCCGCCACACGGCGTCGAGGTGCGCGACGGCCTCCCACGCCAGCGCGAAGGCCCGCTGCACGCGTTCCACGTGCCGATCGAACTGAGCGCGGAGCAGCGGCTGGTCCAAAATCGGCCTGCCGAACACCGTCCGCTGCCGCCCGAACCGGTACACCTCAGCCAGCGCCCGCTGGGCCAGGGCGGCGCTGCCGACGCTGTTGGCAACCCGCGAGACGTTCAGCACCTCGAGGATCAGGTAGATCCCCTGTTCGGTGGTTCCCAACAGATGGGCCTCGCTGTCGTGGAGCTCCACCTCTCCCGTTGGGCCAGCCCGCGCACGCCGGCGGGCGCCCCCTGTGGACGCGCCGCCACCACCGCCACCTCGGCGCCTGCGTTGCTGGCGAAGTACTTCTCGCCCCGCAGCCGCCACCGGCTGCCCTCCGGCACGGCTGCTGTTTCGACGGCGGCTCCGAGGTCCGATCCCCCCGCGGCCTCCGTCTCCAGGTCGCACCCTGCCAGACGGTCTCGTCCCTGCGCAGCAACGGTTCGAGGAAGGCCGCTTTGAGGGCGCGGGTGCCGTACGTATGGAGCGCCACCGCAGTGGCCAGCGAGACGGTGTGGGGACAGTACACCCCGGGGTCGTAGAAGCTCGTCACGTAGCCGAGCAGATACGCCGGGACCAGTGACCCCTCGAACGCCCGCCAGACCGCACCGGCGCAGTAGCCGCGGCGGAGCACCTGCCAGTAGGCAGGTGGGTAGACGACCTCGTCGATCCGGCGGCCCAGTCTGTCGAAGAGGCGCAGCGCCGGCGTGCCTGCCCGGTCGATGGCGTCCGACGTCGCCTGACCTTCCGCTTCCCACCAGGCCTCGTACGCCCTCAGTTCGTCCCAGCCGGGCACATCACCGAGCATGGCGCGGAGGAACGCCGTTGGCGAGGTGATCGCATCGGGATCGGGGCGCATGGCTCCCCTCTGCGAAGACCGGTCTCAGGTCCGGTGCACTCCGATTGTAGCATCCGCCGGAACGCCTCCACGCCGGCCCGCTGCTCGCTGCTTTTTCATCGGCTGATCGGGCTACGCCACCCGACGCCGTCCGGGGTCGTGTTGCGCCGATCGCTGTCGACCTCTATAATGCCCTTGGACGTGGAGCAACACCAGTGGACGCGCAGCGTCGTCTGAGGTTCGCTTGAGTCATCGCGCGTTTGTCAGGCCGTCGGATCCCACAGAGCCATCACGACGCAGGGGAGCCCAGGGGTTCCCCGCTGTATTTTCACCGCATCCTGCCCGGGAGGGAGTCGCCGTGCCCGCCCGCCAGACCCAGATCACGGACAACCTGGACCTCCTGCTCGACGTCCTGCCGCCGCGCCTTCGCGCCGCCCTGGAGCGGCGCCCCGACCTCGACCAGCTCCTGGAGGTGGTGCTCGACCTGGGGCGCAAGCCCGAGGCGCGCTTCCCCGGCGAGACGCTCGCGCTGGACGACGCTTTCGTCGACCGGGAGACGCTGAGGTACATTACCGAGCGGGTCGGCACCTTCGGGAAGGACAATCGCGCGGGCATCGAGCGGACCCTGCACCGGATCAGCGCCATCCGCAACCGCGAGGGCGAGATCATCGGGCTCACCTGCCGGGTGGGCCGGGCCGTCATCGGCACGGTGGACATCGTCCGGGACGTCATCGAGTCCGGACGCTCGATCCTGCTGCTGGGCCGGCCCGGCGTGGGTAAGACGACGCTGCTGCGCGAGGCGGCGCGGGTCCTGGCCGATGAGCTGCACAAGCGCGTCATCGTGGTGGACACCTCCAACGAGATCGCCGGCGACGGCGACATCCCGCACCCCGGGATCGGAGCGGCCCGCCGCATGCAGGTGCCGGTTCCCACCCTGCAGCACGCGGTGATGATCGAGGCCGTCGAGAACCACATGCCCGAGGTCATCGTCATCGACGAGATCGGGACCGAGGCCGAGGCCGCCGCGGCCCGCACCATCGCCGAGCGCGGCGTCCAGTTGATCGCCACGGCCCACGGCAACACGTTGGACAACCTGCTCCAGAACCCGACCCTGTCCGACCTCGTGGGCGGCATCCAGGCCGTGACGCTCTCGGACGAGGAGGCCCGCCGGCGCGGCACCCAGAAGACGGTGCTGGAGCGCAAGGCCCCGCCCACCTTCGACGTCATCATCGAGATCCAGGACAAGGACCGGCTCGCCGTCCACCACGATGTCGCCGCGGTCGTGGACCGCTACCTGCGCGGCGTCGCGCCCCGGCCCGAACTGCGGGTCCGCACCGAGGGCGGTCAGGTGGAGATCTCCGCTCCTCGGCCGGCGGCGGTCCGGTCCTGGGCGCCGGAGGGGCCGTTTGCCGCCGAGGCGCCGGCCACCCGGGACCGGCCCGGACGGGGGATCGTGCGCATCTACCCCTATGCCGTCAGCCGGAACCGCCTGGAGCGCGCCATCCGGGAACTGCACGTCCCGGCCTACATCGTGGACTCGGCCGCGGAAGCCGATCTGGTCCTCACGGTGAAATCCCAGGAACGGCGCCAGCCCGCGCGCCTCAAGGACGCCGCCGCCCGGGGGGTGCCGGTGCACGTGCTGCGCAGCAACACCGTGACCCAGATCCAGCAGTTCCTCCGCGAGATCTTCGACGTCGAGGATGAGGCCGGGGAGCACGAGGAGGCGCTCACCGAGGTCGAGCGCGCCATTGCCCAGGTCGTCGCCTCCGCGCGGGCGGTCGAACTCGAACCCCAGAACGCGTACATCCGCCGCCTCCAGCACCAGCTCGTCCAGCGGTACGGCCTCGTCTCGGAGAGCAAGGGCGAAGAACCGTTCCGCCGCGTCGTCATCTACCCCAAGTAGTCAGGCGTCTATGACGGCCTCCTCTCCCACGCAGCCACGGCGCGGCCTCTTCGTGACCGTCGAAGGCCCGGAGGGCGCCGGCAAGACCACCCACGCCCGCCGGCTGTACGACACCCTCAAGGGCACCATCCCGCTGGTGCTGGCGCGCGAGCCGGGCGGCACGCCGGTGGGCGAGGCCATCCGCGCCATCCTGCTGGACGAGCGCTTCCGGGGCATGTCCGCCGAGGCTGAGATGCTGCTGTTTGCCGCCAGCCGGGCGCAGTACGTGGCTGAGGTGGTGTTGCCCAACCTGGAGGCCGGGATCTGCGTGCTCTCCGAGCGGTTCACCGACGCTTCGATCGCCTACCAGGGCTACGGCCGCGGGCTGCCGGTGGAGGTCGTGCGCCGGGTGAACGAGGTCGCCACCCGGGGGCTGCGCCCCGATCTCACCCTGCTGCTCGACATCGACCCGGCGGCGGGCCTGGCCCGGGCGCGGCAGGCCGGCGGCAAGGACGCTCCCGCCGGCCGTGGCGATCGGCTAGAACAGGAGGATCTGGCGTTCCACCAGCGGGTCCGCGCAGGATTCCTTCAACTGGCGCGCGAAGAGCCTTCGCGCGTTCTCGTCTTCGACGGGGGGCTCCCGCGGGACGAGGTGCATGCCGCGCTGGTCGCCGCCGTCCGCACGTTCCTGACGCAGCGGGGGTGGCTGGCAGGATCCTGAGGGGCCCGGATGCCGCCGCGCGCCGGGGCGCGGGAGGTGCGGCGATGAAACTCGTTCTGGCGATCGTCCAGGAGAAGGATGCCGGCCGGCTCATCGACGCCCTGACCCAGGCGGAGATTCAGGCCACGGTCCTGGCCAGCACCGGCGGGTTCTTGCGGGAGGGCAACTCCACCATCATCTCGGTGGTCGAGGACCAGCAGGTGGATCCCGTCCTCGAGGTCGTCCGCAGGATCTGCCACCGGCGCGAGCAGTTGATGACGCCGATCCCCCCGGTCGTGGAACCGGTGGACTCGTACGTGACGTATCCGGTGAAGGTGGAGGTGGGCGGGGCGATCGTCTTCGTCTTGAACGTCGAGCGGATGGAGCGGATCTAGCCCCAGGCGCGGTGGCGTTTCGCGACGTCGTCAACCAGGATCATGCCGTGCTGCTGTTCCGGCGGGCCCACCGCCTGCAGCGGGTGAGCCACGCCTACCTGCTGGTGGGGCCCTCCGGCGTGGGCCGGCGCAGCCTCGCGCTGGCGTTCGCGCAGCTGCTGAACTGCGAGCGGCCCGACGGCGATGCCTGCGGGGAGTGTCCTGCCTGCCAGAAGATCGCCCGCGGCACCCACCCCGACGTGCGCACCCTGGATGTCGCGCGCGGCCAGTTCCTGGAAGTCCCCGGGAAGGACTACAAAGGCCGGGAGATCCCGGTGGATCAGATCCGGGCGCTGCGGCAGGACGCGGCCTACCCCCCCTACGAGGGCCGGTGGAAGGTGTACATCGTGGCCGACGCCGAGAAGATGAGCGCGTCGGCGGCCAACAGCCTGCTGAAGACGCTGGAGGAGCCGCCCCCGCGCGTCACGGTGATCCTCATCGCCGAGTCCAGCGTGGCGCTGCTGCCGACCATCGTGTCCCGCTGCCAGCTGGTGCGCTGCGCGCACCTGAGGACCGATCAGATCGAGAAGGCCCTGGTCGAGCGCTGGCAGATGGACCCCGCCCGCGCGCGGGTCCTGGCGGCCCTGGCCGACGGCCGGCTGGGCCGCGCGCTGGAGTGGGCGAGATCGGAGGACCGTCTGGAGGCCCGCGACCGGCTGCTGGACCTGCTGCCGGCCCTGGAGACCGGCGACATGCTCCAGCGGCTCGACGCCGCGGAAGCGCTCTCGAAGCAGGCCGACCTGCTGCCCGAGCTCCTCGACCTGGCCGTCCTGTGGTACCGGGACCTGCTGATCTGGAAGCAGCTCAAGGAGCCGCGGCTGTTGACGAACCTCGACCGGCAGGAGCAGATCGCCCTGCTGGCCGACCGGCAGGACGAGGCCACGCTGGCCGCGCGCATCGAGGCCGTGGAGGCGGCCAAGGACTCGCTGCGGCGGAACGTCAACCCGCGGCTGGCCCTGGAGAAGCTGTTCCTCGCCTTCGGCCCTCCCCTGGGCGAACCCCAGCGCACCAACCGGTAGCCCCGCGCGTCAGAAGACCTGCAGGATCAGGCACTTCAGGTAGCGGGTCTCCGGCATCGCAGCCAGCATGGGATGGTCGCGGGCCTGGGAGCGGAACTCGATCAGCCGCAGTCCCCGCCGGACGTCCCGCGCGGCGTCCAGCACCGCCGTCCAGAACATCCGCTCGTCCACGTGCCAGGAGCACGAGCAACTCACCAGAAAGCCCTCGGGGCGCAGCAGGCTCATCGCGCGCAGGTTGATCTCCTTGTAGCCGGCCAGCGCCTGGGGCACGGTGGCCCGGCTCCGCGCAAAGGCCGGCGGGTCCAGGATGACGAGATCGTAGCGGGCGCCTTCCTGCTGGAGCCGGCGCAGTTCGTCGAAGGCGTTCGCCCGGCGGTAGGCGCACCGGCCGGCGACGCCGTTGCGTTCGGCGTTGGCCTGGGCTGAGGCGACGGCGTCTTCGCTGACCTCGAGCCCCACGACGCTGACCGCGCCGGCCAGGGCGGCCTGGATGCCAAAGGCGCCCGTGTAGCAGAAGGCGTCGAGCACGGCGGCGCCCGGCGCGAGGGCGGCGGCGGCCAGCCGGTTCTCGCGCTGATCGCAGAACCAGCCGGTCTTCTGACCGCCCGCGACGTCCACCAGGAAGCGCGCGGGGCCCTCCCGGATCTCCACCTGGGTGGGCGCCTGGCCGCGCGCGAACCCCTGGTAGAGCGGCAGGGCTTCCTGGGCCCGGCTCTTGGCGTCGTTGCGCAGGTAGACCGCTCCTACGCCGGTCAGGCTGACCAGCAGGTCCGCGATCTGATCCTTGCGCACGTCCATCCCGGCGGTGAGCGTCTGCATCACCAGCAGGTCGCCGTAGCGGTCCACGATCAGGCCGGGCAACAGGTCGCCTTCGCCAAAGATCAGGCGGTAGGCGGTCGTTCCGTTGACGACGCGCTGGCGGAGCGCGATTGCCGCCTGCAGGCGGCGTGCCAGGAAGGCCTCGTCGATGGGCTCGTCGCGATCGGTGAGCAGGCGAACGCGGATCTTGGAGTGCGGGTTGAAGTACCCGCGGCCGAGGAACCGGCCGCGGGAGGTGCACACGTCCACGATGCTCCCCGGAGCGGGATGGCCGTCCACGGCACCGATCTCGCCGTCGTAGACCCAGAGGTGACCCTCCGCCACGCGGCCCTCACGGCCGCGGCGCAGCCGCACCCGGCCGGTCACGCGGTCCTGGGCGCCCACGGCCTCACAGGAGCGCCGCCAGATCGACCACCCGGACGCCGTCCCGCGTGGTCCAGACGGCGAAGGGCTGCAGCGACCCGGAGCCCTTCCACGGCGTCGCGTTGGGATAGTCGCCCGGCCCCAGCCGCCTGGGGGCGCGCCACCGGCCGTCGAACGCGCGCAGCATGACCGTGCCGTCCTCGTCCTGCCACAGCGCGAAGACGCCCCGCGGCCAGAGGCCGACCGTGGGGTGCCGGCCGCCGCGCTCGGAGATCCGCAGCGGCCGGCTCCACCGGCCCGGGGCGCCGGTGAGGTAGTAGATGACGGGTTGCCCGCGCTCGAGCCGTTCCCACACGAGGTGCACGCGTCCGCCCCCATCGACGGCGATGGCGGGTTTCGTCGACGGCTGCGGCCCGAACGTCAGCGGGATCGGCGGAGACCAGGCGCCGTCCCGCACGGTGTAGAAGACCTGGAACGCCTGCCCGTCGGACTGGAACCACGTCACGTGGGGACGGTCCTGCCTGTCGACGGCGATGGCGGCGTTCAACGCGTCGGGGATCCCGCCCGAGAGCCGCTCCGGCGGGCTCCAGCGGCCGTCGAAGGTCAGGTAGTAAATCTCGTAGATGCCGCCGTGGGACACCGGCTGGCCCGCCGAGGCCTCCCGGATCCCGTACCACACCAGGTGGAGCCGCCCGCCGGAGGCCACGTCGAGGGAGGGGTAGCCGGCGTACGACCCCGCGGGGGACAGCGGCGTCTGCGGGCTCCATCGTGCGTCGTAGCGGCTGTGGTAGACGCGGCCGATCCCGCCATCGAATCGGGTCCAGAGGAGATGGACGTGGCCGCGGGCATCGACGATGAGGGTCGAGAGGGTGGAGGGCGCCTCGCCGCGGCTCACCTGGCCCAGCGACCGCCAGGTGCGGCCGTCCGTGGAGACGTCTGCGAAGACCTGCGGGACGCCCGATGCGAGCTTCGAGTACGTGACGTACAGGCGGTCGCCGGCCCAGACGATCTTGTGCTGGTTGTTGGATTCGGTGGCGGCGGCTGCCGCGTAGCCCTGCGGCGGCAGCGGCGCCGCCGTCGCCAGGATCCCCAGGACCCAGACCATCAGGCCGCGATGCATCGTCCCCTCCCGGCGGCCGTCTGACCGCGTCTGCTCCTCCGAGTGCTTCCAGCAGGCAGGGGTTCTCCCCTCCGGCCTCGAACAGAGCCGCGACGAGTCGTTGCGAAACGAGGTTTCTCGATGCGAAACAGGCGGACGCGATCCCGGGATCCCGTCAGGCCTTCCCTGGTCCGGTCGGTGGACCACGCGCTGGCCCTCCTCGACCTCCTGGCCGACGGCACCGGCAGTTGGGGCATCAGCGAGTGCGCCCGGGCCACCGGCCTGAGCAAGGCGGCCGTCTTCCGCCTGGTGCGGACGCTGGAGCGGCACGGCTACATCGTGCAGACCGACGGGCGGCGGTATGCGCTGGGGACCAAGCCGCTGGAACTGGCCGGCGTGGTCCTGCGCCGGTTCGAGGTGCGGGACGTCGCCCGCCCGACGATGCTGG
Source organism: Candidatus Fervidifonticultor octavus (assembly GCA_031459655.1). Taxonomy (GTDB): domain Bacteria; phylum Sysuimicrobiota; class Sysuimicrobiia; order Sysuimicrobiales; family Humicultoraceae; genus Fervidifonticultor_A; species Fervidifonticultor_A octavus_A. The sequence continues at coordinate 18,807 of JAVKID010000004.1, read as the reverse complement.
CGCTGGCTGAGCGTACGGGGGAGTCGGTGGTCCTGACCGCGCCGGGCCGCGACGGTGTCATCTGCCTGGACACCGTGGACAGTCCGCAGCGCATCCGGGCGAGTTTCCAGATCGGGCGGGTCACGCCCTGGCACGCCGGCGCCGCCGGCAAGCTCCACCTGGCCTTCCTGCCCGAGGGCCGGATGCGAGAGATCATGGCCCGCGGGCTGCCCCGCTACACCGAGCGGACGATGACCGACCCGGCGGCCCTGCGCCGCGACCTGGTCCGCATCCGCCGCCAGGGGTATGCGTTCACCGTCGGAGAGTTCGATCCCGGCGTGGCCGCCATCACCGCCCCCATCCGGGACTCGCGCGGCGAGGTCGTCGCCGCCATCAGCATCGGCGGCCCTGCCGCGCGGTTCTCGGCAGATGCGCTCCCGGCCCTGATCCGGCACGTCCGGGAGGCGGCGGAGGAGGTGAGCCTGCGCCTGCTGGGCGGGCACCGGGCCGTCGGGCAGGCGCGTCCTGCGTGATGCCCCGTGAAGGCGCAAGAGGCCTTTGGGACGTGAAGTGACCTCAGCAGAGGAGGGAGGATCGAGCATGCGATATCGTCTTGGGGCAGTCGTCCTGGTCGCGCTGCTCCTGGTGGTGCCACTGCAGGCGCGCTCGCAGCCGCCCATCACCATGACGTACATCGAGCAGCAGATCATCACCGCCATCGACCCCCAGGCGGCGGTGGACGAGAGCAGCCTGCACTCGGCCATCAACCTCTACGACCCGCTGCTCTACCCCAACGTCGAGAAGGGGTCGATGGAACCCCGCCCGCACCTGGCCGAGTCCTGGACCGTCTCGCCCGACGGCCGGATCTACACGTTCAAACTGCGCCGGGGGGTCCGGTTCCACAGCGGCCGCGAGATGACCGCCGACGACGTGGTCTTCTCCATGGATCGGGCGCTGCGCCTCAAGCGCGGCTTCTCGTGGACCTGGACGCCGGTGCTGGAACCGGGACGGACCAGGGCCGTGGATCGGTACACGGTCCGCTTCGAACTGAAGGAGCCCTACGCGCCGTTCCTGGGGACGCTGCTGCTGTTGTTCATCATGGACAAGGACCTGATCATGGCCAACCTGCGTCCGGGCCCCTTCGGGGAGTTCGGCGACTACGGGGCCAGCCTGCTGGAGCGCCAGGACGCGGGCTCGGGGCCCTACCGCATGGAGCGGTGGGACCGGGCGGGCGACATGCTCATGGTCCGGCACGACGCCTACTGGCGCGGCTGGAAGCCGGGGCAGATCAGCCGGGTCATCTACCGGTACGTGCCGGAAGAGGCTACGGTGAAGACCCTGCTGGTCGCCGGCCAGGCCGACATGGTCAACCAGTGGCTGTCCCCGCCCAGCTTCCAGGAGTTGAAGGTGCCCGGCATCACCGTCAAGGAAGATCCCAGCGTCCAGCTCTTCCACCTGCAGATGAACACCAAGTTGAAGCCCCTGGACAACGTCAAGGTGCGCCAGGCCATCTCTTACGCCTTCAACTATGACATCGCCATCCAGCAGATCTTCGTGGGGGCCACCAAGGCCAAGGGGCCGGTGCCGGTGCGGGTGCCCGGGTGGAGCCCGCAGGTGCCGGTCTACGGCCGGAACGTGGCCCGGGCCAGGGGGCTGCTGGCCGAGGCCGGCTACAAGCCCGGGGACCTGACCATCCAGTACCTGTGGATCACCGCGGTGCCCATGGAGCGGCTGATCGGCCTGCTGCTGAAGAGCAACCTCGAGGAGATCGGGATCAACGTGGAGATCATCGGCGAACCGTGGGCGCGGGTGGTGGAGCGTGCCACCAAACCGGAGACGACCCCCCACATCACCGCCATCTTCGACACCCTGAAGTACCCCCACGTGGACAGCCACACCTACGGGATGTACCACCCGAGCTGCTGGGGGACGTTTCGCTGCATGAGTTTCTACGAGAACCCCGAGGTCACGAAGATGCTGGAGGCGGCCCGGCGGGCGGTGGACCCCGAGCAGCAGATGAAACTCTACCGGGACGTGCAGGTCCCCATCGTGCGGGACGCGCCGAGCATCTACGTGGCCAACCCGCTGCACCGGATCGCCTTCCGCAACCACGTCAAGGGCTACCGCTACGTGGGCCTGCTGGGTTTCGACGTCGCGTTCTATGACTTCACCATCGAGCGGTAGGCAATGGCGCGATAGGCGCGAGGTGGGGGCAGCCCCGGCTGTCCCCACCCGCCCGTAGGCCATGGGATTCGGCACGTACCTGCTCCGGCGCGTGCTCCACCTCGTGCCCGTGCTGGTGGGGCTGTCGGTGCTGATCTTCATCGTGTCGCGGGTGATTCCGGGCGACCCCGTGCGGTTGGCCCTCGGCCCCGACGCCCGGGAAGAGCAGGTCCAGCAACTCCGCCACCAGATGGGGCTGGACCGCCCGCTGTACGTCCAGTACGTCACCTACATGGCCGGGCTGTTCCGGGGCGACTTCGGCTTCTCGCTTCGCACGCACCGCGACGTCGCCAAGGACCTGCGCGACTTCTTCCCCGCGACGCTGGAACTGACGTCGGTGGCCATGCTGCTGGCCGTTGCCCTGGGCGTCCCCCTGGGGATTCGCGCCGCCGTCCACAAGGACGCGCTGGACGACCACATCAGCCGCCTCGTCGCCCTGGTCGGGGTGGCGCTGCCCCGCTTCTGGCTGGCGATCCTGCTGCAGCTGGCGTTCGCCTACCACCTGGGCCTGCTGCCCACCATCGGCCGCGGGCCGGCCCCGCCCGTCCAGATCACCGGGCTCTACCTGCTGGACAGCGTGCTGGCGGGGGACTTCAAGGCGTTCGCGACGTCCCTGAAGTACCTCGCGATGCCCGCCTTCGCCCTCTCGGTGGGCACCCTGGCCCAGATCATGCGCCTGATCCGGGCCAGCATGATCGAGGAGATGCGGCGCGACTACGCCCTCGCCGCGCGCTCCTACGGCCTGCCGCCCCGCCTGATCATCTACCGGTACCTGCTGAAGAACGCGTTCACCGCCACGCTGACCATCATCGGACTGAGCTACGGGTTCCTGCTGGGCAACGCGTTCCTGGTCGAGACCGTGTTCGCCTGGCCGGGCCTGGCCTTCTACGGGGTGGACGCCCTGCTGTGGAAGGACTTCAACGCGGTGATCGCGGTGACGCTCGTCGTCGGGGCGGCCTACGCCGTGGTCAACCTGCTCGTGGATCTCCTGTACGGCTACCTGGACCCGCGCATCCGGTACGGCGAGGGATGAGGACGCCCCGACAGTCCGGTCGCCCGCGTGGAGGGCGTCAGGGTGGCTGAGGCCGCCATCTCGGGGGACCTGAGGGCCACGCGGGCCCAGGAGTGGCGGAAGATGTGGTTCCGCTTCCGCCAGTCCACCCTGTCCGTGGCCGGCCTGGCCGTGGTGGGCCTCATGGTGGCCGCCGCACTGCTCGCGCCCTTCGTGGCCCCCTACCCCCAGCACGCCGGGTCGTTCGTGGACTTCGCGCACGCGCTGCAGCCGCCGTCCTCGCGCAACCTCCTGGGGACCGACGACGCGGGGCGGGACATCCTCTCGCGGATCATCTTCGGCGCGCGCATCTCGCTCGTGCTGGGCGCGGTGGTGCTGATCCTGGCCGTGGGCATCGGCGTGCCCCTGGGGCTCGTCGCCGGCTACTGGGGCGGCCGGGTGGGCGACGTGATCATGCGGATCACCGACATCTTCCTGGCCATCCCCCCCATTGCCTTGGCCCTCGCGGTGACCGCCGCCCTGCGCCCCAACCTCACCAACGCCATGATCGCCATCGCTTTTGCCTGGTGGCCCTGGTACACGCGGCTGGTCTACGGGCAGGTGCTGTCCCTCAAAGAGGAGCAGTTCGTGGAGGCCAGCCGCGGGCTGGGGGCCGGCCCCTGGCGGATCGCCTTCCGCGAGATCCTCCCCAACGCCTGGTCTCCCATCCTGGTCAAGATCACCCTCGACATGGGCTTCGTCATCCTCACCGCCTCGGGGCTCAGCTACCTGGGGTTCGGCGCCCAGCCGCCGACGCCCGAGTGGGGGACCATGATCGCCGAAGGCCGCGCCTATCTGCCGGGATCGTGGTGGGCCGCGACGTTTCCGGGGCTGGCGATCTTCATTGCCGTGCTGGGCTTCAACCTGCTCGGTGACGGCCTGCGCGACGTGTTCGACGTGCAGATCGAACAGTGGCGGGCCGGCTCGTGACCCGGACGGAGCCGCTGCTGGCCGTCTCGGACCTGGCGATTCACTTTCGCACCTACGAGGGTCGCGCCCGCGTCATCAACGGCGTGACCCTCGATGTCGGTCGAGGCGAGAGCGTGGCCCTGGTGGGCGAGACCGGCTGCGGGAAGTCCGTTACCGCCAAGGCCATCCTGGGCCTGCTGCCGGCCAACGCCGAGGTCGTCTCGGGCCGTATCGTCTTCAAAGGCCAGGACCTGCTGCGCCTGTCCGAAGACGAGCTCCGCCGGGTCCGCGGCCGCCAGATCGCGATGATCTTCCAGGATCCGTCTACCGCGCTCAACCCGGTGTTCACCGTCGGCCGGCAACTGGCCGACATCGTGATGTGGCAGGGCGCCGACCGGGTCGGATGGCGGCGCCCCGACCAGGCCGTCTGGCGGCGGTGCGTGGAGGTCCTGCGCATGGTCCGGGTTCCCGATCCGGAGGGGATGCTCGCACGCTACCCCATCGAGCTCTCGGGCGGGATGCGCCAGCGGGTCCTGATCGCCCTGGCGTTGATCGGCCGACCCGAACTGCTCATCGCCGATGAACTCGGCACGGCGCTCGACGTATCCATCCAGGACCAGATCCTGCTGGAACTGCGGGAACTGGTCCGCACCGAGGGGCTGTCGGTGCTCTACATCACCCACAACCTGGGCGTGGCGCGGCTGGTCTCCGACCGCATCTACGTGATGTACGGGGGCGAGATCGCCGAGGTGGCCGCCACGCGCGAGATGTTCCGCCGCCAGTTCCATCCCTATGCCCAGGGCCTGCTGGCGGCCGTGCCCCGGCTGACCGGCACCATGGGGACCGGGATCGAAGGGCGGATCCCAGACTACGTGGCGCCGCCGCCGGCCTGCCGGTTCGCCCCCCGGTGCACGTTCCGGATGGCGGTCTGCGACCGTCTGCGGCCCCATCTGGCCGAGGTCGAGCCCGGCCGCCGGGTAGCCTGCCACCTCTACCCGTCGTCCACGGTCGAGGCGTCGTCGGCGGTCGAGGCCTGAGGCATGGTCCTGGTCGAAGCCGACGGCGTCGTCAAGCACTTTCCCATCACCCGCGGGCTCCTGCGGCGCCGGGTCGGGGAGGTCCGGGCGGTGGACGGGGTCAGCCTGGCGATTCCCAAGGGCGCCACGGTGGCGCTGGTGGGGGAGACGGGTTCCGGCAAGACGACCCTGGGCAAGATCATCGTCCGGCTGCTGCGGCCCACCGCGGGGCGGGTCGTCTTCGACGGGCGCGACATCACCGCGCTCGACGAAGCGGCGCTGCGGCCGATCCGGCGGCAGATGCAGATCGTCTTCCAGAACCCCGCGTCCTCCCTCAACCCCCGCCGCCGCGTCAGGGAGATCGTCGAGGAGCCGCTGGTGGTCCACCGCCTCGGCACGCCCCGCGAGCGGTGGCGGCGCGTGCATGAGCTGCTCGAACGGGTCGAACTCCCCCCGCGCGATTTCTTGTTCCGCTACCCCCACGCGCTGTCGGGCGGGCAGCGCCAGCGGGTGGCGATCGCGCGGGCGCTGGCCCTGGCGCCGCGGTTCATCGTGCTCGACGAGCCCACCTCGGCCCTCGACGTCTCGGTGCAGGCCAAGATCATCGCGCTGCTGCGGCGCCTGCAGCGCGAACTCGACCTGACCTACCTGATGATCTCGCACGACCTCAGCCTGGTCCGCAATGTGGCGGATGCCATCGCCGTGATGTACCTGGGGAAGATCGTGGAGATGGCGCCCACCGAGGCGTTGTTCGCCCGTCCGGCGCACCCATATACGCGCGCCCTGCTCTCGGCGATCCCCACGGTCTCCGATGAGGAGAGCGCGCTGATCCCCGAGAAGATCACCCTGGGCGGGGAGGTCCCCAGCGCCGCCCGGGTCCCCCCCGGGTGCTCCTTCCACCCCCGGTGCTACGCGCGTCTGGACGCCTGCGACCGGGTGGTCCCCGACCTGCTGCGGGTGGGGCCGGACCACCATGCGCGGTGCATCCTGTACGATCGGGCGTTCGGGGCGCCCGGGCTGCCCGGCCGGACGCGGGTCTCGGAGGTCTCGGCGGGCGTCCTGGGTGCCGATCCGCCCCCTGCCGGGAGGGACGCGCATGGCGTGGATTGACCGCGAGGCGATGACCCCGGGTGTCCTGTCCATGCTCAGGGTGAACATGGGCCTCCGGGACGAGGAGCGCCTCCTGGTCGTGACCGACCTGCCGACGCCGCAGCAGTGGGCCCATCTGCCCCCCGAGGACGTGGAGGCGATGCTCCGGCGCGCATATTTCGCACGGCTGGTGGCGGAGGTGGCCCGCGAGCACCTGCCGGCTCACCCGGTGCGGTTCCTCACGTACCCCTCCACGGGCCGCAGCGCGGTCGAGCCACCCGACGAGGTCGCGGAGGCCATGGCGGCCGCAGACGTCGTGTTGATCATCACGTCCTTCTCACTCAGCCACACCGACGCGCGCGAGGCGGCCTGCCGCGCCGGCGCCCGGGTGGCCAGCATGCCGCGCTTCATCCCGGAGATGCTCTACCCGGACGGCCCGATGGCGGTGGACTACCAGGCGGTGGCCGCCGCCACGCGCGCGATGGCCGGGTTGATCACCGCGGCGCACCGCGTGCGCATCACCACGCCCGCCGGCACCGACGTGGCATTCAGCGTCGAGGGCCGCGACGGCCGGTCAGACGACGGCATCTATGTGACGCGGGGGGCCTGGGGCAACCTGCCGGCCGGCGAGGCCTACTGCGCGCCGCTGGAAGGCACCGCGCAGGGCCGCCTGGTCGTGGAACCCGGCTGGCACGCCAGGTTGACCGAGCCCATGACGATCCGACTCGAGCGGGGTGAGGTTGTGGCGCTCGACGGTGGGGGCGCGGTCGGCGCGCAGATCACCGAGATCCTGGATCTGGCCGGGCGGAGCGAGGCCACCCGGCCGCGGCGCATGCTGGGCGAACTGGGCATCGGGACCAATCCGCAGGCCCGGCGGACCGACATCACCGTCGAGGCGGAGAAGATCCAGGGGACGGTGCACCTGGCCGTCGGTGACAACAGCCACATGGGCGGGGTCGTGGTGGCCGACTACCACCAGGACTTCGTTTTCCCGGGGCCGGACGTGTGGTTCGACGACCAGCCGGTCATCGCTGGCGGGCGCTGGGTCGCGCCGGCCCTGGCCGCCACGTAGACGGCCGGCGCGAGGCCCCGCGGGTCGTCGGGCCTCGAGCATTCGAGACGGGGAGGCAGGGGCGATGGAACTGGCACTCGGCACGGAAACCCTGAAGGAGTACCAGTCGTTCGAGGTCGCCGCCGCGGCGCGGAAACTCGTCGAGCAGGTCATGCTGGCCAGACCCGGCGAGCAGGTGGTGATCACCGCCGACTCCAGCAGCGACGCGCGCGTGGTGGAGGCCACGGCCAACGCCGCGTTCGCGGCCGGCGCGGTCCCGGTCGTCCTGTGGTATCCCACCAACCTCACCAGCGGCCAGGATCCACCCCGGCCCGTGGCCGCGGCTATCGCCGACTGCGACGTCTGGATCGAGTACGCGGTCGGCTACATTCTCTACTCCAACGCCTACCGCCGCGCGATGGAGCGCGGCGCCCGGTACATCTGTCTGTCGGGGATGGACGTCCAGATGATGGTGCGCTCGATCGGGCGCGTCGACTACCCGAAGGTCATCGCCATGGGCGAGAGGCTGCGGGCGCTGCTGGCCGCCGCGCGGGAGGTGAAGATCACCACCGCGGCCGGCACCGACCTGGTTGCCGACAACGCCGGCCGCTATGTTCGCCACTCCGGCAAGCTCGCCGACACCCCGGGCGAGCCGATCATGCTGGTCGGCCAGGTCTCCTGGGCGCCGCTGGAGGAAACCATCGCCGGCCGTCTCGTGGTGGACGGCTGCATCTGGCCGCCAGCGGAGATCGGGCTGGTGCGCACGCCGGTGACCCTCACCATCGAGGCGGGCGTCGTCACGAAGGTCGAGGGCGGCGCCGAGGCCAGGACCTACGAGCGGTGGCTGGCCTCGTTCGGGGATCCCAACATGTACCGCGTGGCGCACTACTCGCTCGGCTTCAACCCCGGCGTCACCAAGCCCACCGGCCGCATCGTGGAAGACGAGCGGATGTTCGGGATCTTCAACATGGGGATTGGGACGCAGGGGCCCCAGATGAAGGCGGTGGGGTGGAAGGCCGCCGCCCACACCGACTGCGTGGTGCTCACCCCCACGATCCACCTGGACGGCGTGCCGCTGGAGGTGGACGGGAAGTACGTGCATCCCGAGGTCGCCGCGGCGTGCCGGGACCTCGGGGTCCCCGGGTACTGAAGCCGGGGGGAGGACGCGACGGGGCTGCGGAGGCCACCAGGCATGCCGGCGGTCCTGCATGTGATCCCGGTCCGCGCGCGGCCCGGCCGCGTCGAGGCGGTCCGGGCCTACCTGGCCGGGCTGGCGCCTGCTGCGGATGTCCACGTGATCGACCTCCCGGACGGGCCGGCCGATCTTGAACACTTCGCCGACGACCACGCGGCCGTGGGACTGATGCTCGCGGTGCTGCCCGCCTATGTCGCCCGACACCGCATCGCGGCGGCCAGCATCGGCTGCTTCTACGACCCCGGGATGTGGGAACTGCGGGAGGCCCTGGACATCCCGGTGGTCGGCATCGGAGAAGCCAGCTTCATGCTGGCCGGCATCGTCGCTTCCCGGATCGCGGTGCTGGTGGGCGACTGGAAGTGGGTCCCCAAGATGGAGCAGAACGCGCGAGCCGCCGGGGCGGCCCACCGCATCTGCGTATGGCGGGCGGTAGACTTCTCGGTGCAGGGGATCCAGGACGACCCGGAGGGGTGCTATGCGGCCATGCGCCGCGAAGGCCTGGCGGCGCGCGACGTCGACCACGCCGAGGCCGTCGTCCTGGGGTGCGCGGCGCTGACCGGCTCCGCGGAGCGCCTGCGGGACGATTTGGGCATCCCGGTCATCGACCCGGTGGCCGCGGGGTTCTCGGTGGCCTGTGCGTTGGCCGGGATGGGGCTGAAGACGAGCAAGATCTGGGGATACCGGCCGTCGCCGCGGCGGTGATCCGGCTCATGGGCTCGTCCAGTGAGTGGCGGGCCGTGCCAGGAACTCTTCCAGCGGAACCCCGTCGGCTCCCACGATCAGAGTGCGCGCGGGTCTGAACAGGTCAGCGAAGGCTTCCAGTCCGGGCAGCGTGTGGCGCCGCCGGCCGGACTTCACCTCGATGGCCACCAGCCGCCGTCCGCGTCGGAGCACGAAGTCTACTTCGCGATTGCGGTCGCGCCAGTAGAAGAGCTCGCCCTCGCCGCCGGCGGCCGCGTTGGCCAGATGAGCGCCGACTGCGGATTCCACGATGCGCCCCCACGTTTCCGGGTCTGCGCGCGCTTCGGTGAACCTCAGGCCCATGGTGGCGGTCATCAGCGCCGTATTGAGCACCTGCAGCTTGGGGCTCGAGCCTCGTCGGCGTACCACCGAGCCGGCGTATTTCTGCAGACCGGTGAGCATGCCCGCGCCGGAGAGCAACTCCAGGTAATGCGCCAGGGTCGTGGTATTCCCCGCGTCCTGCAGCTGCCCCAGCATCTTCGTGTAGGAGAGCACCTGGCCTGAGAAGTGGCAACCCAGTTCGAACAGCTGGCGCAGGAGGGCGGGTTTGTCCACGCGGGAGAGTAGCAGCACGTCGCGCGCGATCGTCGTCTCAATGAACGCGTCCTTCACGTAGCGCGCCCAGCGCGCCGGATCCTGCGCCAGCGGCGCCGCTCCGGGATAGCCGCCGAAGAAGAGGTACTGGTCGAGCGCGAAGCCGAATGCTTCCCGCATCTCGACCAACGTCCAGTGTCCGAGCGGGATGACCTCGAACCGCCCGGCCAGGCTCTCGGTCAAGCCCCGCTGCACCAGGAGAGGAGCCGAGCCCAGGATCACGACGCGCAACGGCACGCGCTGCCGTGTGTCCTCGTCCCAGAGGCCTTTGACCGTCTCGGACCAGCCAGGGATCTTGTGGATCTCGTCTAGCGCGAGTACCGCGCCGCGCCTGCCCGCCCGCCTGGCGACCAGGCGTGCCGCCTCCCACTGCGCCACCAACCACGCCCGATCCCGCAGTGTCGGCTCGTCGGCCGACGCGTACCGCGCGTACTCGCCCCAGGTCGTGAGCACCTGCAGTACCAACGTTGTCTTGCCGACCTGCCGGGGGCCTGCGACCACCTGGAGGTGGCGCCGTGGCTCGGCAAGCCGGGTGGCCAAGACCTGGGCCTGGGGTCGGATGAAGACAGGATGTGCCTGATTACTCATATCCATGAGTATTTTTACTCAAATGCATGAGTAAGTCAAGCAGGCCCTGACCGCCGGAGGTGGTGCAGGCGGCTTCCCGGAGGGTCGACAGGCCGCTCGCCCGACCCGCCGGCCGGCCGGACCCTGGCCCTCCGGTCGTGCAATAAATCTGCGCCGCAGCCCCGTCTCTGACATTGATGAATTCAGGATGGGGTGAGGGGGGTGACGCGGATGGCCCGCTTGTTCTTCAATGGGACCCACGGGTCCGAGAACCCCACGAAGGCGGTCCTGCCGTTATTGTCGGCCATAGGGGCCGTGGAAGCCGGCCACCAGGCTGCCATCGGCCTGGTGGCCGACGCGGTGGTGGTGATGAAGGAGGTCGTGGCCAACGCCATCGTGCCGGTGGGCTGGCCGCCTATGAAGGACCTGATGGCGAAGGTCATCGAGTCCAAGATTCCGATCTACGTCTGAGGCGGCTGTTCGGCCGCCCGTGGGGTGACCGAGCAAGACCTGCAGGGCAAGAATGGCCAGTTCATCACGCCCAAGCAGTTCGCGGCGCTGGTGGCGGAATATGACAGGGTAGTCTCGTTCTGAGAGGCGGTGTGTGTTTCGGAGGAGGGCTCACGCGGAGAGAGGAGGGGACAACGTATGTCGCAAGCGCCTGCCGCCATCATGGGGAAGAACTTCGATACACCCGACGAGGTCCGGCGCCCGTTCGAGACAGGGAAGATCCAGGTCATTCACCTCAATGGGCTGACATTCTATCGCGAGACGCTTGAGCCCGGCTGGCGGTGGTCAACGCACGTGAAGCCTGTTGTAGGTGGCGAGAGCTGCCAGCGGTATCATGTGAAGATCTTTCTGGCGGGCCGGCAGCGGATCCGGATGGATGATGGCACGGAGATGGAATTTGGTCCTGGCGACGTCGCCATCATGCATCCTGGACATGACGCATGGGTCGTCGGCGACGAACCCAACGTCTTGATCGAGCTGGCGGACGCCGTCAAGCGATGATGAACTGGCCACATGCGCATTCCAAGGAGGGATGAGCATGGCTACGCAGACAATCCTGAACGGAGTCAACGTGGAGCGACTGGTAGCGACTGTCAACGCCATCAAATCCAACCCGAGCCTGGCGCGGTTCACGTTCCGGGCCACCAGCGATTGGGTGGATGGCGGGCGGTCCCGGACAAAGATCCAGGGTTTCTACGGTGCAGGACAGGAAGATACCTCACGCACCAGGCCGTTTGTCCTGGAGGGCGACGAGCCGCCGGTGCTGCTGGGGAGCAACGCCGCGCCCAACGCGGTGGAGGCGGTGCTCCACGCCCTGGCATCCTGCCTGGCCGTCGGGTTCGTCTACAACGCTGCCGCCCAGGGGATCAAGGTCGAGAGCCTGCAGTTCAAGGTGGAGGGCGACCTGGACCTGCACGGCTTCCTGGGACTCTCCGAGCAGACACGGGCGGGCTTCCAGAACGTCCGGCTCTCGTACCGGGTCAAGGCCGACGCTCCGCGCGACAAGATCGTCGAACTGTGCAACTACGTCCAGCAGACGTCCCCGGTAATGGACATTCTCCGCAACCCGGTGCCGGTGTCCGTAGCGCTGGAGGATTGATCGTCACCGGGGAACGAGGCCCGGAGTCCGCGCCAGGAAGGCCGCCAGATCGGCCACGGCGTCCCAGCCGAATCGCGGGACGCCGTGGCGACAACGAGGTCAGGACCGGCCGCATCGGCCTCCTGCGTCTTCCTGGTGATCTGGCTATCGTTGAACTCCGGCGACCCGAAGAGTAGTGAAGGTGCTGGCCAGCCAGGTGTTGATCGCCGCCTTGTCGGCGGGCTTTCCGTTGAGGCGTACCTGGGAGGCGACGCGGCCCGACAGCGGGTCTGTTCAAGGTGCCGTCGCTGACGAGGATCTCGGTGATGCCTCTGTCCCGCAGACCGGCGACGCCGCCTGGGAAGAGGAAGACCACTGCTCGCCGCCCCTGGCCATGGGGCACACGCCGGTGCTGGACGAGCACTTCGAGCAGCTATAGCCCCCGACCCCGGGCCACGTCGGCATCGACGCCCATCAGGCCGGTGAGCAGATAGCGCGACTTGGCCGGGTCGAGCCAGAACTCTGCATACTCCACAGGCTCCGCACGCGACCACTGACAGAGAGTGACCGCCAGACACGGGGCTCCGCGCCGGGTGCGAAGCAGGCGGGCGTTCTCGGCCGACATCGCCGTCAGCTCCATGCGTTCGTCGATGCGGGTGATGACCACGCCGAACTCTCCGGCCAGCACGTCGAGGAAGGCTCGCGTGGTCAGATCCATGGTCAGCAGCCGGTCAAAGCGCGGGGCAGGTGCCCACGAACTTCCCCGGGCGATGGGCTCTCCGTCGGCCGAGAACACGCGGTCGAAATGCACGGCAAGGCGGCTGACCGGCCCCCGCCCGCCGGCTTCCCACGCCGCTACCACGCGCCGCGGCGCGCGCTGCCTCCTTAGTGCCAGGACCTGCACCCGAGGGTGCTTCCCCGCCGCCCGAATGGCCCTGTAGGGGGAGATGAAGAGCAGCCCGGGGTCGGCCGGCGCGCGGACGATGCGGGTCCCCGACCGGCGGTGACGGACCAGCAAGCCCTCCCGCGCCAGGTGCCCCAGGGCCTGCCGCACCGTGCCGCGGCTCACGCCGAAGGCCGCACTCAACTCGTCCTCCGCAGGCAGCGTCTCGCCCACCCGCCAGGCCCCCTGGGCGACACCCTGGCGGATCAACTCCCGGATCTGCACGTAGAGGGGAATGCCACTATCTCGATCGAGCCTCACCTCATGCTGCCTCCCCTCGTCGCACCCCCTGGGTCTGGACCGGTGAGGGACCAGCCAGCAAGTCTATTTGTATAGAGGAATGGACAATCCTTGTGTCGAACACGCACCATACGGCGATTTGAAAGACGTTTGCTTGCCACCGATTAGGCATTGTACGGGGGAAACCGATGCCGCGGGTAGCCCTCGAGTATGGTGACGGCGTCCTCGAGGTCGACGCTCCCGACGACGCGGTCGTGGTGGAGCCCGGCGCGCTCTACCGGGACCCCGTCCCCGTCGAGGATCCCGTCGCGTTGACCGCGCGGGCCCTGGCGCAGCCCCTGGGGCTGCCACGCCTGCCGGCCTTGGTCGGCCCGGGCGCCAGGGTGGTGATTGCCTTTCCCGACCGGGTGAAGGGTGGTGCCCACGCCACAGCGCACCGGCGGGTCACCATCCCGCTGCTGCTGGAGCACCTGCGCGGCGCCGGCGTCCGCGAGGACGATATCACGCTGCTCTGCGCGGTCGGCTTGCATCGAAAGAACCTCCCGGAGGAGTTCGAAAGCTACCTGGGCTCCGAAGTGGTCGCACGTTTTCGCGGCCGGCGGCTCACCAATCACGATGCCGAAGATCCGGACGGCATGGTGCGGCTGGGCGAGACGGCCGACGGCGACGTCGTAGAAGTGAACCGCGCGGTGCTGGAGGCCGACCTGACCATCGTGCTGGGACACACGCTGGGCAACCCCTACGGTGGCTACAGTGGTGGGTACAAGATGCCCTGTACCGGTCTGGTGGGATGGCGATCCATCCGGTGTCACCACGCGCCCGGCACCATGTTTCGGCCGGATTTCGTCCCCATCACCACCGGGAGCCGCTTCCGCCACCAGCTGCGCCGCATCGGCGAGGCGATAGAGCGAGCCATGAAACAGCCGTTCTTCGCCGTCGACGCCGTGCTCAACGGCCAGAACCAGCAGCTGGCGGTCTACGCAGGACGGCTGGCCGAGGTGGAGCAGGCCACCTGGCCCCTGGCGGGACGCCGCACCGAAGTCACGGTGCCGGGCGAGCCCGCCGATGTGCTGGTGCTGGGGATTCCCCGGACGTTCCACTACGGGCCGGGCATGGGATCCAACCCGTTGCTCTTCAAACAGGCCATCGGCGCCTCCCTGGCCCGTGCCTTCGGCGCGCTGCGGCCGTTCCCTGTCATCATCGCAGCGTGCGTGTGCGACGGCTGGTTCAACGACGAGTGGTTCCCGGCGTACCGGGAGATCTACCGGCTGTTGCAGCGCTGCCAGACAGTCGACGCGCTGGTCCGCTACGAAGACGAGGTGTGCACCCGGCCCGAGTGGATCCGCCGGTACCGCTACGGGTACGCCTACCATCCCTTCCACGGCTTCTCCATGGCGTATATGGGCGGACTTGCCGACCGGTACGCGCGGGCCGTGTACATCGTCGGCGCCCGTGCGCCCGCCTACGCCCGCGGCATGGGGTGTATCCCGGCCGCCACGTTCGACGACGCCCTGCGGCACGCCGCGCGGCACGTCGGATCACGCCCGCGCCTGCTGGTCGTGCCACGCCTCTCCCGGGTCCAGGTGCACCTGCACGCCGAGCGTCGGGCTGCCGGCGTGCCCGCGTCCGGGACATGACGCCGGGCCCGCCGCGCCTCCCAGGTCGCGTACCCACCCGCGACGCACAGCCGACGACGTCGGGCGCCCTGATCCTGCCTCCGGCGCCGCTGGCCGTCGTCGGGTGCGGCACTATGGGGCGGATCATCGTGGGGGCCCTGCTGTCGGGCGGGTATCACGTGATGGTCCACGACCTCGACGCCCGGGCGCTGGCGGCGGCGGCCGCAGCAGGAGCGACCACGGTACCGGACCTGGACGCCCTGAATGCCCGTGCCGTTGCGGCCATCCTGTCGCTACCGGGCCCGGAGGCTGTCCGGCAGGTGGTAGAACGCTTGACCGGCCTGACCTCTCCGCCGCAGGTCATCGTCGACACCAGCACCAGCGATCCCGCCGCGACCCGGCTGCTGGCCACACGCGCGGCCGCGGTTGAGATCGGCTTCCTCGACGCGCCCATTTTGGGCCGTCCGGCCACGGCTGGACGGTGGACGGTGCCGGTGGGGGGCGAGCAGGCAGTCCTCGACCGGGTGCGGCCTGTGCTGGAGGCGTTCGCAGCCCGGGTCATCCACGTCGGCCCTCCCGGCAGCGGACACACCGTGAAGCTGCTCAACCAGATGATGTTTGCCATCATCAACGCTGCCACTGCAGAGGTGATGGCCCTGGCACCGCGCGTCGGTATCGCGCCCGGTGTGTTGTACGAGACCATCGTGTCCAGCGGCGCCGCCACCGTCTCGGGACTGTTCCGCGAGGCAGGCGACAGGATGACGCGCGGGGATTTCGTGCCTGTCTTTTCCATCGACTTGCTTTGCAAGGACACCGACCTGGCCGTGGGCATGGCCCGAACGGCAGGGGGCGCGCCGGTGCTGACGACGGTGGTCCAGCTCCTCAACCATCTGGCCCGGGCCCGGGGCTTCGGCGACCTGGACAGCGCGGCGCTGGTCCGTGTGTACGAAGGGCTGACGGAGCACGGGGATGGGTCCTCTCCCTGACGGGGCGCCCCGGGATCTGGTCCTGGCCGCCGGGCGACTGCGGGACCGAGCGCTGGGCTTCGTCATCGTCCGCGACGGACTGGTGCTGGCCGAGTCGGCCGACCCGGGCCTGGGTGCCCTGGTGCAGGCGGCGGACGACCTGCGCGCGCGAGGGATCGCCGGCGTGGCGCTGGCGGATCGGATCGCCGGCGCGGCGGCCGTGGCGGTGGCGGCATGGGCAGGTGTGCGCATGATCTTCGCCGAGGTGGCCAGCGAGGCGGCAGCCCGCGAGGCGCGCGCGCGGGGCGTGGCCTTCACCAGCCAGCGCCAGGTGCCCAGGATCCTCAACCGCCGTGGCGACGGCCCCTGTCCGTTCGAGGTCGCCGTGGAGGCTGCCCGGACCGGGGGTGCCGGCCTCGACGGGATGGTTGCCGCGGTGCGTGCCACGAGTGCCCGGCTGGCTGCGCGCCGGCCGGACGCCGGACGGGCCGATGGCCGGCGCAGGGGCCTCCTGCGCACCTCTGCGGATGTCCGGTATGCGGTGCAGACGCATGCAGCCGCTGGCGTCGGCTTGGCCATGGCCCTGGCGCTCCCCCTCGTCGTCCACGCAGTCGGCCTGGGCCCGACGCTTCTCCCCATGCACCTGCCGGTGCTCCTCATGGGAGCGCTGGGCGGTGCCCGGGTCGGCTGCCTCGTCGGGGCCGTCGCCCCCGCGCTGTCGCATCTGCTCACGGGCATGCCGCCGGTGGTACCGCCGGTGGCGCCGCTGATGATGGTCGAGCTGGCCACGTACGGTCTGGTGGCGGGAGTCGTGCGTGGTTGGGTACGTGCATACGGCACGCCGCCGGGCCGCGCCCGGACTCAGGTGCCACTGCACCTTTCGCTGGCCCGGGAGTACGTCTGGCTCGTACCCACTCTGGCGGCCGGACGGCTCGCCTTGGGCACCGCCGCCGCCATCATAGGCCCGGCCCTGGGTCTCAAGATGTCGGCGGTGGCCTACCTGCAGGCGGCGCTGGTGACCGGCGTGCCGGGAATTGTCATTCAGCTGGTCGTCGTGCCGACGCTCGTAGCCCGGATCGAACGCACGATGTATCCCCGGGTGAAGATCCACGATGAGGGAGGGAAAGAGCGATGCACAGGATCTCGCGACGTGAACTGCTCCGCCTGACCGTTGGCGGAGCCACTGCCGCCTATCTGGGACGGACGCTGGAGGCCGCGTGGGCGGCACCTTCCGGCGGCGACCCCTACGCGGTTGCCAGGATCAACTGGCGCCAGTTGGCCGGGGAGCGGATCCACATCCTCGTCACTCCGGCCCACTACTTCACCAAATTCCGCGCGGTGACCCCGGAGTTTACCCGTCTCTCCGGCATCGAGGTTACCTTCGAGGTCATCCCGCCCCGCGAGATGCGCGAGAAGGCGGTACTGGACCTGGGCGCCCGCACCGCCAACTACGCCAGCCACACGGCCGACCCGATGTACCTCCCTCTCTACGCGGTCAACAACTGGGTCGAGCCGCTCGACCTCTTCCTTAACGACTCGAAGCTCACCGACCAGGCCTGGTTCGACCTGGAGGATATCGTGCCGCTCTGGCGCCGGGCCAACACCGTGCGCGGCCGCCTGTGGGGCATGCCGGTAGAAGGCGAAGTCACCATTCACATCTACCGCAAGGACATCTACGACCGACTGGGTCTGCGCCCTCCCGAAACGCTGGACGACTTGCGCGAGACGGCCCGGCGCAGCCATGCGCCGGCCCAAAACCTTTACGGCCTGGCGCTTCGAGGCTTTCGCGGCCCCGGGCAGAACATGTACATCTGGCCGTCGCTGTTCCGAGCCTACGGAGGTCGGTGGTTCGACCATGCGGGCCGGCCGACGGTGAACAGCGAGGCGGGGGTGAAGTCGCTGGAATACTACGTGAGCGTACTTCGGGAGTTCGCGCCGAAGGGCGTGGAGAACTGGAACTGGCCGGAGATCATGGAGGCGTTCGCCGCGGGGACGCTGGTGCAGTACATCGACGCCAACAGCACGGCATCGGTCATCGAGAACCCGGCGAAGTCCAAGGTCGCAGGACAGATCGGCTATCAGCGGTGGCCCAAGGGCCCGGCCAACAAGCGGGTCACCAGCATCTGGAACTGGGCGATGCCCATCAACGCCGCATTGCCCGCGCGCAAGAAGCAGGCGACCTGGTTGTACCTCCAGTGGCTGGCCAGCCGGCCGACGCAGCTGCGGTCGGCCACGTTCAAGGAAAGTCCCGACGCGGTGGTGCGCACCGGGGTCAACCGCATGTCCATCTGGCGGGACGCAGAGTATCGTAAGGTCATCGCGTTCACCCGCGACTACGCCGACGTGGTGCTCACCGCGTTGCGGGAGGACACCGACGCCGACTGGCGTCCGCGCATTCCGGAGTGGCCCGAGATCGGCGAGGTGATGGCCATCGCCATCCAGGAGGCGCTGGTGGGACGCAAACCCCCCAAACAGGCCCTCGATGAGGCCAACGCGGAGCTGTCGCGTATTCTGCGCCGGTGATGTTTGGGCCAGCGGAAGGCGATGATCGGCCCAGATACGCCCTGTGGCCATGACGGGAAGGTCGTCACGGCCGGTGCGCGGGACGGTCCCCCCGGCAGCCTGATGCCCGATCACCCGGCGACCGTCCCGGCTGCCCGAGGGCTGCGGCGCGCGCGGCCCGGCGGCGAGGCTCGGTTCGGTCTGCTGCTGGTGGGCCCAAGCCTCCTCCTGCTGATCATCATCTCCACAGCGCCTCTGCTGTTCCTGCTGGCGGTGACGTTCTTCCGCATCGAGCTGACCAGGCCCTGGGCCACGGGATTCATCGGCCTCGCCAACTACGGAGCGATGCTGGCCGACCCTCGCTTCTGGCACAGCCTCCGCGTGACCGCTGTCTACACCGTCACCAGCGTCACCCTTCAGGTCGCGCTGGGCCTGGCCTTTGCCCTGGCCCTGGCGGGAGAGGTGCGTGGTCGCATCGCCATGCGTACGGCGGTGCTGCTCCCCATGGTGCTGGCCCCCGTGGTCGTGGGGCTGGTGT
>JAVKID010000039.1:0-27408 GCA_031459655.1 Candidatus Fervidifonticultor octavus | reverse complement strand
ATGTGATCGGCGATCAGCATGAGGTCGCCGGGCCGGAAGAACCGGTTGAGCCCTCCGGCGGCGTTGGTCACGATGAGGGTGCGGGCGCCCAGCGCGTGCAGCGTCCGGACCGGGAACGCGACCTCGGCCATGGTGTAGCCCTCGTAGAGGTGCACGCGCCCTTGCAGGACGGCCACGGCACGGTCCTCCAGCGTCCCGATCACCAGACGCCCGCTGTGGCCCGGGACGCCCGGCCGCGGAAAGTGGGGGATCTCTGCGAACGGCACGACCGCGTCTGCGGCCACGTGGTCTGCCAGTGCGCCAAGCCCGGACCCCAGGATGATACCGACGTCAGGGATGCGGGTCGCCCGCTGCCGGATCGCGGCGGCGGCCTCCCGTGCGCGGGCTGCCCAGGTCATGGATCCCTCCTGCCACCTATGGTGTTCGATGCGCGGCGGCCCGGGCCTACCGGGCGGCGGCCGCGCCTACCGCAGCGTCGCCCAGAAACTCTGCCCCGGCCCCGTCCAGCGCAGCCCGAAGGCTTCGGCCACAGTGGCGCCAACGTCGGCGAAGGAGTCCCGCACGCCGAGCCGCCGCCCCGGGGGGAGATGTGGGCGCCAGGCCAGCACCGGGACCTGCTCCCGGGAGTGGTCGGTGCTCGGGGTGGTCGGGTCGTTACCGTGGTCGGCGGTCACGATGGCCAGGTCGCCGGACGTGCAGGCGTCCAGGAGCTCGGGGAGGCGGGCGTCGATGCGCTCCAGGTGCCGGGCGAATCCCTCGGGGTCGTTGCGGTGACCGTAGACCGTGTCCAGGTCCACCAGGGTGACGAACACCAGGCCCTGCTCCAGCGTCCGCAGCGCGGCGGCCGCCTGCGTGATCCCGTCCATGTCCCCATGGGTCCGCACCGCACGCGTCAGCCCGCGCCCGGCGAAGAGGTCCTCGACCTTCCCGATGCCCACCACGGGGATGCCGTCGGCCTCCAGCGCGTCCAGCACGGTGGGGCCGGTGGGCGGAAGGGTGAAGTCGCGCCGCCGATCGGTGCGCGCGAACGCGCCGGGCGATCCGACAAACGGCCGCGCGATGACGCGGCTGACCCCCCACTCCCCCCGCAGGATCTCCCGCGCGGTCCGGCACCACGCGTAGAGTTGCTCGACCGGGACGACCTCCTCGTGGGCCGCGACCTGGAACACACTGTCCGCCGACGTGTAGACGATCGGGGAACCGGTCCGCAGGTGCTCTTCGCCCAGGCGCCGGATGATCTCGGTGCCCGACGCCACCACGTTGCCCAGGACCCGGCGGCCGATGGCGGCCTCGAAGGCCAGGATGACCTCTTCGGGAAACCCGTGGGGAAACGTCGGGAAGGGGTGGGGGACGATGAGCCCCGCCAGTTCCCAGTGGCCGGTGGTCGAATCCTTGCCGGCCGAGCGCTCGCGCAGGACGCCCACCGCCGCCTGATGGTCGCTGGTTGGCCGCACGCCGGGGATCGGCGCGAGAACGCCCAGCCCCAGGCGCTCGAGGGTCGGCAGCCGCAGCCCGCCCGCCGCGCGCGCGGTGTTGGCCAGCGTGTGGCTGCCCTCATCGCCGTAGTCCGCCGCGTCGGGAAGCGCGCCGATGCCGCACCCGTCGAGGACCAACAGGAGCACGCGCATGGGCTATGGCCTTTCCGATTGAAGTGCCATCCGGTCGCGGGGGTGCGCCCGACGGTAGACCTCGCGCAGGCGCGAGCGGCTCAGGTGGGTGTAGATCTGCGTCGTGGCGATGCTGGCGTGGCCCAGCATCTCCTGGACGGCGCGCAGGTCGGCCCCCCCGTCGAGCAGGTGGGTCGCGAAGGAGTGGCGCAGGGTGTGAGGCCCGATCGGTCTGCGGATGCCCGCCTGCGCTGCTGCGGTCTTCAGCAGGCGCCACACGCTCTGCCGGCTCAGCCGGCCGCCCCGGCGATTGAGGAACAGCGCCGGGCTGGGGCGCCGTCCGGCCAGGGCTGGACGGGCGTGGACCAGGTAGCGCTGCAGCGCGCGCACGGCGGCGCTCCCGATCGGGACGATCCGCTCCTTGGTGCCCTTGCCCACGCACCGCACGTACTCGACGGCGAGGTGAACGTCACCCACATCGAGCCCCACGAGTTCGCCGACGCGCAGCCCGGCCGCGTAGAGGAGTTCCAGGATGGCGCGGTCCCGCACCGCCTGGGGGCTGGCGCCCCGGGGCTGCGCCAGGAGCTGCTCGACCTCCTGCACCGTGAGGACATCGGGCAGACGCCGGGGCCGGCGCGCCGGCGCCACGTCGACGGCCGGATCGTCGGCGATCAGGGCTTCCCGCAGCAGGAACCTCGTCCAGCCCCGGATGGCGGCGAGCCGACGGGCGGTCGAACTGGGCGCGAGGCCTCTGCGGCGCAGGTGGAGCAGGTAGAGGGTGATGGTGGCCCGGTGGATTCCCTCGGGCCCGGAGAGCCCACGGCGCGCCGCAAAGGCGATGAAGTCGCGCAGGTCGCGCGCGTAGGCGTCCACGGTGTGGCGGGCCAGCCCGCGCTCGCTCACCGCGTACGCGAGATACGCCTCGAGCGCCGCCGCCAGGGCCGGGGGGTCTTCCGCAGGCATCTCACCGACGGGTGAGCAGCAGCAGGCCGATCAGCGTCTTCGCGTCCCTCACCTCGCCGGCGTCGATCAACGCCGGGATCTGCCCGAGCGGCACGCGGACGGAGTGCAGCCCTTCCTCCTCTTCGGGCAGGGCCTGCGCCGCCGGTCTCAACCCGCGCGCCAGGAAGATGGTGATCTGCTCGGTGAGCACCCCGGGCGAGGGGACGAACGTCACCATGGGCGTCATCAAGCCGGCCTGCAGGCCGGTCTCCTCGGCCAGTTCCCGCTGCGCGCAGTCCAGCGGCGTCTCGCCGGGCTCCAGCGTCCCGGCCGGGATCTCCAGCAGGGTGGCCTCCACCGCCTTCCGGTACTGCCGGACGAGGACGACCTCGTCCTGATCGGTCACGGCGACGATGGCCGCCGCGCCAGGGTGCTCGACGATCTCGCGCACCCCGATCCGTCCGCCGGGTCCCCGGACCTCGTCGACCCGCAGGGTCACCACCCGGCCGCGGTAGATCAGCCGCGACGCGACGGTCGGCTCCGCGTGTGGCGGTTCCATGCCTAGCGCGGCACGTGGTGAGCGCCCACCGGCGTCCCCGTGCGCCGGGCCAGGTCGCGGAGGGCCTCGTTCAACCGCCGGGTGATCTCACCGGGACGGCCGTCGCCGATCATCCGGCCGTCCGCGTCCACGACCGGCGCCACCTCGGCGCCGGTCCCGGTCAGGAAGCACTCGTCGGCGGTGTAGAGGTCGTGGAGGGTCAGGATCCCCTCCTCGGCCGGAATGCCCAACTGGCGCGCCAGGTCCAGCACGGTGTCGCGGGTGATCCCCTTGAGCAGGCCCAGGTGCGCCGCCGGGGTGCGGACCACGCCGCCCTTGACCAGGAAGATGTTGTCGGCGCTGCACTCGCAGAGGTACCCGTCGGCGGTGAGCAGCAGCGCCTCCTCCACCCCGGCCCGGTTCGCCTCGAGGCGGGCCAGGATGTTGTTCAGGTAGTTGAGGGACTTGACCCGGCCGTTGAGGGCATCGGGGGCCGGCCGGCGCACGCTGGCCGTCACCACGCGCAGCCCGCGCTCGTAGGCCTCCTTCGGATACAGCCGGATGGCGTCCACGATGATGACCACCGTGGCGCCGGTGCACTTGCGGGGATCGATGCCCAGGTCGCCGGGCCCGCGGCTGACCACCGGCCGGATGTAGGCGTCCTGCAGGCCGCTGGCCCGCACGGTGGCGATGATCGCGTCGCGCATCTCGTCGCGCGACAGCGGGATCTCCAACAGGATGGCCCGGGCCGACTCGTAGAGCCGGTCCAGGTGCTCCTCCAGCTTGAAGATGCGGCCGCCGTAGACGCGGATGCCCTCGAAGACCCCGTCGCCGTAGAGGAACCCGTGGTCGTACACCGAGACGGTCGCCTCCTCCTTCGAGGTGATCCGCCCGTTGACGTAGACTGCTGCGGTCATCTCTTCCCTCCTGTTCGTCTCCCGGCACAGCCATCCGGGGTCATCCATCCGCGCAGCGGATGTGGGGGGTGGACTACGGACGTCGCGCCTCCACCGCGGTCCGGTCCAGGGCCGCCCGGATGAACGCCCGATAGAGCGGGTGCGGTCGGTTCGGCCGCGACCGGTACTCGCCGTGGAACTGCGTGCCCACGAACCACGGATGATCGGGCAGTTCGATGATCTCCACCAGGTCCTGCTCGGGATAGATCCCGCTGACCCGCATGCCGTGGGCCTCCAGGATCGGCCGGTAGGCGTTGTTGAGTTCGTAGCGGTGGCGGTGGCGCTCTCCGACCTCGGGGACGCCATACGCCTCCATGGCCCGGGAGCCCGGCGCTACCCGGCAGGGATACCGGCCCAGGCGCATGGTCCCGCCCTTGTCCACAATGCCCCGCTGCTCGGCCAGCATGGAGATCACCGGGTGCGGTGTGGCCGGGTCCACCTCGGTGGTGTTGGCCCCGGTCAGGCCGCAGACGTGCCGGGCGAACTCGACCACCGCCCACTGCATGCCGTAGCAGATTCCCAGGAACGGCACGCCGTGCTCCCGCGCGTAGCGGATGGCGCGCACCTTGCCCTCGACCCCCCGCGCCCCGAATCCCGGACAGACCAGGATCCCGTGGAACGCCCCCAGCCGGCTGCTCACCTCGGCGTCGCTCCAGCGCTCCACCTGTTCGGAGTCCACCTTGTCGATCTCCACGGCGCTGTTGTTGCTGATGCCGCCGTGACGCAGCGCCTCCACGATGCTGACGTAGGTGTCCTCGACCCCCATGTACTTGCCCACCAGGGCGATGCGGACGCGACCTTCCGGGCGGCGGATGCGCTCCACCAGGGCCTGCCACTCGGCCAGATCGGGCTCGGGCAGATCGCCCAGCCCCAGCCGCCGCACGATGATCCGCCCCAGGCCCTCCTCCTCCAAGATCAAGGGGACCTCGTAGATACTCTCGGCGTCTTGGGCCTGGATCACCGCCTCGGGCTCCACATCGCAGAACAGCGCGATCTTCTCCTTGACCGCCCGCCCCAGCGGCCGCTCGGTGCGGCAGACGATGACGTCGGGCTGAATCCCGATGCTGCGCAGTTCCTTCACGGAGTGCTGGGTCGGCTTGGTCTTCAGTTCGCCGGGGCCGCGGAGGAACGGCACCAGCGAGACGTGGATGTACATCACGTGCTGCTCGCCCACCGAGCGCCGGAACTGCCGGATCGCCTCCAGGAAGGGCAGACCCTCGATGTCGCCCACCGTCCCCCCGACCTCGGTGATGACCACATCGGCGTCGGCAGACCGGCCCAGCGACCGGATCTCGTCCTTGATCTCGTTGGTCACGTGTGGGATGACCTGCACGGTGCCGCCCAGGTACTCGCCGCGGCGCTCCCGCGCGATGACGGCGTTGTAGATCTTGCCGGTCGTCGTGTTGTTGGCGCGGCTGAGGTTTTCGTCGATGAACCGCTCGTAGTGGCCCAGGTCCATGTCGGTCTCGGCGCCGTCATCGGTTACGAAGACCTCGCCGTGCTGGTGGGGGTTCATGGTCCCGGCGTCCACGTTGACGTAGGGGTCGAACTTGAGCATGGTCACCCGCAGGCCCCGGCTCTTGAGCAGCCGGCCGATCGACGCCGAGGTGATCCCCTTGCCCAGGGCCGAGGCCACCCCTCCGGTCACGAAGATGTACTTGGTCACGGCTCCCCCTCCCGGACCCCTACGACGCGCCCCCGGCCACCTTCTTGCGGCGGGCCTGACCGAGGAGTTCCACGGCGTACTCGCGCGCGATGGGGGTCGGGAGCTTGCCGGAGAGCATCCGGGCCACTTCCTCCACCCGCTCCTTCCCCTCCAGCCGCCTGACCCTCACCTGCGTGCGGCCCCGCACGATCTCTTTGACCACCTGGTAGTGCTGATCGCCCAGACTGGCGAGCTGCGCCAGGTGTGTGACGCAAAGCACCTGCCGCGAGCGGGCCGCCGTGATGAGCAGCGTGCCCACCGCCCCGGCCGTGCGCGCCCCGATCCCCGCGTCCACTTCGTCGCAGACCATGATGGGGGTCCCCCCAGTAGCCGCCAGCACGTGCCGCAGTGCCAGCATCACCCGCGCGAGTTCTCCGCCCGAGGCGATCTTGGCCAGCGGCCGCGGCCCCTCGCCGGGGTTGGCCGCCAGCAGGAACTCCACCCGGTCCACCCCATGGGGTCCCAGGGCCAGCAGGCGGTCGCCCACGCGCAGGCCCTGCGGGTCGTCCTGCTGGGTGACGGCGACGGCCAGGCGCGAGCGCTTCATCTCCAGCATCTGGAGTTCGCGGGTCACCGCCGCCTCCAGTTGGCCGGCCGCCTCGCGGCGCATCTCCGAGAGGCGGCTGCACCGCGCCGCCAGATCGCGCTCTACCCGCGCCAGTTCCAACTCGATCTCAGCCAGTCGTCCGTCGGCGGCGTCCAGGCGGGCGAGTTCCGCCGCCGCCTCTTTGCGCGACGCGAGCAGGGCCTCGATGCCTCCGCCGTACTTGCGCCGGAGATTCTCCAGCAGGGCCAGCCGGTCCTCGATCGCGGCCAGCTCGTCGGGGTTGTGCTCGATCTGCTCCCGGTAGTCGGCCAGTTCGTGGGCGATCTCGGCGGCCTGCGCGGCCACCGCGTCGATCCGGTCGGCCATCGCGGCCAGCGCCGGGTCCAGGGCCGCCACCTCGCGCAGGGCGGCCCTCGCGCGGCCCAAGCGGTCCACCGCGGCCCCTCCCTCGGACTCGTACAGGGCCGCATACGCCGAGGCCACGGCGCCCGCCAGCCGCTCGGCGTGGGCCAGACGCGTCCGCCGGGCCGCCAGGGCTTCTTCCTCTCCGGGCTGCAGGCCCGCCGCATCGAGTTCCCGGACCTGGTGGCGCAGCAGGTCGATCCGCCGCAGGCGCTCGCGCTCCCCTTCCAGGAGCGACCGCTGTTCGGTCCGCAGCGCGCCCAGGCGCGCCGCCAGCGCGGCGACCTCGGCCCGCAGCGCCAGCAGCGGTGGTCCCCCGGATGCATCCAGCAGGTCGATGTGAGTCTGGGGACGGAGCAACTGCTGGCTCTCGTGCTGGCCGATAACCTCGACCATCAACTCGCCCAGGTCGCGCAGCATCCCCGCGGTGACCGGCCGGCCGTTCAGCCACCCGCGCGACCGGCCGTCGGCGCCGATCTCCCGTGCCACGACCACTTCGGACTCGAGGACTCCCTGCCCGGCCAGCCACCGGGACGCCGGCGACTCCGGCGCCAGGAACAGCCGGGCCTCGACCCGAGCCGCCTGGGCCCCCGCCCGCACCACATCGGCACCCGCCCGGGCTCCCAGCGCCGCGGTCAGCGCGTCCACGATAATGGACTTGCCGGCGCCGGTCTCACCGGTAAGCATGGTGAGGCCCGGCCCGAACTCCATCGAGAGGGCCTCGACCACGGCGAAGTCCAGGACGCGCAGTTCCAGCAGCATCAGCGCTCCCCCCACCCGAGCTTGGTGCGCAGGATGCTGTAGAAGCTGGGCGGCTGCAACCGGACCAGCCGTGTGCGCGCCGCCGCGCGCCGGACGACGACGCGGTCGCCGGCCCGCAGCGGGTGGCTCTCCTGGCCGTCGACGCTCAGACAGACCTCTTCGCCGGGCGCGGCGGCCTCGACGGCCACGTCCGCCGCCCCGGAGACCACCACGGGCCTGGCCGTGAAGGTGTGCGGGCAGATGGGGGTCACGATGATGACGTCCACCTGGGGATGGACGATGGGGCCGCCAGCCGAGAGCGAGTAGGCCGTCGAGCCCGTCGGGGTCGCCACGATCACCCCGTCGGCCGGATACGTGGCCAGGTGCTCCCCCGAGACCCAGGTGGACACCCGAATGACCCGGGCCACGCCGGTCTTGGCCACGACCATGTCGTTGAGGGCCAGCATGCGCCCCCGCGTCCCCTCCGATCCCGTGATCTCCGCTTCGAGCATCGCGCGTTCGTCGAGCACCGCGTGGTCGTCGAGCACGTCGCCGATGCGGTCGGGGAGGTCGCTGAGGGGCAGTTCGGCCAGGAACCCGAATCCACCCAGGTTCACCCCAAGGATCGGCACCCGCCCGGCGGCCAGACGCGCCGCCGAGAGGATCGTCCCGTCGCCGCCGCAGACGATCAGCAGTCCGCCGTCTTCCGCCAGCGCTGCATCGGGGGCGGCCAGGTCCGGGCGCCCGGCGGCTTCAGCCCCTGCGGCGTTCAACCTCACCGCCACCCCGCGGGCGGCCAGGGCGTCGAGCGTCCGTCGCAGAAACCCCCGGGCACCCGGGTAGGCCGCGAAGCGGTGCTGGTTGACGAGGATCGCTACGCGGGTCACGGAGCGGCGCCCTCGCATCCCCAGATCGCCTTCCTGATCTCCTCTTCCAGCATATCGGCCATATCGGCGCCGGACGGCGGCCCGTTGCGGAGGGCCAGGAAGAACTCGCGGTTGCCGTCCGGCCCCAGGATCGGCGAGGGGATGATGCCCAACGGGGCCAGGCCCAGCGCCCGCGCGCCGTCCACCACCCTGCGGAGCACCGCCTCATGCACCGAGGGATCCCGCACGACGCCCCGGGGGGCGGCGCGGGGGCCGGCCTCGAACTGCGGCTTCACCAGCGCCAGCACCAGCCCTCCGGGTCGGACGCAGCGCGCGACGGCCGGCAGCACGTGGAGCACCGAGATGAAGGAACAATCGATCGTCGCCAGGTCGGCGGGTTCGGGGAAGTCGTCGGGCTGCAGGCGCGCGGCGTGCCGGCCCTCCATCACCACCACGCGGGGGTCGCGTCGGAGCCGCCAGTGGAGCTGCCCGCGGCCCACATCCACCGCGTAGACGCGCCGCGCGCCCCGCTGCAGCACGCAGTCCGTGAATCCGCCGGTGGACGACCCGACGTCCAGCACCACCTGACCCCTGGGGTCGATCCCCAGGCCGTCCAGCGCTGCGGCCAGCTTGATCCCGCCACGGCTGACGTAGACCGGGCCCCGCAGGTGCCGCTCGACGACGGCCTCCTCGGACACCTTCACCCCTGGCTTGTCCACGCGCCGGCCGTCCACGAAGATCTCCCCGGAGCGGATCGCCCCCTCGGCCTGGTGCCGGGTCGGGGCCAGCCCCCTGGCCACGACGAGCGCATCCAGCCGCACACGGGCGGACCGCCGCCGGGCTGGGCTGCGCGGGCCCGCCACCTCCCTCCTCGCCACCGCGGCTTCCTTCACGACTCCCTCACCAGCAGCGCCGCAGCGAGTTCCCGCAGCACGCCGGCGCGCTCGTCCCAGCCCTGCAGAGCGGCCGTGGCGCGGTCGGTGTGGTGGCGCGCGATGGCCCGCGAGACCTCCAATCCAAACGCCGAGGGGAAGGTCAGTTTGGAGCTCACCGCATCCCGGCGGGCATCCTTGCCCAGCGCCTGGCTGGACCCGACCTCGTCCAGCACGTCGTCGATGATCTGAAACGCCAGCCCCAGATGCTCGCCGTAGGCGGTCAGCGCCTCGAGGTGCGCCGGGTCGGCGCCAGCCAGGATCGCGCCCGAGCGCACGCAGGCCCGGATCAGGGCTGCGGTCTTCCACCGGTGGATCATGTAGGCGCCCTCGCGCCGGTCCTCGGGCCATCGGCCCAGCCGCCGCAGGTCCGGCCGGTCTTCGGCCAGCAGGTCCAGGACCTGCCCGCCCACCATGCCGCGTGTCCCGATGGCCTCCGCGACCTCCCGCATCACCTGCACGGTCCGGGCTGGGCCGGCGGCCTCCGCCGTCTGTGCCATCAGGGCGAAGGCGTGCGCGCACAGGGCGTCGCCGGCGAGCACCGCGATGGCCTCGCCGAACGCCACGTGACAGGTCGGACGGTTCCGGCGCGTGGCCGAGTTGTCCATAGACGGCAGATCGTCATGGATGAGCGAGTAGGTGTGAATCAGTTCGACCGCGCAGGCCGTCGGCAGGGCCACCTCCATCCGGCCCCCGACGGCCTCGCAGGAGGCCAGGACCAGCATGGGGCGCACGCGCTTGCCGCCCGCGAACAGGCTGTAGCGCATCGCGGCGTGCAGCGGGCCGGGCAGGGTGTCTTCGGCCGGCAACGCGGCCTCCAGCGCGCGCTCGACCACGGGACCCCGCGCGGCCAGGTACGCCGCCAGGCTGCCGGTCAGCGCCGTCCCCTCACCTGCGGCCATCGGTCCGGATCGCGAAGCCTCCCTCGCCCCGCGGCGCCTCCCAGGTGACCTCCACATCCTGCACCCGGGCGCCCGGTGGTCCTGCGCGCACGTCGTCGATCAACGCCGCGACCGCCTCAGGCGATCCTTCGGCCACCACCTCGACCCGGCCGTCGGCGAGGTTGCGCACGAATCCGGCCGTCCCGAGCGCCGAGGCGCGGCGGTGCACGAAAAACCTGAACCCCACCCCCTGCACGCGCCCTTTGATCCACAGGTGCGCGCGCACGCGGTCAGGACCCGGGGGCCGGCCGGGGTTCCCCGGCATGACTGCCCTCCCGGTGGACCGCCCCCAGGACGCCGTTGACAAACCGGCCGGAGTCATCGGTCCCGTACCGCTTGGCCAGCTCCACCGCCTCGTTGATCACCACGGCGGACGGGGTCGGCAGGTAGCGCAGTTCGTAGAGCGCCATCCTCAGGATGACGCGGTCGATGCTGGCGAGGCGATCCAGGGTCCAGCCGGCGAGGTGTTGCAGGATCAGGTCGTCGAGTTCTGCCTGGCGCTCGGCCACCCCCCGGCACAGGGCCTCGACGAAGTCCCAGTCGACCGCGGCGTCGTCTCGCCGGGCTACCGCCAGCGCCTCGTCAATCGGCAGGCGACCCACATCGTGTTGGAAGAGCACCTGCAGGGCGGTATCCCGGGCCCGGCGGCGGCGCGTTTTCACGGCCCAGACATCCGTCGAGGGTCCTGCACGCCAGTATTCTACCAGCCGCAACGCCCCAGGGGAACGGTCCGGCGGGTCCACAGAGCGCGCCGGGCCCGGTCCGGCTACAGCACGCGCTCCAGATACTCTCCGGTTCGGGTGTCCACCCGGATGGTGCTCCCCGTCTCGACGAAGAACGGGACCTGGACCACGGCCCCGGTCTCCAGGATGGCCGGCTTCGATCCCCCTGAGGCGGTGTCGCCCCGAATGCCCGGCGCCGTCTCCACCACCTTCAGCTCGACCGCGTGCGGCAGTTCCACGGCGATGGGACGGCCCTCGTAGTGAACGACGGTGACGACGGTGTTCTCCTTGAGGTAGATGGTGGCGTCGCCGATGAGGCCGGCGTCCAGGGTCACCTGCTCGAACGTCTCCTGGTCCATGAACACGTAGTGCTCACCCTCGTGGTAGAGGTACTGCATCTCCCGGCGCTCCAGGTAGGCCTGGGGGACCCGTTCGCCGGCGTTGAACGTCCGCTCGATGATGGCGCCGGTCTTCAGGTTCCGAATCTTCGCCCGCACGTAGGCGCTGCCGCGGCCCCGCTTCACGTGCTGGGAGGCGACCACAGCGTAGAGGTCCCCCTCCAGCGTCACGACGACCCCGGGTCGGAAATCATTGGTCGAGATCACGGCCTCACCTCGATCAGGTCCCTGGACAGCGGCGTCAGGACCTCGCACCCACTCTCGGTCAGGACGACCACATCCTCGATGCGCACACCGCCCCATCCGGACAGGTAGATGCCGGGCTCCACGGTGACCACCGCGCCCGGCGGGAGCACCGCCTCCTCCCTCGGCGAGAGCGTCGGGCCCTCGTGCACGGCCAGCCCGACGCCGTGGCCCAGGCTGTGGCCGAAGGCCTCCCCGTAGCCGGCCTGCTCGATCACCGACCGGGCCAGCGCGTCGGCATCCTTCCCGGTCATCCCCGCCCGCAGGCCCGACAGCGCCGCCTGCTGGGCGGCCAGCACGACGTTGTAGATTTCCCGGTGCCGGTCGCCGGCCGGCGCGGTGACGAGGGTGCGCGTGCAGTCGGCATGGTAGCCGTCCACCGCCGCGCCGAAATCCACGGTGACGAACTCGCCCGGCCCGATGACCCGGTCGTCGGCGGATCCGTGCGGCAGCGCCGAGCGCGGACCGGAGGCGACGATGGTATCGAACGGGATGCGTTGGGATCCGCGGCGGCGCAAGCGTTCCTCCAAAGTCACCGCGATCTCGCGCTCCACCGCGCCCGGCCGGATCAACGGCAGGACGTCGGCGAAGGCGTCGGCGGCGACCTGGGCCGCGCGGCGAATCGCCGCGACCTCCTCCGGGGACTTTTGCCACCGCAGGCGATCCAGGCCGGCGACCGGCACGATCTCGACCGGTGCCGCGGCGTCTGCCAGGCGGCGGAACGTGCCGACCGGCAGAAACTCCTCCTCGACCCCGACGCGCCTGATCCCCAGGTCCTTCACGAGGGCGGCGACGGCGTCAGGGAGCGGCCCCCGGGCCCTGACCCGGGTGAAGTGCGGGGCCTGGGAGGCGGCCTGCTCGACGTACCGGAAGTCCAGCACCAGGTGCGCGTCGCGCGCGGTGACCACCGCAAACCCGGCGGACCCGACAAACCCCGACACGTACGCGACGTTCTGGGGCCTGGCCAGGATGACGCCGTCCAGGCCGTCGGCGGCGCAGCGGGTTCGAAGACGCCTCAGGCGATCCGTACGCAGGTCGGTGGTGAGCGCCAGCATCCAGCCCGTAGCATACTGTAGGCCCCGAGGGCGTTCAACCGCAGCCTCGCGAGCCTGCAGGGACGACGGCGCGTCCTACGGAGACCGAGCCGGGACCGGCGGCAGCCAGGCCGGACGGGTGCTCCGGAGCATCCGCAGGATCACCTCGTCCGCCTTCGCCATGTCCCCCATCAGGTGATAGACGTCGTGGAGGGCCAGGTAGGCGTCGGGGTGGCCTGGAGCGAGTTTGATCGCTTCCTCCAGCGGGGCCACCGCCCGCCCCAGGTACGTCGCGGCATAGGGCGCCGCCTGGACCAGGTACTGCCGGTAGGCGAACAGGTAGGCAAACCCGAGCCAGTAGTGCGCCCGCGCGTTGCGCGCGTCGGAGGCGATCGCCTGCTGATAGGGCCTGATCGCCGCGTTGAAATCCGCCTCCTTGAGGTAGAGGCGGCCCGTGTCGAAGGCCGGGAGGGCCTGCGCCGCCGCCGTGGCGGTCAGCAGGAGCGCAAGCCCCAGGGCGGCCGGCAGCGCGCGCATGTCACGGCCTCGGCGAGGGCGACGGCGCGGGCGCCGGGCCGCCGGCCGCCGGGATGAGCTGCGGGGTCACCACGAAGATCACCTCGCTCTCGCGGCGGTCGGTGGTCGTCGTCCGGAACAGCGAGCCGATGATGGGGATGTCGCCCAGCAGCGGGACCTTGATGGTCGTCCGCCGCTCCTCGGCGCTGATCAGGCCGGCCAGGATGATGGACTCGCCGTTGCGCACCGACACCGTCGTCGTCGCCTTGCGGGTCGCGATGCGCGGCACCGGACCCGACGAGGTCGGGAGGAACTCGATGACAGAGGAGACCTCGGGTTCCACCTTGGTCGTGATGATCCCGTCCCGGTTCACCTTCGGGAGGATTCGCAGGATCACGCCGATCGGCTTGAAGGTGAAGGTCAGCCGGCCGGCCGAGTCAATGGAGGGGATGGGGACTTCCTCGCCCAGGTTGACCTGGGCCTCGTTGCCGTCGATGGCGGCGACGCGCGGCGCCGTGATCACCCTGGCCTTGCGCTGGGTCACCAGGGCGTCGAGGGCGGCGACGATGTTGAGGCTGCCGTGGATCCCGACGACGATCTGCCCGATCGTCTCGCCGGGCGGGGCCGGCGCCGTCGGCCCGGTGCCCGTGACGCGAATGACCGGCACGGCGGTCAGGCCCCAGTTGAGGCCGAGGTTCTGCAGGTCCGACATGCTGACGTCCACGACCCGCGTCTCGATCATGATCTGCACCAGCGCGATGTCCAGGCTGGCCAGGATCTTGCGAACTTCCTCATGCTGGGCCTGGGTGCCGACCACCACCACGGCGTTGGAGCGGACGTCGTGGGTCACGCGGACGCCGGGCACGGCCGCCCGGATGGCGTCCGCCACGTCCTTGGCGGTGCCGAACCCGATCGGGTAGGTCACCGACTCGGGCACCTCCGGGGGCGGGGCCAGTTTGTCCGCCGCCATGATGATGAGGTTCCGCCCGATCCGCCGGAATCCCAGATTGTTGGCCTCCAGGATGAAGCGGAGGGCCTCGTCGCAGGTGAGCTCGACTAGTCGGACGGTGACCTGTCCTTTCACCGAGGCGTCGGTCACGATGTTGAGGTTGCACACTTTCGCCAGCGCGCTGAGGACATCGGCGAGTTCGGTGTTCCGGAACTCCAGGGTGATGCGGCTGGGCGTCGGCGGCTGCGCCTGCGCCAGCGTCGCAGCCGGCGCCGCCTGAGGCACTGGGGGAGGCGCCTGGGCCACGGGCGCCGGCACGGCCGGCGTCACCGGGGGCGGGACCTGCGCAGGGGCCGCCACGGCCGGGCGGGCGGTGAACTTGGCGACCAGCACCGACGGGGTGCTGGTCGTCAGGGTGAACGGCACGGGGGTGACCAGGTCCACGGCGATCCGGGCGATGGCCGGATTCACCTGCAACTGCCCGGTCCGGACCCGGGCGATGCCGCCCCGGTCCACATCAATGAGGGGCGGCACGGCCGCGTCGAGCACGGCCCCGGGCAGGTCGATGATCAGTCGGGTCGGCGCCGAGAGCTGGAGGGTCCGGTAGGTGAGCGGGCCCGTGGCCGTCACGGCGAGTTGCACGGTGTCGCCGAAGACTTTGACGGTCACCTGGGTGACGCGGAGGCCCTCCGCCTGGGGGAGGGCCGGGGCCACCGGGACCAGCGCGAGGACGAGGACGACGGCGCCTGCGCCGAGGAGTCTAGCTGATGCCCGACGATGCGGTGACGGCAACATGCGGTGCGCTCACCCCTCCCAACTTCAACTCAAACCGCTCTCCTTCTTGCTCCAGGACGACGAGGCCTTTGAGCACGTCGACGACCGTGACCCTGATCTTGTTCAGGATGACGTCGCCGGTGGCGACAATGTAGGTCTGCTCACCGATCCGCACGATGGCCACGCCCGACGTCTCGCCGACGATTCCGACGAGCCGGGCTCCGCTCGCCTCCTTGGGCGGGGGCGGCGTGGCGGCTGGCTCGGGGGCTGCCGGCGTCTGGCCGGGGAACAGCGGCGGCGGAAGCGGCGCGGGCGGCGGCGCCGGCAGGCCGGGCTGGACGCCCCCCGCCTCCGGCCTCACCAGCGGCGCAAAGGGATCTGGCCGGCCGGCGTCGGCGGGTGGCGCGGCCGCCGCACGCGGCGGAGGCGCAGCGGCCGGCGAGGGTGTTGGCTGCGGCCCGGCCGAAGGGGGTGGCGCGCCGGGCGAAGGAACGGCCGGCGACGGCGCGGGGCCCGGCGGCGCGGGCTGCACGACCGGCGCCGGGGGTTGAGACCGTGGCCACAGCAGGATGACGCCGACGATCCCGACGAGGATCGCCAGGGCGACGATGGGATGCGTGCGGAGATAGTCCAGTGCCTTGCGCATGAGGCCCCCTCTATGTGCGAACCCAAAAGTGCGAACGGAGCCCCGGCAGGCCCCACACGAGCGTCGGTGGAATCCCCTTCAACAGAGTGCCCCAAACTCCTTCCCCATAGACCTGGGGATTTCCACCAAACTTACCGCCAGAACCACAGGAACGAGTCCACGACCGCCTGTCCCCAGAACAGCGTCAGGAGCCCCCCGGCGGCCAGGGCCGGGCCGAAGGGGATCGGGTCCCGGCGGCCGCGGATGCGCAGGGCCCACAGCACCAGCCCCGCCAGCCCACCGAGGTAGATGGCCAGCAGGAGGGCGACCCCAACCTGCGGCCAGCCGAGGTAGACGCCCATCAGGGCAGCGAGCCAGGCATCGCCCAGCCCCATCCCCTCCTGCTTCATGATCAGGACACTGGCCAGGATGATGGCCAGGATGAGGGCAGCCCCCGCCAATCCCGCGAGCAGCGCGGCCACCACCCGTCCCTGGCCGGCAGCAAGCACCAGGCCGAGGCCGATGCCGGGCCACGTGAGGCGATGGGGGATGATCTGGTGATCCAGGTCGATGAACGTGATAGCCAGCAGCAGGAAGGCGAAGGTCCATCCCGACACCAGCGTCCAGGGGAAGGGACTCAACCCCAGGGGTTGTGGGAACCGAAGATAGACGGCGACGGCCAGTGCGGCCATGAGGGCCTCCACCACCGGGTAGCGCGGCGAGATCTTTCCCCCGCAGGTCCGGCACCGGCCGCGCAGGAGGACGAAGCTGATCAGCGGGATGTTGTCCGCGGCACGGATGGGAGCGCCGCAGCGGGGGCAGCGCGAGCCAGGGACCACCACGGACTGGCGGCGGGGCACGCGGTGGATGACCACGTTGGCGAAGCTGCCGACCACGGCGCCGAAGGCGGCCATGACGAGGAGCGTGACGGCGCTCATGCCGCCGGCGCCATCGCGCGGCCGTCTGCGCCGCGCGGGAGGAAATCCGCCCTGAATCCCGAACACCACGGCGAGACGAAACGGGACCGGTGGCTCATCGTCGCATCAGTCGCACGAGGGAGACGAAACCCATGACACGGAGCAGTTGGCCCCTCGTCATTGTGGTCATCCTCGGAATCGCCCTGCCGGTCGTCGCCCAGCCCGCGCCCACGTCGCCACCCGTCCTCATCATCCCCGGGCACAGCATCGCGGGCGTGGCGCTGGGCCGGTCGGTGTCGTCGACGCTGGGACGCCTGGGCTCCCCTGCGGAGACCCGGCCGCTGCGCGACGGGACGCTGCTGACCTTCCCCCGCTACGGGCTCAACGTCTACGCCACCGACGGCGTGGTGCGGGCCATCTCCACGACCAACAGCCTGCTGCGCACCGCCGAGGGGATCGCGCTGGGCTCGACAGTGTCCGATGTGCGGCGCGCCTACGGCTCCCAGTTCAACGACGCCGTGGTCGAGGGACTGCTGGGCATCGCCTACGATCAGCACGGCATCGCCTTCGGTCTGGACGGCGTGGTGGTCTCGATCATCATCGTCTACCCACCCCGCACGCACGCGACCCCGGCCTCCGACGTGCCGGCCCTGGCCTCCCCGCCCACGTCCATCGACGTCGGGCTGGTCTCGATGCCGCGGGTGGAGGACCTCAAGCCGTTCTCGCCCGAGACCCAGTACATGTCCGTCGTAGGGTTCCTCCGCTACGTCGTCTACCAGCAGACCGGAGTCTGGCTCACGCACCTCGAGGCCAGCCGGATGCTCCGGGACCAGCAGCGCGCGCGGCTGTAGGCCGCCCGACTACCCCACCGGGGCGGCGTCGGCTTCGGCCTGGATCACGACGTCGCCGCCCAGCATGCGGGCGCGGTCCCGGGCGGCCCGGACCGCCTGCATGAGTTCGCGCGCGGTTCCGCCGTGGTCCGGATGCGCTCCCACGCCCACCGACAGTGTCAACTCGCCCTTCCCGTCGTCGCCCAGCACGGTGACGGCCAGGCGGGCGTCGGCCACCTCGCCACGTACGCGCTCCGCCACCACGAAGGCCGATGAGAGCGATGTCTCGGGCATCGCCAGGCTGAACTCCGTCTCATCGGTCCGCGCCTTCACGTCCACGTCCCGGGTGAGTTCGCGCAGCAGCCCCGCGATGGACCGCAGCGCCTCCTCGGCGGCCCGGTCGCCGTAGCGGCCGCGGAAGGCCGCGAAGTGATCGATGTCGCAGACGATGAGCGCAAACGCTCGGCGATAGCGGGCCGCGCGCTTGATCTCCACCGTGAGGTGCTCGTCGAAGACTCGGGCCGTGAACATGTCGGTGAGGGCATCCTGGACCGCCTGGTCCACGAGGGCGTGCTGGAGTTGCTCGAGTTCCTGGGCCTGGGCGGCGGCCCGCTCCTCGGCGAGGCGCTGGAACTGGGTCACGAACTCCACGACGGTGAAGTCGGTGGCCTCGGTGAGGCCCCGCAGCAGCGTAATCCGGTCCTCCGGATCTGCGGCGATCTCCTCGCACAACTCCTGCGCCAGGTCGCGGAAGGCCAAAAACCCCTGAACGACTTCGGCCGCGCCGAAGCCCATGCTCAGGCGCAGGGCGGCCTCGCGGTGGATGAACTCGCGCAGGCGGCTGGGATCGTCGGTGTCCAGGTAGCCGATCAGTTCGGTGAGGTAGGAACGGCCGAGCCGGCGCAGCTCCTCCAGGGGCCGGTAGACGAACGCAGACGGCCGCATCCGGGAGAGGGCCGCGGCCCAACTCACCGCGATGCGATCCTGCTCGCGATCGAGCAGGCTGGCCAGTCGGCTCGTCACCGGTATCGGATCCCGACGGCCCTACGGGGGCGTCGGGGCTTCCCGCGGCAGCACGAAGGTGTTGGCGGCCAGCGTCACCCGCAGTCGCGGCAACTCGGCCGGAGCGATCGAGACCTGCGTCAGCACCAGGAACCGAGGGAAGTCCTCCAGCCGGGCCAGGAACGCCATCAGGTCGGCATAGGTGCCGTCGAAGGCCAGATCCAGCCGGAACAGCTGGTAGCGCGGCGGCGCCGCCGGCTGCCCCGGTCGCGCCGGAGCGGCCTGGGCCTCCCCGGGAGCCCCGGGGGTCGGCGCGGGCGCGCCCGCAGGCGCCGCGGACGGGCCGGGCTGGTTGGGACCGGGCCGCAGCAGCGTCAGTTTGATCCCCAGCGAGGCGGCCACGTCCTGGAGCTGCCGGATCAGGCGCGGGATCTCGCGCTCAGGCGGGAGCTTCAGCTCCACGAGCCGGATGCGCTCCGAGAGCGCCTGAAACTCGCGCTCCTTCTGCTCGCGGGTCTGGGCCAAGGTCTTGAGGCGGTCCAGCTCGGTCTGCCGCGACTGGAGCGTGGCCGTCAACTGCTGTTCGCGCGTCGTCTGCGGCGTGTAGACGAACAGGTAGAACAGGGCCACGATCGCAGCGGCGACGACCAGCGACACCATGATCCGTTCGCGGGGAGAGAGCCCTCTCACGGGCGTTCACCCCCTGCGGCCGACGGTCTGCCGATGCGGGCCGTGATGGAGAACTTCACGACCTCCCTGGGGCCGACCCGATCCAGCTGGACGACGGACAGGTCCACCAGGCGGAAGAGTTGCCCGGCGCCCAGGTTGTCCATCAGTTCGGCCACGGCGTAGTAGTTCATGGCGAAGCCTTCCAGGCTGAGCGACGACGCGTCGGGGACGCTCA
Source organism: Candidatus Fervidifonticultor octavus (assembly GCA_031459655.1). Lineage (GTDB taxonomy): Bacteria > Sysuimicrobiota > Sysuimicrobiia > Sysuimicrobiales > Humicultoraceae > Fervidifonticultor_A > Fervidifonticultor_A octavus_A. The sequence continues at coordinate 8,317 of JAVKID010000039.1, read as the reverse complement.
TCGAGGTCAGCCACACGGTCCGGGGCACCAGCAGCCGGATCTCGTTGAGGACCGCGGCTGCGGGCATCTGTTGTCGGACCAGTTCCACGATGACCCTCTCTTTCTCGCGGAGGACCGTGATCCGGCGGTCCAGATCGAGGACCCGGGCCACCGTCGGCTGGAGGTCGGCGATCTCCTTGTTGGTCTCGTCAATCTGCTGCTGGAGCCTGGCGTTTCGGCCGGAGATGACCGCCGAGAGCACGACGACCGCCACCAGCGCCACCAGCGGCACCCCCACCTCGATGACCTGCCGGCCGGGGAGGCGGCGCCGGGGGACGCGGGGGAGGAGGTTGATCCGAATCAACTGACATCACCTCCACGCATGGCCAGGCCGACAGCCACTGCCATCCTCGAATCGGCTGCCAGGCGGTCGGCGGGAAAGGCCTGAGGGTTGACCCTGACGTTGACGAACGGTGAGGCGACGGCGGTGGCGATGCCCAGTTCGCTCGCGATGGTCCGGTCCAGGTTCCGCAGGCGCGCCAGGCCGCCGGCCAGCAGGATCTGGTTCACCACGGCCGCCCGGGAGCGCGTCTGGTAGTAGTCCAGCGAGCGTCGGATCTCGGTGACCAGGTCGCCGATGTGCGGCGCGATGATGTCGTGGATGCGCTCCGTGGTGTGGTCGGGCGAGGTGGCGCCTTCCTCCAGCACCTCCCCCTTCTCCTCCAGCAGGCTCTTGGCGGTGGCGAGGTCCACGTCCATGGCCTCGTGGATGGCCGCCAGCAGCACCCCGCCTCCGATGGGGATGTTGCGGGTGAAGCGCAGGCGCTGGCCTTCGGTGATCAGGATGTCGGAAGCCTCGGCACCCAGGTCCACGATGGCCGTGGTCTGCCCGTCGCCGGCAGCCGCGATGACCGACCGCAACAGGGCAAAGGACTCCACGTCCAGGACCCGCAACTGCACCCTGGCCGCCTCGGCGACGGCGATGATCTGGTCGACCACGTCCTGCCGGGCGGCGACGACGATGACGTCCAGCATCCGCCGGCCGTCTTCGGTGGTCTCGCCGAGCACCTGGAAGTCCATGTAGACTTCCTTGATGTTGTAGGGCAGGTAGCGCTCGGCCTCGTAGCGCACGGCCGCGGCGAGTTCCTGCTTGGTCATCGGCGGGACCCGGATCTCCCGGACCGTCACTGCCTGGCCGCCGACCCCCATGACGGCGCGGTCCATCTTGATGCCCGTCCGATCCAGCAGGGCCCGGACGTGGCTCCCGAGTTCCTCAGGGGCCGTGGGGACGCCATCCCGCATCGCCACCGGGGGACTGGGGGCGACGCCCATGTGGACCAGGCGGAACCCGCTCCGGTAGGATCCCGCCAGTTCGACGGCTTTGATCGAGTCGCTGCCGATGTCGATCCCGACCAGCGCCTGTGGTGCTGAAGAGAACAGGCCCATCGCGTTCCTCGACCTCCCCCGACGTGCACACGGTCGACGCAACGGGACCCGGCATATCCCGTTTATCTGCTCTTCGCATCCGGGACGCCAAACCCCTGCCGTCCCGGTCCTCAGGGCAGGATGCGCACCCGCCCGGTGACCTCGACTTCCACCTGCCTCCACTGCCCGCTCGGCGTCTGCAGCGTCGCGCGGCCTGCGTTGGGGTTTCCGGTGGGACTGAACACCAGGGTGTCCTGGGAAAACGTGGTGGCGATGATCTCCACCCCCCGCGGCATCCGGCGCGAGACCGTGTCGGCGGGGTCGTCCTTGACGACGGCCGTCTGCCAGGCCGCGGCGTCGGTGCACTGGTTCCCCCCGCCGGCCGGCGCCCGGGTCACGGCCCCCACGTACTTGTCGATATTGTACGTCTCGTTGGATGGATCGAATGCAATCCGATAGCAGGTCCGCTCGGCCCGCGAGCGCTGCTCCAGCATCCGGACGTCGCTGGCCAGGTTGCGGGCGGCCCCCACAAGCCGCCGGTTGGCCAGCAACCCCTGCCCGCTGAACGCCAGGGCCAGCAGCAGGCCGCCGATGGACAGCACCACGACCAGTTCCACCAGCGAGAGGCCGCCCTCGCCCGATGCCCGGATGCGACCGATCACAGCCCGACCATCTCCTCCCACTGGGGACGATCGTAGAGGGCGTCGCCGTTGAGGAACAACGGCGACGTCAGGTTCCGCACAGCCGTGTAGATCTCGGTCAGCGGGAAGAACGGCGGCGCCACATTGGACCGCAGCCGCCAGTCGTAGGTCATCTGGCGGGCGTACCCCGTCTGGTGAGTCCGGGTCGTGGGGTCGAAGCCCCCGAAGGGGCCGAACCGACCCTGGACCGTCCCGCCCAGGTGCTTCACCGGACCGCGGGGCGGGGTGATGGTGTCCCACCCCCTGACCCAGAACTGCCCGGTCGGGGAGAGGACCGCCGCGTCGATGTAGAGGGTATCGGGGGTGAATCGCCCGTCGATCGTGACATAGCCCGGGTAAGAGTCAGTGCCCGGCGGGCACGGGCAGGCGCTGGGCGACGCGCCCGCGGAGTTCACGGCATAGAGCCCCAGCACGTTGGTCGGGTTGTGCCCGGGGCCGGCCGGCGGCGCCTCGTAGACCAGGTGGTCGGTGATCCGGATCTCGCCCTCGGCGGCGATCGTCAGACGCGTGTTCTGGTTCACCATCCCGTACAAACCGCACGAGGCGCAGGCGGTGGCGCTCGGCGGAGCCGACCTGATGGACCCCCGGACGTACACGATGCCGTTGAAGATACTCGGCCCGTAGCTGCGCGTGGACTGCCACCCGGCGCAGTCCCCGTTCCCCGGGTCTGGGCCGGTGACGTTCCAGCAGGTGGTCACGGCTCTAGTGGCCGGGTCGATGATGATCTTCATGTTCCGGCGCTGGGGGTTGGGGTCGGTGGGCACCGTGACCTTGATCACCTGCTTGCCGTTCTCGCTGGAGAGCTGCATCTGCGTCACGTCGCCCTTGATGTACACACCGCCGCAGGCGGGCGTGCCGCACTGGTCCATGATGTAGATGCCGTCGGGGATGGGCGCTAGCCCGTCGGGCAGATCCGTCGTGCGGTCGGCCACCTCGGTATCGGTGGCGTTGGGGCCCGAGGCCGAGAGGCCGATGGACGTGCGCGACGGGTTCGCGTTGGTCGGCAGCGGGACGCTGGTCGCGCCGCCCGTTACGGTGCTGCCGAAGTAGGGGTCATCGCAGCCCGGGTTCTCCAGCACGGTGTTCCAGTTCGAGGTAGGGATCGGGATGGTGTTGAAGGCCCCACAGTTATAGAACGCCATATCGGAGTTGACCTGCGTGACGACGTCGTTAAGCACCGGGTTGCCGGCGATGCGGATTCGGTTGTTGGCGTGCACGGGCCCGTTGATCGTGGTGCCGGTGAAGAGCCAGACGCTGCCCACGTCCAGCAGCATCAGGGCCCACTGGGAGTAGGACGCCTTCTCGATCAGGATGGGCCAGCCGGGGTAGGAGCCGCCGGTGAGCACGTGGCTCCCGGACCAGTTGGTCCAGGTGTCGTAGGGCCAGGTCCAGTCCCAGTCCGGGCACCGCGCGGCAAACGGGCTGCGCAGGCAGACGGTGCGGGTGGCGTTGCGCGTCCGGCCCACCGCGGTGACGGCGTAGTCGTACCACATGACCTCCTGCTCGGGGATGTTCGCTCCGTACTGGCAGGTGGACGCGCGCCCCGACCAGCGCACGTGGACGATCGCGTAGTATTCGCCGATGCCCGCCCAGCGGGGATCGGCCGGGCTCGGGTCGGTCATCTGAATCCACCGGATGGTGGCCGGGTTGCCGGGATCGGGCCCGCCGATCAGCAGGGTGGCCGTGTACCCCTGGCCTGCGACCGCCGGGGCGGTCAGCACCCAGTCGCTGGCCCCCAGGGAGGCCGGCCACGCGTAGTTCGTCAGGATTTCCACCGGCTCGCGCTGGCGGCCCAGCCCGGCGTCGAAGGCCACCTGGCACATGTTCCGGACGTCGGCCTCGTTCACGGAGGGTTGCCGGATCTGCTGGTCGAGATCCACCGAGAGGCGCCGGCGCAGTTCAGCCAGAGCCCGGTAGGCGCCCGCCTCGGCCACGGCCAGCGCCTGCTGCCCGCGCAACTGGTCGGCCGACAGCGTGGTCTCGCCCATCGTGGCGATGCCCAGGGCGGCCACCATGACCGTGAGGATGAAGATCGCGAGGATGACCGCAATGAGCGCGACCCCCCGCTCGGCGTGGACAATGCGATGCATGTCGCTCACCTCACCATCCTCAGTCGTTCACGCATGACGCTCCACACCCCCACCTAGAACGGCTCCGGCGTCGGTGTCGGCGTCCGAGTCGGTGTCGGCGTGACCGTCGGGGTCCGCGTCGGCGTTCGGGTCGGTGTCGGCGTGACCGTCGGGGTCCGCGTCGGCGTCCGGGTCGCCGTCGGGGTCCGGGTCGCCGTCCGGGTCGCCGTCGGGGTCGGCCCGGTCGCGGTCGCCGTCGGGGTCCGCGTCGGGGTCCGGGTCGCCGTCCGGGTCGCCGTCGGAGTCGGCCCGGTCGCGGTCGCCGTCGGGGTCCGGGTCGCCGTCCGGGTCGCCGTCGGGGTCGGCCCGGTCGCGGTCGCCGTGGGCGTGCGGGTCGGCGTTACCGTGGGCGTGCGGGTGGCCGTCGGCGTGGCGGTACGCGTCGGCGTGGCCGTCAGCGTGGGCGTCGGCGTCTCGGTCTGGAACTGGCGGGTCGAGGTCGCCCGGGGGGGCGAGGTCGGCGTCGGGCTGGGCCCTGTCGGGGTAGAGACGCTGCCGACGTTGCGCAGAAAGACGTCGGTGCCCAGCGTCCGCGACTGCGTGCCGCGCGGGCCGCTCTTCGTCACGGTGATCTCCATCCTGACCCGCACCACGCTGGCAGCCGGCACCGCCGTGTAGGGTGGCGTGCACGTGGGCGGCGTGGCGCCGTCGCAGTAGTTGAACACCAGGCCGCTGCCGCCGGTGTCGATGTAGTCCGCGAGCCGATCCACGCCGGAAGGCTGGCAGTTCCCGACCCCGTAGTTCGGGTCGGCGGGGTCGGGTTTGACCTGCCGGATCAGGGTGGATCCCGTTAGGTCTAGGTCGTAGCGGACCATGTAGGAGCAGTCGGGGATGATCGGGTTGCTCCGCGGGATCTCCAGGTAGATCCGGTCCCGGCACACCGTCGCCCGACCGGGGCAGGGCGGCCCGCCGCCGCTGGGCGACCGGCCGTTGAACGTGCCCGGGTCGGTGACGCGAATGGCCCACCGCGCCTCCTCGGCGAACCGGTCGAGGGCCAGGCGCGCATTCTGCTGCACGTCGAGGAAGTCTTCGCTCACGCCAAACGATCGCACCGCGTTGCTCACCAACCCGTACAGTGCCACCAGGGCGATGACCAGGATCCCCAGCGCGACCGCGATCTCCAGCAGCGACAGCCCCTGTGGGTCCGCCCCCAGGAGGCGTCGCGCGAGCCACAGCATCCTCGGCCGCAGGCGCATCCCGCTCCCCTAGGGCCGCCGGTACATCTCCCGGATCAGCGCCGAACTCACCTGCGCCAGTTGCTGCCCGCGGAACGAGACCCGCACCGTGACCCACTTGATCGTGTCGGAGTGATCGGGCCCCGGCGAGCAGCCAGCCGGCGGGTTGGCGGTGAGCCAGCACGGATACACGATCTCCTGCGGGAGACTGGGGTTGCTCAGGTCCACCTGATTGACGATGACCTGGTACTCGTAGTTGCTGAACGGCGGCCCAAAGGCCGTGGGCCCCTGGTTGGCCACCGCGTCGAACTGGGTGATCCACCCCGCCGACGTCGTCTGCGACTCCGGACCCGCCCGCACCTGCTCCAGCACCCGGACCGCCAGCGAACTGGCGACCGTCACGTTCCCGCCCTGGTTGGTGACCTGGAGCAGGATCAGGAAGGCGCGGGTCACCAGCAGAATGGACATGGCCAGGATCGTCAGGGCCACGATCACCTCGACGAGGGTAAACCCACGCGAACGACGGGACATAGCCCTCCCCGCTCTGCAACCGGGCCGGAGGCGGTGACGCGGTTGTCGAGTGTCCTTACACAAGATAGTGCCCAAGGTGGGGGCCGTGTTAGACGCCCCCCGCCGGGCGGCCCGCATCCTCAGCCCGCACACAGATCAGCAGGATCGCCTGGGAGCAGACCCAGAACAGCGGGCTGACGACGTGGACGAAGTACCCCGGCAGCGGCGCCCGCAGGATCCCCTTGTAGACTATCGGCACCAGCCCCGCATCCTGCAACCGGCGCAGCCACTGGCGCCGGCCCAGCCGGTGCACGTGGGTGGGGTCGCGGTCGATCAGCCCGAAGAGCCTGCCGGGCAGCGTATCGTAGACCGGCAACGCCAGGACCAGGATCCCGCCGGGCGCCAGCAGGCCGCGCAGGGCCGCCAGCGCGGCGTCCAGATCCGGGATGTGCTCTAAGACATCGAACCCTGTCACCACATCGTAGGTCCGGCCGGGCCGGAAGGTCTGGATGGCCTGGTGGTGCAGCGGCACGTCCGGCAGGCGCCGGCGGGCCAGGCGGAGCGCGTAGCCCGAGATGTCCAGGCCCTCGCAGGCGTAGTACCGTCGCGCCTCCTCCAGGAAGCGTCCGAAGGCGCACCCCACGTCCAGCAGCGAGCCGGAGGGCCGGGTGCGGCGGATCTCGCGGAGGTAGGCGGCGATCTTGCGCGGCGGATTGTAGAACTCGTAGCGGCCCTGGTAGTTGGAGACCTTCGTGAAGTAGTCCTCGTCGAAGGTCGTCTCGTCGAAGGACGGCCCGCTCACGGCATCCTGGGCCACGAGGTCACAGACCCCGGTCTCCATCGCCACGCTCCGCGGTCGCACTCTTTCTTAAGAGACATGTGCCCGAGCGCACGCGGCGGTAGACCGGCGGCGCGCCGGGGTAGACCGGCGGCGGTTCACCATCCCAGTTCGCGCACCCAGTAGGTGCCAAGCGCATTCATGCCGATGCCGGCGGCCAGGAGCGCCAGGTCCACCGTCCGCGGAGCCGGGCCCAGGGCAAACGCCAGCATGACCAGCAGGAAGGCCCACCAGTCCAGACTGTAGCGGTACCCGAACTGCACCCACCCCACCGAGAAGTAAGGGAGCATCGGGATCGCCAGGCTGGCGACCAGCGCCGCCCAGGGCCACCAGGTCCGCCGATCCCCCTGGGGGAAGAGCAGCCGCAGGATCACCGGGCTGGTGAAGATCAGGGACATCCCCCACGGGGAGGGCTTGAGGAACGGCGGGCGGTCGACAAGTTCAGGCGCCCGGAAGAGCATCGCGTACAGGTGCTCGGGCACGAAACGCAGGTTGAAGAAGCCCCAGCGCGCCGCGGCCTCGGCGTTGGGGGCCCCCATCGACAGCAGCGGATAGCCGGACTGGAAGGGGTCACCGAATCGTAGGTCGTTGTAGATCAGGTAGATGACGATCCCGACGGCGTTGGCAGCCAGGAACGCCAGGACCGGACGGGCCCGCCGGTGGCGCCGCCAGACGAGGACGGCCAGCACCGGGACGGCGGGCAGCATTGAGAGGCGGGTGAGCCAGGCCGCGACGCTCAGGGCGCCCAGTGCCAGCGGGCGGGCCCCTCCGGCCAGTTCCCAAACCAGCAGCGCGGCGCAGAGGACCACGACCTCCTGGGCGAAGAACCACGTGGTGCCGATGGCGGCAGCGGGCCACAGCACGCTCCCAAAGGCGAGCGCCGCCCCGACGAACCAGCGCACCGGGGAGGCGAAGCCCAGGCGGCGCAGGCCGGCGACGAAGACCGCGACCGCTGCCGCCGCCAGGATCTGCCCGACGCGGCCCTGGTCAGTCCGCTCGCCCCAGACGGCCACCACGGGTAGCAGGATGACGGCCGGCACTGGCGGAAACGGGGCGTAGACGCGGTCGCCGATGCGGATGACATCGTGGTAGTGGGCCGGCAGGTCGCGGAGGTCGGTGCGGCCGTCGAGGAAGGCCTGGGCCATGTACACGAAGTGGCGGTAGGCCGCGTTCGTGCGGGGCGTCACCGCCAGGTAGACGGCCAGGACCACGGCGAAGACGAGCAGCGGCTCGCCGAGCCGGCGTCTCATCCCGTCCGCCACCGAGGGCGTGGTCTGGCCGCCCGTCCAGTTGGGCATCAGGTCACCAGGATGCACCCTGACCTCTCCGTCGTCATCCCTACGTTCAACGAAGCCGACCGCATCGGGGCTTCGGTGCGGGCGGTGCTGGCGCACCTGGACCGGCGCGACCTCTCGCACGAGGTCATCGTCTCCGACGACGGGAGCACCGACCCGACGCGGGAGGTCGTCGCCGGCCTGGTCCGCGAGGGGCTGCCGGTGGCGCTGGTCGAGGCCCCGGTGAACCGGGGCAAGGGCCGGGCGGTCCGGCGGGGTGTGCTCG
>JAVKID010000038.1:0-27825 GCA_031459655.1 Candidatus Fervidifonticultor octavus | reverse complement strand
GAAGCGGAAGGGGAGTGCGCCCTGGCCTTGCTCCGCGCGCTCACGGCCCGGCTGGGCCGGCGGTTTGTCGACGTCCTGGTGGGGGATGCGTTGTACTGTACCGCGCCGGTGGTGCAGGCGGTGGAAGCCCTGGGGCTGGACAGGTGGAACACCTCGGCGAACCGTCGGCTCGAGGGGCAGGGGTACGACTTCGGCACGACCGGGCGGCTTTACAAGAGCGCGCTGGTGATCTACGACCGGCAGACCGAGTCGTGGTGGTGGCAGGTCTCGGGGAAGGCTATCGTCGGCGACCTGACCGGGAAGCGCCTCACCGTCCTTCCCTCGCAGATCGTCTCGTGGGCGGCGTTTCGCGGCGCCCGACCCGGCGGCAAGGTGCTCTCACGGGAGACCGGGCACCACCGACCCTACGGCCGCAACCCGTACGTGGGTTACGACCACATCAACGCGTCACCGTTCCTCTACACCGGGGAGCGCGATCCACGGTTGCGGCCGATGGAACGCGTGGTGACGGTGTCCATCAGGGGTGAGGATGTGGCCTATCCGTTCAGCCGGCTGGAACGGGTGGGCATCGTCCACGACACCGTCGGCGGGGTGCCCATCGTCGTCTTCTTCCAGAAGGGGACGGCCTCGGCCCTCGACACGTCCGACCTGGCCTCCGGACAGGACGTCGGCGCCGCCGGTGTCTTCATGCCGGTGATCGACGGGAGGAGGTTGACCTTCACAGCGCGCGGCATGCAGATCGCCGATGATCAGACGAAGAGCACCTGGAACATCCTGGGCCAGGCGACCGCCGGGCGGCTGTCGGGCCGCCGGCTCGAACCCGTCGTGCACGGCAACCACTTCTGGTTCTCGTGGGCATCCTACCGGCCCGGGACCCGCATCTGGAGTCCGTAGGTGCCCGCGGCGTCTGCCGGCTGATCGGGGGGCCGCTGGCGGCTCTGGCCGGTGGCCTGACGATCGCGCTGGCAGGCGGCCTCCTCGTCGGTGCTCCCGCGCTGGCGCATCGCTTCGGCCGGCCGGTTCCTGAGGTCCGCGTCCTGACGCAGCCGACAGAACAGATCACCTGGCTGGTGTCCGTGCGTCTCCTGGATCAGGACAGCCGCGAGCCGATCCGCCACGCCACGGTGCGGGCGACCCCCACCGGATGACCCTGTCCACGGTGACCCTCGAGGAATCGCCCTACGTCCCGGGGCTGTACGCCGGCGCGGTGACGTTCCTGCATCCGGCGTGCTGGACGCTGGACGTGGAAGTCAGCGGCCCCGTCATCCCGGTGCGCAAGACCCTCGAGGTGCACGTGATCGGGCGGGCCGGCGCGGGTCGGCGCGAGACACTGGAGGTTATTGCGCCGACCGCCGGGGTCCGCCTGGGCGGCCGCGAGTGGGTCAACCTGGCGGTGCTGACGGTGCACCTGTTCGTCGGCGCGGTATGGGTGAGCGGGCTCCTCATCGCAGGATTCGTCTGGCCCGCCCTGCGCGCGGCGGAGGGCGCGGGGCAGCCTCCCGCCGCGTCCGCCCTGCGTCGGTTCGTAGCCGTCTCCTGGATCGCGGTGGCGCTGCTGGCGGCCACGGGTATGTACACCTCGCTCTACAACATGCCCGTCGAGGTGGACTGGCGATCCGGCAGCCTGCAGCGCCGCCTGGCGCAGTTCGGACGCGTCCCGTTCGGGGCGGGCTACGGCATGCTGCTGTTTGCCAAGCACGGGGTCATCCCGGCGCTGCTGACGTGCCTGACCGGTCTGACGGTGGCGACGCGCCGGCTCCCGGCCATCTCAGGAGGGGCTGTATCCGGCTCGCAGGCGAGGGCGGAGCCGATCCGCGTGCGGCGCCTGCTCTGGCTGGCCGCCGTCGCCGGCGCAGTCGTGCTGCTCCAGAGCGCGGGGTTGGGCTCCCTCCACCGGCTCATCGCGCACTTCTAGTAGGAGCCGCGCCCCCGCCACGCGAACCCCACATGCTGTGCGGCACCTGCGGCTGCAGCGCCCCATCGTCTTCCTCGACGTGGAGACCACCGGCGTCAACCCCGCGAGCGACCGCGTGGTGGAGATCTCGCTCATCAAGGTCCACCCTGACGGCCGCCGCGAGACGCTGACGCGCCGGGTCCACCCCGGGGTGCCGATCCCGCCGGAATCCACGCGTTTCCACGGGATCACCGACGCCGACGTGGCCGACGCGCCGCGGTTCGCGGAGGTCGCGCCCGACCTGCTGGCCTTCATCGGCGACGCGGACCTGGCCGGATTCAACATCCACCGGTTCGACCTGCCGATCCTGCACCGCGAACTGGCGCTGGCGGGGCTGCGCCTGGACATGACCGGCCGCGCGGTCGTAGACGCCCAGGTGATCTACCACCGCAAGGTCCCCCGGGACCTGACGGCCGCCTACAAGTTCTACTGCGGAAAGGATCTGGCCGAGCCCCACAGCGCCAGGGCCGACGTCGAGGCGTGCCTGGAGGTCCTGGACGCGCAGCTGGCCACCTACCCCGACCTCCCGCAGACCCCGCAGGAACTGGCCGAGTACTGCACCCCGAAGCCGCGCGATCCGGACGCCGTGGATTCCACCGGCAAGTTCCTCTGGGAGGGTGGTGAAGCCGTCTTTGCCTTCGGACCGGAGGGCATCCGCGGCCGGCGGCTGCGCGAGGTCGCGGAGAAAGATCGCGGCTTCCTGGAGTGGATCCTCCGGAGGGACTTCCACCCAGAGGTCAAGGCCATCGTTCAGGCCGCGCTGGCGGGTCGGTTTCCCGCCCGGCGGTCGTAGGCGTCCGTGCCGTCGGCCCCCGATCGCGTGCGCCAGGCGCTGGAGGCCGCGGGGGTGTCCGTCGAGATCGTCGAGTTTCCCCAGGGGACGCGCACGGCGCAGGATGCGGCCAGGGCCATCGGGACCACCCTGGGCCAGATCGTGAAGTCGCTGGTGTTCGTCGCCGACGGCCGGCCGGTCCTGGTGCTGGCCTCGGGAAAGAACCGGGTCGATCCGACGAAACTGGCGCGTGCCCTCGGGGCCGTCCACGTCCAACGCGCCGATGCCGACTACGTGCGCGCCGCAACCGGCTTCGCCATCGGCGGGGTCCCGCCGGCAGGACATGCGACGCCGATGGAGACGCTCATCGATGAGGATCTCCTGCGGTACGAGGTCGTCTACGCCGCCGCGGGCACGCCGACCGCGATCTTCGCCATTGCGCCGCAGGATCTGGTCCGCGTGACCCGAGGCCGGAGCGCCGACCTGGCCCAGCCGCAGTAGGCTGGATGGAACAAACGCGCCGGGTGCGTCGTTATCCTGTACACGTTCGGGGGGGTGGCGGCATGCGAATGCGCCGGGCAGGGTCAATTCCACTGGCGGTGCTGGCCGCGCTGGCCCTGCTCGGGCCGGCGGTGGTGGCGCAGCCTGCACCTTCCGGCGATGTGGCCTTTGCGCACGTCCAGCACCTGGCCGGCGTCATCGGGCCGCGCGCGGCCGGCACGCCATCGGAGCGGCAGGCCGCCGACTATCTGGCCGCGCACTTCCGTCACTACGGGTATCCCGTCGAGTTCCACGCCTTCAAGTTCCCGTTCTTCGAGGCCCGACGCGTCGAGGTGGTGCAGCTGGGCCCCTCGCCCCGGGCGATCGCCGCGCAGGCGTTCTTCTTCTCGGCATCGACGCCGCCGGGCGGGATCGAAGCCGATGTCGTCTTCGTCGGCCTGGGCCGGCCCGCCGACTTCGAGGAAAAACCGGTGCGCGGCGCGGTGGCGCTGAGCGAGCGCGGGGCCATCACCTTCCGCGAGAAGGTGGCCAACGCCGCCGCGCGCGGGGCACTCGCCGTCGTCGTGTACAACAATCAGCCCGGGATCGTCTCCGGGACTCTGGGGCAGCGGTCGGAGATCCCGGCGGTCTCCATCTCGCAAGACGAGGGCCAGCGCTTGGCGGAGGCCGCCCAACAGGGGCGCGTGCGCCTGCGCGTGGTGGCCGACACCGTCTTCGAAAGCCGCCCGACGGTCAATGTCGTCGCCACCAAGCGCGGGGGGGTGCGGCCCGACGAGATCGTCGTCGTCGGCGGCCACTACGATTCGGTCCCCGCCTCCCCCGGCGCCAACGACAACGCGTCCGGCGTCGCCGCCACGCTGGAGGCCGCCCGGGTCCTGGCCGGCGTGCCGACCGCCCGCACGGTCCAGTTCGTTCTCTTCGCGGCCGAGGAACTGGGCCTCTACGGCTCGCGGGCGTTCGCCGAGGAGCGCCGGCAGGGGGTGGTCGCCATGATCAACCTCGACATGGTCGGGTGGGGCCAGCGGCTCATGGTCGGCACCTCCCCGGGCCGCGACGACGCGGTTGTCAGCGCCGCCGAGCGGGTCGCCCAGCGTCTTGGGATCCCCGTGTCCCGGTTCCGTGCCACGGGGAGCGACCACGTCAGTTTCGAGCAGTACGGCATCCGTACGGTCTTCCTGCACCGGGGAGTGGATCCCCACTACCATCAGCCGACCGATGTGCCCGCCAACGTGACGCCGGCCCATCTGGAAGAAGCGGCCAGGCTGGTGGTTGGCCTCGTCCAGGAACTCTCGCAGGTGCGCTCGGCCCGGCCGCTGCCGGCACCGGTTCGCGGCTAGCGGCGGGCGGCTCGGCTCAGACCTGCGGAGGCGCGGCTCGGAATGGGGCCGGCCGACATCCAGCGTTCCCGACCGCGGTAGTAGACCACGGGCGCATCGGGATGCTGCCGCCGGAACTCGACGTACCGTTGCCGGAGCCGCCGGTATCGCCGGTCCGATGAGCGCAGGCGCACGTGGGGGTAGTCGATGAGGTAGCGCTCGAGCCACCACATGTTCCGCTCGTTGAACCGCCAGTCGTAGTCGCCCACCTCACGCAGGTCGACCAGCGCGTAGCCGGTGAGCCGTCCGGTGAAGTCCACGTAGGGATCGTAGTAGCTCCAGACCAGGTCCCGGATGGTCCGGAACACGGGCTTCCGCCCGTGCAGGCCGGCATCCCGCGAGCGGGCCACCGCGCCCCACCGGCCGCGGTGCTTGAAGACGAAGAGGACGTGATCCAGGTCGTCCTGCGACTCCAGGCTGACGACGAGGGGGGGATAGCCGTGCTGCTCCAGGATCACGGCCGCCACCAGGGCGGCTTCCATGCACATGACCTCACCCTCGCGCAGCACCTGCCGGAACGAGCGCAGGCACGTCCCCACGCGGCGGTGGTTGTACCGGAGGCCGTAATCGAGGAACCGCTGGACCTGCCGCGGCGTGCGGTGGGCGTCGATGACAGCCAGTTCGTTGGGCGTAAAGGCGCTGCGCGGCGGGGGCTGGTACCGGCTCACCCCGCCAGACATTCGCACGGGACGGGCCGGATGCCTGCCGGTCTGGTGGCGGACACCGGACCGCGGGGTCGGTGGAGACCGGCGCGCGTTTGGGGCGCGTCCGCCTTGCCGCTCTGCGCCTCTGATGCTACACTACACTTGTCAATCGAATAGCAGACCTTCGGGGCAGGGTGAGCCGGCCGGATGTGCCGGCAATTCCCGATCGGCGGTACAGCCCGCGACCCCCGCCGCACGTGCGGCGGGGTTGATCCGGTGCAACTCCGGGGCCGACGGTATAGTCCGGATGGGAGAAGGTCGAGTGGGGAGCCCGGGTTCGGGTGGCCGGGCCGCTTCGGTCGTGTGGGTGCCGCGACGGCCAGTCCGAATCCCGCTCCAGATGTGTGGTGCGCCCGGAGGTCCGTTGATCCCGGGCGTTCGTGTTTTGCTGCGCGCAGGTCAGGATGACGGTAGACGACACGAGGATGATGGAAGAAGCGCTCGCGCTCGCCCAACGCGCGGCCGGGCGGACGAGCCCCAATCCGCTGGTCGGCGCCGTGCTCGTCGCCGACGGGCAGGTCGTCGGGCGTGGCTTCCACGCGCGGGCCGGGGAGGCGCACGCCGAGGTCGTGGCGCTGCGCGAGGCTGGCAGTCGGGCGCGCGGTGCAACCCTCTACGTCACGCTTGAGCCCTGCTGCCACGCCGGCAGGACCGGCCCGTGCACCGAAGCGCTGATCAACGCCGGCGTCCGCCGGGTGGTCGCGGCCATGGCCGATCCCGATCCCCAGGTGAACGGGAGGGGCCTCGCGCGGCTGCGGGAGGCCGGGGTGGACGTGGCGGTCGGCGTCCTCGAAGCCCGGGCGCGGCGGGTCAACGAGTTCTACGTCAAGCACCGGCGGACCGGCCTGCCGTTCGTCGCGCTCAAATGGGCGATGAGTCTGGACGGCAAGACCGCCGCGCGCCGGGGCAGCGCGACGGCGATCACCGGCGAGGCCGCCCGTCGCTACGCGCACGAACTGCGCAACCGCTACGATGCGGCCCTGGTGGGAGTCCAGACGGTGCTGGCCGACGACCCGCAACTGACGTGCCGGCTGCCGGCGGACGCTGAACCGGCGCCCCGCAACCCCCTGCGCATCGTGGTGGATTCCCGGCTGCGGACGCCGCCGGGCGCCCGCGTGGTGACCGGCGTGGCCGACGCGCCGACGTTGATCGCCACCACCGCCGTCGCGCCGGCAGACCGCGTGGAGGCCTTGCGCCGTGCCGGCGTGGAGGTGCTGGTGCAGGACCATGTCGGCGGCCCGGTGGACCTCCGCGCCCTGATGCAGACGTTGGGCCGCCGCGGGCTGCTCAGCGTGCTCATCGAGGGCGGCGGGACCGTGAACGCCTCGGCGCTGGCCTCGGGCGTGGTGGACAAGGTCATCGCGCTGATCGCCCCGCGCCTGATCGGCGGCGCGCAGGCGCCCACACCGGTGGACGGTCCCGGCCTGAACGGCGTCAACGGCGCGGTCCGGCTGCGCGACGTGCAGGTCCAGCCGCTGGGCGGGGACCTCGCCGTCGAAGGCTACCTCGCCACGGCGGAGGAGGGGTGATGTTCACCGGCATCATCGAGGCGATGGGCGAGGTCCGGCGTGTGGAGCACGGGCCCGGCGGGGCGCGCCTGCGCGTGCACGCCGGGGCGCTGCTGGACGGCGCCCGCGTGGGCGAGAGCATCGCGGTCAGCGGGGTGTGCCTGACCATGGTGGCGGTCGATGGCGGGGTGTTTGAGGTGGACCTCGCGGTCGAGACGCTGCGCCGGACGACGCTGGGCGCGCTGCGGCCCGGCGACCCCGTCAACCTGGAGCGCCCCCTGCGCTTCGACCAGCGGCTGGGCGGCCACATTGTCCAGGGACACGTCGACGGCGTGGGAACGATCACGGCCCTCGAGCCGCAAGGCGACGGGGTCTGGATGGAGATCCAGCCGCCGCTCGACCTGCTGCCGTACATCGTCGAGAAGGGCTCGATTGCCGTGGACGGGGTCAGCCTCACGGTGGCGCGTGCGCGCGACGGGGGGCCCTTTGCCGTGGCGCTGATCCCCCATACCCTGGCGGTCACGACGCTGGGGCGGCGGGGCTGCGGCGATCGCGTCAACCTCGAGGTGGACATCCTGGCCAAGTACGTGGAACGGCTCGTGAGAGGAGCGCAGGGCAGATGACGGATCGCACCGAGGTCGCCAGGAGCGAGTTCGCCACGGTGGAGGAGGCGGTGGAGGACCTGCGGGCCGGGCGGATGCTCATCGTCGTGGACGACGAGGCCCGCGAGAACGAGGGCGACCTCATCATGGCGGCCGAGCACGCCACGCCGGAGGCCGTCAACTTCATGATGACCCATGGCCGCGGGCTCATCTGCGTCCCGCTCACCCCGGAGCGGTGCGACGACCTCCGGCTGCCCCTGATGGTAACCGAGAACACCTCAAAATACGGGACGGCGTTCACCGTGTCGGTGGACGCCCGCCGCGGCGGCACGGGGATCTCGGCCCACGACCGCGCGCTCACCATCCGCCTGCTGGCCAAAGAGGG
The DNA here is from genome assembly GCA_031459655.1 of Candidatus Fervidifonticultor octavus. GTDB lineage: Bacteria > Sysuimicrobiota > Sysuimicrobiia > Sysuimicrobiales > Humicultoraceae > Fervidifonticultor_A > Fervidifonticultor_A octavus_A. The sequence goes on along the minus strand of JAVKID010000038.1, from coordinate 20,023 downwards.
CGGACCCGACGACCTGGTGCGGCCGGGTCACGTCTTCCCGCTGCGCGCGGCGCCCGGCGGGGTGCTGCGGCGCGCCGGGCACACCGAGGCCGTGCTGGACCTGGCGCGTCTGGCCGGGCTCCAGCCCGCGGGGGTCGTCTGCGAGATCGTCCACGAAGACGGCACCATGGCCCGTCTGCCGGAGCTGCGCCAGATGGCCAAGCGCTTCGGCCTGAAGATCCTCACCGTGAAGGACCTGATCCGCCACCGCCTGCGCACCGACCGGTTCGTGCGGCGGGAGGGCCAGACCCGCCTGCCCACCACCGTCGGCGAGTTCACCGGCGTCGTCTATGAGAACCTCCTGGACGGTTCGCACCACATGGCCCTGGTCAAAGGCGCCGTCGACGACGGGGCGCCGGTGCTGGTCCGAATGCACTCCGAGTGCCTGACGGGCGAAGTCTTCGGGTCGCTCCGGTGCGACTGCCGCGAGCAGCTCCAGGCGGCCATGCGCATGATCCAGCAGGAGGGCCGCGGCGTGGTCGTCTACATCCGCCAGGAAGGCCGCGGGATCGGGCTGGACAACAAGATCCGGGCCTACGCGCTGCAGGACCGGGGGAGCGACACCGTGGAGGCCAACGAACTGTTGGGGTTCCCGCCGGACCCGCGCGACTACGGCGTCGGCGCCCAGATCCTGGCCGACCTCGGCGTGCGGCAGATGCGCCTGCTGACCAATAACCCGCTGAAGCGGGCCGGGCTGGAGGGCTACGGGCTCCAGGTCGTCGAACGCGTGCCCCTGGAGATCCCGCCGAACCACGAGAACTACGCCTACCTGAAGGCCAAGCGCCACCGCCTGGGGCACCTGCTCAGCCTCGAGTAGAGGTGACCGCTCCGTGACCGCTGGCGCCATGAACGCCGGGTCCAGCGTCTACCGCGGCGGCGACGACGCCACCGGCCTGTCGTTTGCCATCGTCGTCAGCCGCTACAACGAGGCCATCACGCAGCGGCTCCTGGAGGGCGCCCAGGCGGTCCTGGAGCAGCGGGGCGCCGCGCGGGTGGACGTGGCCTGGGTGCCCGGCGCCCTCGAGATCCCCCTGGTGGCCCGCCGCCTGGCCGAGACCCGGCGGTACGACGCGGTCATCTGCCTGGGGTGCGTGATCAAGGGTGAGACGCTGCACTTCGACCTGGTGGCGCAGAACGCGGCGGCGGGAATCGCGCGGGTCGCCCTCGAGACCGGCGTGCCGCTCATCAACGAGGTGCTGGCGGTGTTCGACCCCGCCCAGGCGGCCGCGCGCGCCGGCGGCACGGTGCACCGCGGCGAGGAGGCGGCGCAGGCGGCGATCCAGATGGCGAGGCTGCTCCGGGCGCTGCCAGGCTCCCGGTAGGAGAGCACGGCTCGCCGCGGAACGTTTCCCCTGCCCATGTCCCTCGTGGTGTTCTATCGGGCGCGCGTCCACGCCCGTGGCGGTCCGGCCCCCGATGCGGAGGCCCTGGCCATCGCCGGCGGGCGGCTGCTGGCGGTCGGAGGGTCCGACGACCTCCTGGCGGCCTTCCCCCGTGCCCGGCGCATCGACCTGCTGGGCCGCCCCGTGTTCCCGGGTCTTGTCGACGCGCACATCCACCTCGTCGGCTACGGCCTCGGGCTGCTGCAGGTCGCCCTTCGGGAGACCCGCTCGATCGCGGAGGCCGTCCGGACGGTGGCGGCTGCCGCCGCGGGCCAGCCGCATGACGCCTGGATCCTCGGCTGCGGCTGGGACAGGAACCTGTGGGCGGACGATCGGTTCCCCACGTGTGCCGACCTGGATCCGGTCACCGGCGACCAGCCGGCGGCGTTGACCAGCAAGGACGGCCACCTCCTGTGGGTGAACTCGGCGGCCCTGCGCGCGGCCGGGATCACGCGCGAGACCCCCGACCCGCCCGGCGGCGTCATCGGGCGCGATGCCGCCGGTGTTCCCGACGGTCTCCTGAAAGAAGAAGCCACGGCGCTGGTCCGCCGCGTCATCCCTCCGCCGACCCCGGAGCAACTCGAACGCGCGGCCCTGGCCGCCGCCGCCCACCTGCACCGGGTTGGGATCACCGGCGCCCACGCCTTCACCAGCCCCGGGGCAGCGACGGCCGACCACTTCGCCGCCCTCCAGCGGCTGCATGCGCGGGGCGCCCTGACCCTCCGGGTCGTCGCCTGCCTGCCCGACCGGCACCTGGAGGCCGCGGCGACGGCCGGCGTCCGTACCGGCCTGGGCGATGCGATGCTCCGCGTAGGGCCGGTGAAGATCTTCGCCGACGGGACCCTCGGCTCGCAGACCGCCAGCATGCTGGCGCCCTTCGACGGCCAGCCGGAGAACACGGGTATCCGCGTGCGCGCGCCCGAGGAACTCGACGCCCTGGTCGGGCGCGCGGTCGCCTCAGGCCTGTGGACCGCGATCCACGCCATCGGCGACCGCGCGAACCGCGACGTGCTCGATGTGTACGAGCGGCACGCCGCCGCGTCACGGCGGATCGGCGCGCGACACCGCATTGAGCACGCGCAGCTCCTCCATCCCGACGACCTGCCGCGGCTGGCGCGGCTGGGCGTGGTCGCCTCGATGCAGCCGATCCACGCCACCGCCGATCGGGAGATCGCCGAGCGCTACTGGGGGGCCCGCGCCCGGTGGGCGTATGCCTGGCGATCGCTGGCGGCCAGCGGCGCGGTTCTGGCGTTTGGATCCGACGCGCCGGTGGAGACCCCTGACCCCTGGCGCGGGCTCTATGCGGCGGTGACCCGGCGCCGGGAGGGCGAGCCCGGCGGCCGGTCGTGGTATCCGGAAGAATGCCTGACGCTGGAGGAGGCCGTGCGCGCGTATACGGTGGGGGCGGCGCACGCGGCCGGCACAGAGACGTGGCAGGGCTCGCTGGAACCGGGCAAGGTCGCCGACTTCATCGTGCTGGACCGCAATCCGTATGCCGGATCGCCCGAGGACCTGCTCCGCGTGCAGGCGCTGGCCACGGTGGTCGACGGCCGCGCAGTCCAGGCCCGCGGTGCGCTCGCCGGTCTGGAACACGAGGTGCCATGAGGAGGGCGAGATGAAGGACACCGTGTTGCTGGAAGAACTCTCCTGGCCGGAAGTGGAGCAGGCCCTGGGGGCCGGCGTCCGCACCGTCGTGATCGTGACCGCATCCGTCGAGCAACACGGCCCGCACCTCCCGATGGTCACCGACGCGGCCATCGGCCACGCGGTGGGCGAGCGGGTGGCGCGCCGGCTCGGCCGGGCGCTGCTGGCCCCGGTGATCCGGCCCGGCTGCTCCGACCACCACCTGGCGTTTCCCGGCAGCCTGTCGGTACCGCAGGAGGTCTTCATCCAGACCGTCATGGCCTACGTCCGGTCGCTGGTCCCGCACGGGTTCGACACCTTCGTGTTGCTCTCGTCGCACGGCGGGAACTTCGACGCCCTCGAGATCGCCGCGCGCCGACTGCGCGAGGAGTTCGGGCAGCGGGGCATACGGATCGTCGAGTTCGCGGGACGCCGGGACCTGATGGCGATGTCCCGGCTGATGGTCGAGACCGCCGCGGGTCTCGGCGCCCTCCAGGACGTGGAGGTCATTCACGCCGACGCCACGGAGACCTCGATCATGATGCGGCTCCACCCGCATCTGGTGGACGCCGGGCGTCTGGAGCGCGGGCTGGTGGGGCCGATCGATCCCGACGACCTCTTCCGGCGCGGCCTGCGGGCCGTGACGCCCAACGGCATCATCGGGGATGCCACCCTCGCGCGGCCCGAGCTCGGCGAGGTCGTCCTGGACCGGCTGGCAGATTACATCGCGGCCGCGGTCAGGGAGCGGATGGCCCCGGAGCAGACCTGACCCGCAGAGGACAGGCGGGCGCGGCTAGTAGGGCGACGGCTGGCGGGTTTCGGCCTCGTCCTCGGGCGTCACGTAGTGCCCGCCGCGCGGTTCGGCGCGATGCCCGCAGATGGGGCACTCGTACCAGACGAACTCCGGCATGTGCAGGTGAAAGCGCTGCTCCATCACCGCTTCACAGTAGGGGCAACACAGCTCGACCTCTTCCATGGCCCTCCACCTTCACGCTGCGCATGGTTCGGCTTCGGCTCTCGGCCTCCTGCTCTGCCTGAACGCGCCATGACAGCGGAGCCGGGCGGGGCTAGGGTAGCTTCCCCTGCCTGGCCCTCGCGTACCGCGCCTCCACTTCCGTCCAGTTGACCGTATTCCACCACGCCTGCAGGTAGTCGGCCCGGCGGTTCTGATACTTCAGGTAGTAGGCGTGCTCCCAGACGTCCACGCCCATGATGGGTTTCTGGCCGTCCATCAGCGGGTTGTCCTGGTTGGGCGTGCTGGTGACCGTCAACTTGCCGTTGCCGTCGAGCACGAGCCAGGCCCAACCGGAACCGAACCGGCCCAGGCCGGCGGTATTCACCGCCTCCCTGAAGGCGTCGAACGAGCCGAAGGCGGCGGCGATGTCCTTCGCCAGGTCGCCCCTCGGCGCGCCGCCCCCTCCGGGGCCCATGATGTTCCAGAACATCGTGTGGTTGTAGTGGCCGCCCCCGTTGTTCCGCACCGCCGTGCGGATGGACTCGGGCACGGCAGCCAGGTTCATCAGGAGGTCCTCGATGGTCTTCCCCTGCAGGTTCGCCGCGTTCTCCAGCGCCTTGTTCAGGTTCGTCACGTACGCGCCATGGTGTTTGTCGTGGTGGATGCGCATGGTCTGCTCGTCGATGTGCGGTTCCAGCGCGTCGTACGCGTACGGCAGCGGAGGCAGTTCGAATGGCATGTGGCTCTCTCCCCCCCTTGTGTATGGGTCGTGTCCTCATAGTAGCACCTTTTTCCACCCCGAGCGACCGGCTAAACCCGGGTCTCCTGCGCGATGTTACACTTGACGGAGAGCGACCGTGGACGCCGAGGACCGCCACCTCCTGGAGGCCTTCAGGCGCGGCGAGGAGAGCGCGTTCGCCGCGCTCGTCATCAAGTACCGCGAGGGCGTCTATCGCGTCGCGCGGCGGATGCTCGGGAGCCACGAGGATGCCGCGGACGTGACCCAGGAGGTCTTCATCCGTGCCCACCGGGCGCTCCCGCGGTTCGACGGCCGTTCGCAGCTCTCCACCTGGCTCTACCGGATCACCGTCAACCTGTGCCTGGACGCCCGAGACCGGCGCGCCCGGATCGCGCTGCCCGATACCGATGAGAGCCTGCTGGACCGCTTCGCCGCTCCGGGCCTCGACGAGGAGGCCCAGAGGCGCGAGCTCGGCCGGCTCATCGCGCGCGCGGTGGCGGCGCTGCCGCCGCGGCAGCGGGCCATGACCGTCCTGCGGCTGTACCAGGACCTCCCGTATCAGGAGATCGCCCGTATCATGGGCTGCTCGGAGGGGACCGTGAAGGCGACGATGTTCGCCGCGGTGCGGAGGCTGCGGCAGGCGCTGGAGGCGCAGGGGGTGCGCGCGCCGTGACGCCGCGCTGCCGCCAGGTGCTCGAGGACCTGGTCGAGGCGATCACCGGGACGCTGCCGCCGCAGGAGCGCACCGGGATCGCCGAGCACCTGGCGGTCTGCGCCGGCTGTCGCCGTGAGGCGGCCGCCATCGAGACCACGGTGGCGCGGCTGCGCGGTGCCGGCGCGTTTGTCGTGCCGCCCGGCTTCTGGGCGGAGTTCACCGACCGGCTCCAGGCGCGGATCGCCCTGAAGCGGCAGCCGTGGCCCCTCCACGTGCGCCGGTGGATGGCCTCACCGCGCCATGCCCGGGGAACGCTGGCCGCCGCCGCCGCGCTGGCGTTCGCGGTCTTCGCGGCGGTGCGGCTGACCCCGCCGCGCCCCCCCGCGCTCGATCCCGTCACCCTTCGCGCCCGCGGACTGGTGACCGAGACGATGTCCGCCACGCTCCCGTCGCTGGGGGAGGTGCTCGACACGTGGCGGGCGGGCCTCGTGCTCGAGACCGACGACGTCACCGACCGGAGGCCGCCGTGATCGCGCCCGCCGGGCGCCTGCTGGCCGGGCTGCTCATTGCGGCCGCCGCCCTCGTCCTGCCTGCGACGGGTCAGGAAGTCCAGCCCACGCCCAGGGGCGAGCGGATCATCGAGGCGTTCCTGCTCTGGCGCCTGGTGGACGAACTGGACCTGGCCGAGGGCCAGATCGTCAAGATCCTGCCCCGGATCAAGGCGCTGAAGAACATCCGGCTGGAGATGGGGCGCCGGGCGCGGCCGCTGGTGCGAGAGATCAGGCAGTTGACAGCGCAGACCCCGCGGGACGACGAGTTGATCCGGGCCCGGGTGGCCGAGTTGAACGCGCTGCGCGCCGAGATGAACGTCCGTCGCCAGCGTGAGTTGCAGGCCATCGCCGCAGTCTTGACGCCCGAGCAACTGGGGAAGTTCGCCCTGATCCAGGAGACCTTCGAGGCCGATACCCTCCGCCTGCTGGAGGACATGCGCCGCATCGTCGAGGGGCACCACTCCCGGAGGTAATGGCTCTCCGCATGGACGTGCTTTCCGGGTCGAAGCCTCGACCCGATCCCTCTATGCGGGCGCGAAGTGGACGATGTCCAGGATTGAGCCCGTCCGCTCCTCTGGGGGTTTGAAGGCGGGCCTAACCCGCAACCCGATCCTGACGTCGGCAGGCGCCACATCCCCCAGATAGTGGAAGACGACTGTGTCCGCGCCGTCCAGTCGGACCAGCGTCAGCAGGACCGGCCGCTCCAGGCGCGATCCGTCCGGTCCCCAGTGCACCGTGGTCACCGCCTCGACGGTGCCTGCCGGTCCCACCTCGGTCCACTCGTTCAACTCGTCGAAGCAGCGCTCGCAGAACAACCTGCCGGGCACATAGGTGATCCCGCAGCGTCCGCAGCGGGTCCCCAGCAGCCGCGCGTCGTCCTTGAGCGCGCGGAAGAACCGCTCCGCGGCCGGACCGTACGTGTAGCGGTTGGCGACCGGCAGGGTCCCCCGCCAGGTCCGCAGCCGCTCGACGTGCCGCGTCGGTTCCAGCGGCATCACGAGCCTCGCCCCACCGGCTGGAAGTAGCGGATGTCGGTGATGGCGCCCTGGCGCCTGCCCGCGGGCTTCCACACCGCCCGCACGCGCAGGCCGACCCGCACGGCGTCGGGTCTGACCCCGCCGAGCAGATGGAGGATGCCGCAGCGGGGCGAGGTGCCGTCCAGGTCGATCACGGCCGGAATCAGCGGCTGCTCGATGCGCTGGACGTTCCAGGTGACGTAGCACAGCGAGAAGGTGTTCACGGTCCCGGTGTCTGCCAGGGGCACGAACGCGTCCATGGGGCCGAAGCACTGCTCGCAGAACGCCCGCGGCGGCACCACAGTCCGCCGGCAGCGGCGGCAGTGGACGCCGAGGATCGAGCCGGCCTGCAGGCCTTCCAGGTAGCGGCCGATGGCCAGTCCCGCGTCCCAGGCGTAGTCCGCCCGCAGGCGGGACTGCACCGAGAGCACGCGCCCGCCGGCAATATCCGCCTCGGTCAGCGCCGTGGCGGGCAGAGGTGCGGTGCGCTCCTTCATCCCGTCCGGGGCCTCCTCATCCGCCTCACTCGGGCCGCCGCGTGCCGAGGATCACGACCGTCCCCACCTGCATCAGGTCGCCCCATGCCTGGGCCAGGCCCCGCTCGGGCCGCCCCGGCACCTGCCGCCCGCCCGCCTCCCCCCGGAGTTGCCAGAACAGTTCCGCGACCTTCATCAGCCCGGCCGCCGAGATGGGGTTGCCCACGCCGAGCAGCCCCCCGGACGGACACGACGGCATCGTCCCGTCGCGCAGCGTCACGCCTTGGGCCACCAGTTCCGGCGCCTTCCCGCGGTCGGCGAGCAGCAGCCCCTCCAGGTGGTGGAGTTCCTTGTAGTCGAAGGGATCGTAGGGCTCGACAACGTGGATCTCCTTGCGCGGCTCGCGGACGCCCGCCATCTCGTAGGCCATCCGGGCCGCCCGTTCCACGTACTCCGGATAGGCCAGATCGCGGTTCGTCCAGTAGGCAGTATCGAGGTTCCACCCGACGCCCTGCACCCAGACCGGCCGGTCGGTGATGCGGGATGCGGCCTCTTCCGAGGCGAAGACGACGGCGACCGCGCCGTCGCTCACCGGGCTGACGTCCAGGCGCTGGACCGGCCAGGCCAGGACCTCGGAGTTGAGCACGTCCTCGACCGTGATGTCGGCCTCCCCCAGCATCGCCGCGGGGTGATGGACGGCGTTGCGCTTGTTCTTCACGGCCACCAGCGCGATATCGCGCTTGGAGATGCCGTAGGTCTGCATGTACCGGTTCATCTCCAAGGCGAAGATCCACAGGAGGTTGGGCTGCAGCGGGCGCTCCGTCGTGTGGTCGAAGATCGTGAGGAACGCGGCCTGGGCGTGCGGATAGAAACTCGACATCTTCTCCTCGGCCACCGCCAGCACCACGTCGAACAGGCCGCTGGCCACGTGGTACCAGGCCTGCGCCGCGACGAACACGCCCGTCCCCCCGCCGACGAAGGACCGCATGGTCGGCTTGCCCCACCCGCCACTGCCGTCGGCGAGGTACTCCCCCTTCATGTGCACGCCGTCGAAGGCGTCGGGCGCGCTGCCGATGCAGACGCCGTCGACCCGGTCGAGGCCGAGCCCGCAGGACTCCAGCGCCGCCCGGGCGGCCTGCCAGGCGAGTTCCTTAGGCGTCTCCAGGGCCCGGCGGACGAAGCGGGTCATCCCGGCCCCGACCACGGCCACCCGCCGCATGCTCATGACGCCATCACCGCCACGGCGCCGGTGGCGGTCGGGAGGCCGCGCCATGACTGGGCCAGGCCGGTGGTGATGCCGCGGAGCTGACGAGCGCCGGCCGCTCCCCGCAGTTGCAGGACGACCTCCAGCGCGCGCGCCAGGCCGTTCGCTTCGAGCAGGTGTCCACCGCCCAGGCTCCCGCCGGACACGTTGACCGGCAGGCGGCCCGCGGCGGCGGTGGCGCCGTCGGCCGTCAGGCGGCCGGCCTCGCCCCAGGCGCAGAGCCCGAGCGCCTCCAGGTGCTGCAGTTCCTTGAAGGCGTACGTGTCGTCCACCTCGGCGAAGTGAATGGCCTCTCTCGGGTCGGCGATCCCGGCCATCCGGTAGGCCATCGCCGCCGCGCGCGCGGCGTAGACCGCCCGGGCCCAGGCGCGGCTCTCCAGCGTCGGGCTGTCGGTGGCCCAGCCCACCCCGCGGACCCAGACGGGGTGCGCCGACAGGCGCCGCGCCGTGGGCTCGTCGGCGAGGACCATGACGATGGCGCCGTCGGCGCAGTCGCTGATCTCCAGGCGTCCGAGCGGAGCCGCGACGACCTCGGCGGCCAGCACGTCGTCCACGGAGACGTCCGCCCCGTAGGCCGCGGACGGATGGCAGAGCGCGTGGCGGCGGTTCTTGGCGACCACCGCGGCGCACTGTTCGCGCGTCGTCCGGCTCTCGTGCAGGTACCGGCTGGCCTCCAGCCCGGCCACGGCCACAGGATGCACGCCGAGGGGCCGGTTGAGCACCGGGTCCAGCGCGTAGGCGGTGATCTCCGGCAGCGTGAGGACGTTGCTGGCCTTGCTGTGGCCCTCGACGACCACGATGCGGAACCGGCCGGTGAGAATCTGCATGACCGCCGCGGCCAGGGCGTGGAGGCCGTCGCCGGTGATGGTGTGCACCGGACGCTGGGCGGCGCCCAGCTGGTCGGGCACGTACTCGTCGAAGATGCTGGTCCCTTCGTGGAAGTCTTCGGAGACGGTGACGAAACTGTCCACGTCGCGCCGGGGATCGATGCCCGCGTCAGCGTAGGCGCGGGCGGCCGCCTCGTACATGAGTTCCTTGTACGAGACCTCGGGCGAGACCGGACGGAAGCCGGTCCAACCCACCCCGACGATGGCAACGCGACCGCTCATCTCACCGCGCTGGCAGCGGTCTCCCGGGCGGCGCGGGTCTTGTCTGATAATCTCCCTTGCGGTAGGTTTCCCGCACGCCGCAGCGAGGGCACGTGTGATAGTTGACGGCCAGGGTGCCGCGCTGGAAGGACCGCTCGTCCATCCGCAGCCCGCTGTCGAACGTCGTGCCGCAGTTGGGGCAGACCACCCACAGGGCCACCTTCGCCATCGGACCTCATCCCGGCTGCTGCGCCCGGTAGGCTTCCAGATCCGACCGCCGCCACAGCCGTCTGCGGTCCACCGCGAACAGCGGCGCGGGGAAGTCCGGCCGGGAGGCCACCTCGTCGAGGAACCGCGCCGGCGGCAGGCCGTAGAGGTCCGCCGCCTCCACCGCGCTGGCGATCGGGACCCCCTCGGCCACGTACCGGCACACCGCCGCGATCAGCGAGGCGGACGCCGCGGGCCGATCCAGCACCAGGCGCAGGGCCGAGGAGCCGCGGGGATGGGCCTGCTTGATCAGGTTGCTGTAGTGTCGCAGGTCCTCGGCGTACCCGCGCAGGTGCGCCAGCACCTTGAGGTCTTCCTCGAACGGCTGCTGTTCCACCGTCGCTGTGTTCGCCGTCGGGACGCCGGCTCCTGTCCCGGGGGAATACGGGCCCCCGTGGACTCGTTGGCGCGAAGGGTCGAGGAGAAGGGAGCGTTCATGCCGTTGCTCAACGATCAGGATGCCGCCTTCCTCCGCACGCGGTTCGCCGAGGAGATGGTACACGAGGTCCGGCTGGTGTTCTTCGCGCCGAGTGCCGGGGGCCTGGCCCTGCCGGGCCAGGATTGGGAGATGGCCGAGTACACGCGCCGGATCCTCAAGGAGGTCGCCGCGCTGTCCGACCGCATCGCACTGGAGGAACACAGCCTGGTCGGCGAGCCCGAGCTGGCGGCGCAGTACGGGATTGGGCGCACGCCCGCCACGGCCGTCGTCGGCGCGCAGGACTTCGGCGTGCGCTACTTTGGCATGCCGGCCGGCTATGAGTTCGTCACCCTGGTGGACCTGATCCTGGACGTCTCCAGGGGGCGCGCGTCGGTCTCCGCGCAGACGATGGAGACGCTGGCCGCCCTGCCCGGCGAAGCACACCTCCAGGTGTTCGTCACCCCGACCTGACCCCACTGCCCCAGGGCGGCCAGGCTGGCCGCCAACCTGGCGATCGCGTCTCCGCGCGTGCGGGTCGACATCTGGGAGGCGAGCGAGTTCCCCGATCTGGCGCAGCGGTACGCGGTGTACGCGGTTCCCAAGACGGTGGTCAACGAGACCGGCGAGATCCTGGGTGCGGTGTCCGAGGCGGACTTCGTCAAGGCGGTGGTCGAGGCCGTCGGCGCGTCGGCTCTGCCCTCGGCCTGAGGACAGGCTCGCCGTCAGGGCTGTGGTGCTCGCCCATCCTGGACTCTGGTACGATACTGTCGTGAGTGTTCCGCGTGGCGAGGTGGTCGTGACCGGTCTCGGCGCGGTCACCCCGGTGGGCCTGACCGCGGCGGAGACCTGGCAGGCCCTGTGCGCTGGCAGGTCCGGGGTCGGCAGGATCACCCTCTTCGACCCATCTGCTCTCCCGGTGCAGATCGCGGCCGAGGTGAAGGGCTTCGATCCCGCGCCGTACGTGGACGCCAGGAGTGCCGGCCGGCTGGAGCGGTTCACGGTGTTCGCCCTGGCGGCCAGCATCCAGGCCATGGCCGATGCCGGCCTGCGCATGAACGACGCCGACCCCGACCGGATCGGCGTCGTGATGAACACCGGCGGCGGCGGCATGAGCCTGGTGGAGCGCGAGACGGCCGTGCTCGCCGAGCGCGGGCCGCGCCGGGTCAGCCCCCTGTTCGTGCCCATGATGATGCCCAACATCGGCGCCTGCCAGATCTCCATCAGCCTGGGGCTGCGCGGCCCGGTGATTACCTCGACGGCCGCGTGCGCCGCCGGTGTGCAGGCGGTGGTGGATGCGCTCCGGTTGATCCGCGACGGCGAGGCCGACGTGATCATCGCCGGCGGCAGCGAAGCGGCGCTGACCGCGCTGGCGCTCTCGGGGATGGCGAACATGCGCGCCCTCTCCCGGCGCAACCACGAGCCCGAGCGGGCCAGCCGTCCCTTCGATGCCGACCGCGAAGGGTTCGTCTTCGGGGAAGGCGCGGTGGCGCTGGTGCTGGAGCGGCGCGCGCACGCCGAGGCGCGGGGGGCCCGTCCGTACGCGGCCGTGCTGGGCGGGGCGGCGACGGCGGACGCCTACCACATCACGGCGCCGGACCCCGAGGGCCGGGGCGCGGCCCGCGCGATGACCCTCGCGCTGCAGTCCGCGGGGCTGGCCCCCGAGGACATCGACTACATCTGCGCCCACGCCACCTCGACGCCGATCGGCGACGTCGCCGAGGTGCGCGCCATCCGCCAGACGTTCGGGGCTCATGCGGACCGGGTGGCGGTGAGTTCTCCCAAGTCCATGGTCGGCCACCTCATGGGCGCGGCCGGCGCGCTGAGTTCGCTGGTGGCGGTTAAGGCCATCCATGAGGGCATCATCCCGCCGACGATCAACCTGGACCGGCAGGATCCGGCCTGCGATCTGGACTGCGTGCCCAACGTGGCCCGGCGCGCCGCGGTGCGGGCGGCCATCGCCAACGGGTTCGGCTTCGGCGGCCAGAACATCGTGGCGGTGTTCGCCCGGCCGTAGGCGCGGCCAGCCCCCCGCCCCGATCCGGCTCGATCCGGTGCGGTGCGCTCGCGACCCGTTGACCCCCTGGCGCCAAACCCATTAGGATATAATTGAATATTGATACATCTCAGGAGGGCCGCCCGTGCCCGTGGCGCTGGACGAGCGATCGTTGAAGGTCAAACTCTTCAGGGGGTTCTCGGACCCGTCGCGGCTGGCCATCCTGGAGGCGCTCCGCGGCGGCCCGCGATGCGTGACCGACATCGCCGCGCGCGCCGGCCTGAGCCAGCCCAACACCTCGATGCACCTCGCCTGCCTGGAGGACTGCGGGCTCGTCACCCGGCAGCGGCGCGGCCAGTACGTCGAGTACGCCATCGCCGATTCCCTGGTCCTGGACCTGCTCGGCCGGGCCGAGCGGCTGCTGGAGAAGGTCGGCGAGCAGATCTTCCGCTGCACGCGCTACAACGGGCGCCGTTCGTGACCACCACCGTCCGCCGCGAGATTCCCATTGCCGGGATGGACTGCGCCGACTGCGCGCTGAAGATCGAGCGGGCGCTGCAGCGGGTCGGCGGGGTCGAGCAGGCCCGGGTCTCGCTGGGGGCCGAGCGCGCCACGGTGGTGTTCGACCCCGCGCGCACGTCGCTGGCCGCGCTGGCGCGCACGATCGAGGACCTGGGCTATCGCGTCTCCGGCGGACCGGAGGCGAGCGCCCGGCCGCCGCTTCCGGATATCGTCTCGGGGCTCTTCGTGGTGGCGGTCGCGGCGGCCGTGCTGGGGGGCCTGGCCGCCGAGCGCCTGGGCTGGGTCGAGGCCGCCTCGCGGCTCGTCCCAGCGCCCGTGGCGGTGGCGGCGGTGCTCGTCGGCGGGTTCCCCATCTTCCGCAGGGTCGCCCTCGCCCTGCGCGCCCGCACCGTCACCCCCCATGCCCTGATGACCCTGGGGATCGCCGGCGCCCTGGCGATCGGCGAGTACGGGGCGGCGGCGGTCATCGTCGTCTTCATGCGGTTCGCCGATTTCCTCGACGCCTACGCGGCCGGTCGGGCGCGCGCGGCCATCCGCGAATTGGTGGCCCTGCAGCCACTGGAGGCCCGCGTGGGTCGCGACGGCCAGGAGACGATGGTCCCGGCCGCGCAAATCCGTCCTGGCGAGATCGTGCTGGTCAAACCCGGCGAGCGGATCCCAACCGACGGCGTGGTGGTCTCTGGCCGGGCGTCGGTCAACCAGGCGCCGATCACCGGGGAGTCGGTGCCGGTCGAGCGCGGGCCGGGTCAGGCCGTGCTGGCAGCGACGATCAACCTGGACGGAGTCCTGCGGGTGCGGGCCGAGCATGTCGGTCCCGACTCCACGTTCGGCCGCATCGTCCGCCTGGTCGAGGAGGCGGAGGCCTACAAGAGCCGGGCGCAGCGGTTCGCGGACCGCGTGACGGCCTACTACATCCCCATCGTGGCGGCGGTGGCGGCGGGCACCTGGCTGCTGGGGGGATCGGCGACGGCGGCGGTCGCAGTGCTGGTCGTCTCCTGCTCCTGCGGGATCGCCCTCGCCACGCCCGTGGCGGTCATCGCCGCAGTGGGCCGGGCCGCCCGGGGCGGGATCCTGGTCAAGGGCGGGACCGCGCTGGAGGCGCTGGCCCGGGCCGACGCGATCCTGTTGGACAAGACCGGGACCCTCACCCTCGGCCGGCCGCGCGTGACCGAGGTGTGTCCCGCAGACGGGCGCGACGCCGGGGAGGTCCTGGCCGCGGCCGCAGCCGCTGAGCGCTACTCCGAGCACCCCATCGCGGCCGCGATCACCGCGGCCGCGGGGACTGCGGCGCCGCACCGGCCGGCCTCCGCAGCAGGCTGGCCCGACGGGAGCCCCATCAGCGGCGGCCAGGCAGCCGACGTCCAGGTGGCCCCGGGGCAGGGCGTGGTCCTGCGCGAGGCCGCGCGGCAAATCGCCGTCGGCAGCCGCCGGTTCATTGAGGACCAGGGGTTCGAGGTGGCCGAGGCGATGGACCGTCGGGCCCGCGATCTTGAGGCGCAGGGACAGACGGTCGTCTACGTGGCGGAGGACCGGGCGGTCATCGGGCTGGTCGCCGTCGCCGATGCGCCCCGGCCTGAGGTCCCCGAGGCCCTCGAGCAGTTGCGCCGCCTGGGCATCCGACAGTTCACCATGCTGACGGGCGACAACGCCCGGGTCGCCCGCGCGATCGCCCAACCGCTGGGGATCGATTTCCAGGCCGACCTGCTCCCCCAGGACAAGATCGCCGTGGTCCGGCGCCTGCAGCGCCAGGGCCGCGTCGTCGCCATGGTCGGCGACGGGATCAACGACGCGCCGGCACTGGCCCAATCCGACGTGGGCATTGCCATGGGGGCGGCCACCGGCGCGGCCATCGAGGCCGCGGATGTGGCCCTGCTGCGGGACGACTGGCGCCTGGTGCCCGGGGCCGTGCGCATCGGCCGGCGGGCGTTTGCCGTGATCCGGCAGAACCTGCTTGGCGCGGTGGCCTACAACGTGGTGGGCATCGCGCTGGCGGCCTCGGGGGTGCTCCCGCCCATCTTCGCCGCGGCGGCCCAGGTCGTCCCCGACGTGTTCATCCTGCTCAACTCGGGCCGCCTCCTGCGGGCGGGCCGCGCGGTCTGAGCAGTCCGCTCTCTCCGCTCAGTACAGGTCGCCAAGCAGGTGGACATTGCCCAGGGCGACGCGCCGCAGCCCCGCATCGCGGGCCGCGTCCAGGCAGCGCTGCGCGTGGGCGCGGGATGTCGTCGGCAGGTTGTCCATCCCGGTCAGCGCGATGTGGAGCGCCTCGCTGTGAGCGTTCAGGTCGAACTTGACGGTGCCCCCGCTTGCCAGCGAGACGTCGACGGCGCGCCTGAGGGAGGCGGGGTGCATCGTCCCGCTGGTCTCCCAGCAGATCCGGACGCGACCGCGCCTCCCGACCAGGCGCGAGACGGCCAGCGCGTGGGGGACCTGCGGGGCGGGATCGCCCCCGAAGAAGCAGACGCACGCGACGCGGGCTGTGGCGGCGTCGGCCAGTTCGGCCGCGCTCACCCGCGGGCGCAGGGCGGCGGCGTTCTCCATGTAGTGCCAGTTCTGGCAGAACAGGCAGTTGAGCGCGCATGCGCCGTAGAACACGGCCAGGTTGTCCCTGCCGGATGTCCCCCGCTCGCCGCAGACGTCCATTGCCACGCAGTTCGTGGGCAGCGGATCGTAGTACCAGTGGAGGATGCCGGCATCCGGGCCGCCGGCCAGCATGGCCATCCTGCCCCCGCGGTTCTCCCGGAGGTTGCAGTAGCCGCGCTCGCCCTCGGCCATCCGGCACTCCTGCGCGCACAGCGAGCACGGAATGCCCTCGGCCGACTGGGGCGGCTGTTCGGGCAACCGGAAGAGCCGCCGCGCCCGACGGTGGGCTGCCGCGGTGAGGGGCAAGCGCGCGGTCCGGATCGGTCCGGATGCACGCCGCGCAGACGCGCAGCTCCCGGGAGATGAGCGTTGACGAGGCCCGGCAGAGGCCACAGCGGGCGGCCGTAAGCGGCGATGGCAGGACGTGCTGCACGGCAGATCCCCTTCCAGCATAGTGCCGGCGGGTCGGACGTTGACAGACTAAGGAGGGCCTGCGGGGGGGGAACCGAAGTACCCCCAGGGGGCAGGGAGGATCCGTCGATGTCCACGTCCGAAGACCTGCTGCGCCGGTTTCAGGAAGTCACCATGCCCGCGA
This sequence comes from Candidatus Fervidifonticultor octavus, assembly GCA_031459655.1. GTDB lineage: Bacteria > Sysuimicrobiota > Sysuimicrobiia > Sysuimicrobiales > Humicultoraceae > Fervidifonticultor_A > Fervidifonticultor_A octavus_A. Next base: position 3,860 of record JAVKID010000038.1, on the reverse strand, counting down.
TTTACCGCTACACCGACCTGACCTTCGCCCGGGGCGAAGGTGTCTACCTCTACGATGCCGACGGCAGGCGCTACCTGGACTTCGCGGCCGGCATCGCCACCATGGCCGTCGGCCACGGCCATCCCCGGGTCGTCGAGGCGGTCGTCGCCCAGGCCCGGACGCTCATGCACGCCGCGGCGCACATCGGCGTCATGGAACCGTATGTGCGTCTGCTGGGGACGCTGCGTCGGCTCGCGCCGGGCCGGCTGGCCGCTGGCAAGGGCATCCTGCTCAACAGCGGCAGCGAGGCGGTCGAAGCCGCGGTCAAACTGGCGCGCTACGCCACGCGTCGGCCCATGGTCATCACCTTCCACCACGCTTTCCACGGCCGGCCGATGGGCGCGCTGGCGCTGACGGCGAGCGTCGCCGCCTACCGCCGTCGCCTGTCCGCGCTGCTGCCGGGGGTCCACCACGCCGTCTACCCGGCGCCCCACCTCCCGTTGGGGAGCACGCCCGAAGAGCGCGGGAGGGCGGCGCTGGTCCTGCTGGAGGACGCCTTCCGCACGGTTCTCCCGCCCGAGGACGTAGCCGCGGTCGTCGTCGAGCCGATCCTGGGCGAAGGGGGCTACCTCGTCCCCCCGCCGGGGTTCCTGGAGGGCCTGTGGGCCTTGGCCCGCCGGCACGGGTTCCTGGTGATCGCCGACGAGGTGCAGACGGGCCTCGGCCGCACCGGGAGGTGGTTCGCCGTCGAACACTGGGGGCTGGAGCCCGACATCCTCGTCCTCGGCAAGGCCCTCGGCGGCGGACTGCCGCTGGGTGCGGTGCTGGCGCGCGCCGAGATCGCCGACGCCTGGGAACCGGGCGCACACGGGTCGACCTTCGGCGGCAATCCCGTCGCCTGCGCGGCCGGCCTGGCGACGATCGAGGTCATTGAGGCGGAGGGACTGCTCGACCGCGCCCGCGATGTCGGCGCCTTCATCCGCGAGGCCTTCGAATCGGCCCGCACCCGCATCCCGCAGATCGGCGAGGTGCGCGGGCTGGGCCTGATGCTCGGCGCGGACCTCGTGGACCCGGATACCCGCCGGCCGGCCGCCGCGCGCATCCGCGACGTGCTGGTGGGCGCCTCCCGCGCCGGGGTCGTGCTGACCAAGTGTGGGGAGGCCACCCTCCGCCTCGTGCCGCCGCTGGTCATCACCCGGGAGCAGGCCTCCGACGGGGTGGAGGCGCTGCTGGGCGTGCTCGCGCGGGTCGGGGCGACGGCGCCGGTCTGATTCCTCCGGCCCATGCTGGCGGTGGTCAAAGAGCGGCCGGGTCCGGGGTTCGTCCTCAAGGACGTCCCGGTTCCTGAGCCGCCGCCCGGGTGGGTCCGGGTGCGGGTCCGGGCCGCGGGGATCTGCGGCTCGGACCTGCCCATCTTCAACGGGATCCGTCCCGTGCCGACCCCCCTCATCCCCGGGCACGAGGTCGCGGGGGACGTGGACCGCGTGGGGGAGGGGGTACTTGGGTTCCGTCCCGGCGAGCGCGTGGCGGTCGATCTGGTCGTCGCCTGCGGTCTCTGCGGGCCCTGCCGGACCGCCCAGCCGGAACTGTGCGAGCGGCTCGTCGAGCTGGGGATCGACGCCAACGGCGGGTTCGCGGAGTACATGGTGGCGCCCGCCCGCAACCTCCACCACATCCCGCCCGGCCTCTCGTTCGACAAGGCCACGGCCGCCGACCCCCTGGCGTCGGCCTATCACGGCGTGGAGGCGGCGGTGATCCAGGGCGACGACACGGTGGCGGTGTTCGGGGTGGGCGCCATCGGCCTCTACGCGCTCCAGGCGGCCCGACTGCGCCGCCCCCGCCGCCTGATCGCCGTGGGCCGGCGGGACGACGCCCTGGCGGCGGCCCGCGAGGTGGGCGCCGACATCACGGTGGATGCGAGGACCGAGGATCCTGTCGCCGCCGTGTGGAGGATCACCGGGGGTGGGGCGAGCGTGGTCGTCGAGGCCACCGGCGCCCCGTCACTGGTGGCCACCGCCTGCGAGGCCGCCGGCCGCGGCGCGCGGGTGATCCTGCTGGGCGTCTACCACGGCGCGGCGGCGATCGCGCCGGCTCCCATCGTGCGGAGGGAATTGCGGGTGCTCGGGAGGCTTTGCTATACGTGGGGCGAATACGAGCACTGCCTGGGGCTGCTGGCATCAGGTCAGGTCCGGCCGCTGGTCAGTCACCGTATGGCGCTCTCCGAGATGTCGCAGGCGCTCGACCTGATCCACCAGCGCCGCACGATCAAGGTCGTGGTGCATCCGTGATGGACAGACGCGACAGACGCGGAGGAGGGATGGGTGTGAGGAGATTGCTCGGCACGATCCTGCTGGTCATGGCAACCTCGCTGGCCCTGGGAGCGAGCGGTCAGGCCGCGCCGACCGGGCGGGTGCTGGTGGCCGCCATCGCCAAGATGGACATCCGCACCCTGGACCCGCACCGGCAGTACGAGATTTCGCCGCCGCAGATCATGCGGGCGGCCTACGAGACCCTGGTGACGCCGGCCGACCAGGGGCGGAACCTGACCAAACTGGAGCCGCTGCTGGCCGAATCCTACACCGTCTCGCCCGACGGCAAGGTGTACACGTTCAAACTCCGGCGCGGCGTGCGGTTCCACACCGGAGGCACGATGACCGCCGACGACGTGGTCTTCTCCTACAGGCGGCTGGGGAACCTCAAGGACAACCCGGCCTGGCTGTTCAGCGACCACGTGGCCAAGATCGAGGCGGTCGACGCCAGCACCGTGCGCTTCACCCTGACCGAGCCCAATGCGGCCTTCCTCTCGATCCTGACTTCCCCGAACTTCGCCGTGGTCGACTCGAAGGCCGTCCGGGCTCACAACGGCACCGATGCCGCCAACGCCGACAAGGCGGACAAGGCTACCGACTGGCTGGACCAGAACTCCGCCGGCACCGGGCCCTACATCCTGCGACGGTGGACCCGGGGCGTCGAGGTCGTGCTGGAACGCAACCCCAACTACTGGCGCCCGGCCCCGCCGTTTGCGCGGATCGTGGTCCGCGACATCCCCGACCCCTCGACCCAGCTGGAGCAGGTCGAGCGGGGCGACGTCCACATCGCCCAGAGCCTGGACGCCGACCTGATCGCCCGGTTCCGGCGCTCCGGCAAGGGCCGGGTGGTCGAGGGCAGCACCCTGGACATGACCTACCTGGCGATGACGACCAACGTGCAGATCTCCTCCGTGCTGGCCGAGCGGAAAGTCCGCCAGGCGGTGGCTGCGGCGATCGACTACGATGGGATCATCCGGGGCCTGATGCGGGGCGCCGCGCTGCAGATCCCCTCGATCATCCCGCTCGGGCTGCTGGGGACCGATCCGGCGCTGGCGCCGAAGCGCGACCTCCAGAAGGCCAGGCAGCTCCTGGCGGAGGCGGGGTATCCCAACGGCTTTTCGGTGAAGATGGTCTACCCGACGCGCGTGCTGGTGGGGGGCCTTCCCGCCGAGACCCTGGCGACCAAGCTGCAGGCGGACCTGGCCCAGATCGGAGTGCAACTCCAACTTGAGCCCCGCGAGACCGTTGCCTGGCGCGCCGACTACCGCGGCGGCAAGCTGGCCATCACCATCGCCGACTGGACGCCCGACTTCGCCGACCCGCACGGCTGGGCGGTCCCCTTCGCCGTGAAGGGGGCGGCGGCGGCCAAGCGCGTCTACTACGACAACCCCAGGACCGGCGCGCTGGCGACCGAGGCCGGGAAGATCACCGATCCGGCAAAGCGCGCTCAGCTGTACCTGGACCTGCAGCGGATCCTGATCGCCGACGCCGCGTTCGTCGGGCTGATCCAGCCCAAGGTGAACATCGCCGTGGGCGGCACCGTGAGCGGCGTGGTCTACAATCCGGTGTACT
>JAVKID010000037.1:25148-28986 GCA_031459655.1 Candidatus Fervidifonticultor octavus | reverse complement strand
CGGTCGCCCGCGCCGGGGAACTCCGCGACGATCAGCGGCGGGGCGTCGATCCGTGTGTAGACCTGGACCCGGGCGCCGGCGTCCTCAAAGGTGCGGCGGACCAGCGCCGCGCACTCGGCCACCCCCTCCCCGGTGGCCGCCACGCTGGGCTGACGCACCAGCGCCCGCAGCGTCTCCAGCCCCAGACCTGCCTGGTCCCGCGCGATGTCCTTCAGTGCCGGCATGCCTGCCCCTGAGTGGGGCCACACCATGGCCCTGCGAGCCTGGTCCCTGCGCCTTCCACCAGGGCGCCGAACGACCAGTGGAGGTCGTGGTGGGCGGCCACGCTGGGCTGCCGGACGAGCCGGCCGAGGATGGCCGGCGATTCGGACAGGTGGGCCGCGGCACCGACGCGAAGGGACTCCATGGGAACTGTATTGGGAGTTCTTCGACACGGGCGGCGACCCCTGCACTGGCGCGATGCGAGGACAGATGTGGCAGACATCACCATCCGGGCCCTGACGGACATTGAGTCGCTGCAGCACATCGAGGCCCTCCAGATGGAGATCTGGGGCATGCCGCCCCACGATGTGGTCCCCGTCCACCAACTCAAAGCGGCGACGAGCGCTGGCGGAGCCGTCCTCGCCGCCTTCACAGCCGACGGCACCATGGTCGGCTTCTGCTACGGGTTCGCGGGATGGCGGGGCGGCCAGCCGTTGTTCTACTCGCACATGGCCGGCGTCCGCGGCGGCCTGCAGCTGCAGGACATCGGGTTCCGCCTCAAGTGCGCGCAGCGCGAGGCGGCACTGGCCATGGGCTACGAGCACGCGGTCTGGACCTTCGACCCCCTCCAGAGTATCAACGCGCGCTTCAACCTGCACAAGCTGGGCGCGACCGCCAGCCGCTACTACGTGAACTACTACGGCCAGATGCGGGACGAATTGAACCGGGGGCTGGACTCCGACCGGCTGGAGGTGGACTGGGCACTGCGCTCCCGCCGCGTCGAGGCCGCGGTGGGCGGCCAGCCGGCGAAGCACGACTGGAGCGCGGCACCCCGGGCGCTGGAGGCGATCCCCCATCTCATGGGCGTCGCGCCCACGCCGCCCGCCCTCGACCGAGAGGACCCGGCGGTCCTCATCGAGATCCCCATTGACTTCCCCCAGATCCGCCAGCGCGACCGGGGTCTCGCCGCGGCCTGGCGCCTGGCCACCCGGGAGGCGTTCCTGACCTATTTTGGCCGCGGGTACCGCGCGGTGGACTTCCTATTGCACCAGGGGGAACGCCTCCGGGGCGAATACGTCCTCTCGAGAGCTCCCGATGAGGATTGACGCGGTGGAACTCCGACAGATCGAGATGACGCTGCGCTCGCCGTTCGAGACCTCGTTCGGCCGTGAGCAGACCCTGCCGGCCATCCTGGTCCGCGTCCAGGCCGACGGGCTCGAGGGCTGGGGCGAGGCGCCCACGGGCATGGGCGGGCTCTACAACGAAGAGACCCATGAGAGCGTGTGGGCGATCCTGGAGCGCTACATCATCCCGCCGCTGTTGGGCCGCGAGATGCCATCCCTCCAGGGGTTCGCCCGGCAGGCCGCCCGCATCCGCCGCAACCACATGGCCAAGGCCGCGGTGGAGGCCGCGCTGTGGGACCTCGAGGCGCAGCGGCGGGGGAAGCCGCTGGCCGCGCTGCTGGGCGGTGAGCGCGAGCGCATCGTGGCCGGCGTGAGCGTGGGCATCGAGCCCACGGTGGACGAACTGCTCGACCGCGTGGACAGCTACCTGCGGGCCGGCTACCGCCGGATCAAGATCAAGATCAAACCGGGGTTCGACGTCGAGCCCGTGCGCCGCATCCGCGAGCGGTTCGGCGACATCCTGCTGCAGGTGGACGCCAACTCCGCCTATTCGCTGTCCGACGCCGCCACATTCGAGGCCCTGGATGCGTACAACCTGCTGCTCATCGAGCAACCGCTGGCAGAAGACGACCTCGTCGATCACGCCAAACTCCAGGCCCGCCTGCGCACCCCGATCTGCCTGGACGAGTCCATCGTGCACGCCCGGGCGGCCCGGGCGGCGCTGGAGCTGGGGTCGTGCCGCGTCATCAACATCAAGCCGGCGCGGGTCGGCGGGCTGTGGGAGGCGGTGGCGATCCACGACCTCTGTCGCTCGCGTGGCATCCCCGTCTGGTGCGGCGGGATGCTGGAAACCGGGATCGGCCGCGCGGCCAACCTGGCGCTCGCGTCCCTTCCGGGCTTCACCCTGCCAGGCGACCTGTCGGCCAGCGATCGCTACTTCGAGGAAGACCTCATCGACCCGCCGGTGACCCTCAACGCCGACGGGACGATCACGGTGCCCACCTCCCCCGGCCTGGGGGTGCGGGTCGTGCCGGAACGGGTCGAGCGGCGGACGGTCCGGAAGGCCCGGTACACCGCCTGAGCCGTCACCCGTCTCCGACCTCCTCATGCAGACAGGCCCGCCACGACCGCCGGGTCAGTCGCCCAGGGGCGGAAGCGGCGGCGCGAGCGGGATCGGACCGGGCCGCCGCACCGGCAAGTCGCCCGTGCCCTTGAAGACGGCGATCGCCTGGATGAGCGTGCCGCTGTCGGAGTAGATGATGCGGAAACTGATGCCCGGACCGCGGTAGACCCACCAGTCGGCGCGCGTGCCCGGGAGGTCGCTGGGCACCAGCACTTCGGGCTGACCGTAGACCCACCGGATCCGCGAGCCGCCCAGGCCTACCGTGATCCCCTCGGACGTCTGGTAGGCGACGCCGCAGTTGGTCTCGAGGCGGCTGGCCTGGCCGTTCGTGTACGCGACGGCGACCTCACAGGGCAGGCTGTCAGAGAGGCTACGCACCTGGGCGGGTGTCATGCCCAGCCGGATGGGGCCGATCGCCTCGCCGGGAGCGATCAGGCCGACGCCGTTGGGCAGCGCGCCGCCCGCAGCCGCCGCCAGCCCCAAGACGAGCCCGGCCGCGGTGGCCGGAAGGAGGCGGTGCCAGCGTGCCAGATTGACGGGTCCGGGCCGTGCGGCGATGCACAACCACCCCCCCGGAGCCTTTGCGCAGACAGTTAGGCAGACGACCCGGACTTCCTGCCGCGCCGCCGCGGCGGCGCGCCAGGCCTAGCGTGCCCGGGTCGCGTCGCGCAGTTGCTCGAGGATCGTTCCCAGGCGCTCGATCTCCTGGCTGTAACCGGGGAAGTCGCCGGCGCGCAGCCGTTCCTGCGCGCGCCGGTAGACCTCCAGGGCCTGCTCGGCCAGTGCGCCGGCCTGCTCCGGCGTCTGCGGCGGTCCCGGCGCCAGGAGCGGCGCCGGGACCGGTGCCCTCGCCGCGGGCGGCGGCTGCCCGAAGAGCCCGGCCAGGGCCTCTTCGAGGGTCGGCGCCATGACGATCCGCGCGCCGGTGGCCACGATGACCCGTTTGAGTTCCGGCAATTGGCTGCGTTCCGCCTGCAGGTAGAGCGGCTCGACGTAGAGCAACCCGTCCTCGATGGGGATCACCAGGAGGTTGCCCCGGATCACCTGCGACCCCTGCTGGTTCCACAGCGTGAGCTGCTGGGAGATCTCCGGGTCCTGGTTGATCCGGGCTTCCACCTGCATCGGGCCGAACGCGATCCGCGCCTTGGGGAACCGGTAGACGACCAGCTCACCGTAGTGGGGCGCGTCGTTGCGCGCCGCCATCCAGGCGATCAGGTTGTCGCGGCCGGAAGGGACGAGCGGCAGGATCAGGACGAATTCGGGTCGCTCGCCCTCGCCCAGCCGCATGGTGACGTAGTAGGGTTCGACCGGCACCGTCTCGTTCCCGAAGATCTCGCGCGGGATCGCCCAGACGTCCTCGCGGTTGTAGAACACCTGGGGGTCGCGCATG
>JAVKID010000037.1:0-25138 GCA_031459655.1 Candidatus Fervidifonticultor octavus | reverse complement strand
GGCGAAGACCTGGGCCTGGGCCTCGAACAGGTCCACGGGGTAGCGCAGGTGGGCCGCGATCGTCGGGGGCATCTCGGCGGCCGGCCGGAACAGCGTGGGGAAGATCGAAGACAGCGTCTTCGCGATCGGCTCGTCGGGCAGCATCTGGTAGAAGGTCACCGATCCGTCGTAGGCGTCCACGACGACCTTGACGCTGTTGCGCATGTAGTTGATGTCGCCGTACCGCGTGGCGTAGGGGTACCGGTCGGTGACGGTGTAGGCGTCGATGATCCAGACCAGCCGGCCATCGGCCAGGACCATGTACGGATCGCGGTCGTACCGGAGAAACGGGGCAATCCGGCTGACGCGGGTGGTGATCTGCCGGGCGAAGAGCAGCCGGCTGTCCGATCGGATGTCCCGCGACAGCAGCAGCCGCAGATCCCCGAAGCGGTAGGCCAGCGCCAGACGCGGCAGGTAGCGGAGGCGGATCCCCCCGCGCCCCTGGTAGCGGGTGTAGACGTTCTGGTCGCCGCGCGGGTAGTCCAGTTCGGGGACATTGGTGTTCACGACGACGAAGTTGGTGGTCAACTCCCCGAAGTAGATCTCAGGACGCCTGACCTCGAGGCCGGGGACCGATTCCGGCGGGATGTCCTTGATGAAGAACTCGGGCATGCCCTCCTCGGAGATGCGGTTGACCGGGATCATCACGATCCCGTAGCCGTGGGTGTAGACCAGGTGCTCGTTGACCCAGTTGCGGGCGACCGGAGGCAGCCGGCCGACGGCCAGTTCCCGGGCGGCCAGCATGACCTGTCGCTGGGTCCCACCGATCGTGTAGCGGTCGATGTCCACATCGGCGAAGGTGTAGTACGGCCGCAGGGTCTGGAGCTGTCCGAACGCCCGCAGCAGCGGCCGGTAGTCCCACAGGCGGACGTTCTCGAGCGTGGCGCGGTTGCGGTTGACCGCCGCTGCGTCCAGCGCGAGGCCGGGGTACTCGCGTTCGCGCACGCGGTCCAGACCGAAGCCCCGGCGCGTGCCGGCGATGGCGTGGGCGATGAACGGCGTCTCGGCCGTGAGTTCGTTGGGGCGCACCCGCAGCGCCTGGACCAGCCCGGGGTAGACGACCAGTCCGCCGATCCACGCCACGAGGATCAACCCGATGGTGACCAGCGCCGGCCGCACGGTCCGCAGCCAGGCGTTGGCCACCAGCAGGAGTCCGCAGAGCACGAACAGGACCGTCAGCACCCGCAGGGCGGGGAGCACTGCATGGACGTCAGTGAACGAGGCGCCAAACATCGGCCCACGCTCCGAGTAGAGCAACTCCAGCGCATCCAGCCAGAACTCCGCGCCCCGGACGAGCACCGCCGCCCCCAGCAGGATCGAGAGGTGGGCCCGGACGCCCGACGGCCCCAACCACACCCCCCGCATCATCAGGCGCCCGTAGATGGCCCCGTACCCCAGCGCCACGGCCGCGGTGAGGAGGACCAGCCAGGCGAACAGGCCGTCGGCGACGAAGCGGTAGACCGGCACGCGGAAGACATAGAACCCGATGTCGCGGCCGAACAGCGGGTCCGTCTCGCCAAAGGGGGCGGCGTGCAGGAACTGCATGACAGCCACCCAGTGACGCGAGGCTCCCAGGCCGACGACGAAGGCCACCGCGGCCAGGGCCCAGGCCCACCCGCCGACCGTCATCCCGACCCATCGGGGTCGCACGGGACGGAAGGTGCCTCCCCGCCAGGTCATCTCGACAGTCTCCGCGCTGGCGGCCCGCAGCACGGGCCGAAGGTTCAGGAAGAGCAGCAGCCACAGCCCCGCCGCAACCACGACGGTGACCGCCGCCCGGGAGAGGAACGGCACCCAGAACACCCGCAGGTAGCCGACCTCACCGAACCAGAGCCAGTCGGTGTACCAGCGGGCGGCGGTCGGCCCCACAACGAAGAGGAGCGCAATGGCCCCCCACAGCAGGAGTCGCAGGCGTCTCATCCGTGTTGGTCTCCTCATCCCCATGGTTTGACGGGTGCCCGACCCGACGGATAGAATAGTCGGGCCGCGCCCGGCAGATCACGGACATCTCCTGGTCCGAGGGGGAGTTCTCGATGGACGAGGTCATCACCCGCGAACAGGTGATCGACGTCCTCCGCACGGTGTTCGACCCTGAGATCCCCGTCAACGTCTGGGACCTGGGGCTCATCTACGACCTCCAGGTAGCCGGCGAGGACGTGGCGATCACCATGACGCTGACGGCCCCCGGCTGCCCGGTCGGGCCCATGATCGCCGCGGAGATCGAGAACAAGCTCCAGGCCATCGGCGCCGAGAAGGTGTCCGTCTCCTTCGTGTGGATGCCCCCCTGGACCACTGACAGGGTGACGCCGGAAGGGAAGCTGCAGCTCCAGATGATGGGCATTCCGGTGTAGCGGTGTTCGTCCTGATCGTGGACGACAACCTGCTCTCCTGCACGCGCCTCCTGGCTCAGGCGCGTGCGGCGGGGTGGCAGGCGAGGGCGGTCGGCGTCGGTCCCGAGGCCCTGACCCTGGCCCGTCAGCGCCGGCCCGATGCCATCGTCGTGAACCTGGCGGGCTCCTCGCGCGAGGCGGCCCTCTTCATCCAGGCCCTGACGGCCGAGCCGGATCTCGCGCCCATCCCGGTGCTGGGTTTCTGCGGCCACCGCGAGACCCGGCGGCGTGAAGCCGCTCTGGCGGCGGGCTGTGATCGGGTGGTCAGCAACTCCGCGGTCGTCCGCAACCTCCCCGACCTCGTCATCGAACTGGTGAGCCCCGCCTCAGGGATCGCGCGGGAGCGCTAGGGTGCGGCGCACGATCGTGGCGATCGCGGTCGTTCTGGTGCTCGCGGCGGCCGCGGTGATCGCCGTCCGCACGCGCACGGATCGGCTGGGCGACCTGCCCTACTTCCCGAGGGCGACCCGGGTCGGAAGCACGACGTTTGCCGCCGAGTCCTTCGGGTTCCCCCAGGCGGCCTGGGAGCAGGTCGAACTCCGCTCGCAGGCCACCTTCGAACAGGTCCGGGACTTCTACGCGACCCTCACCATCCGGGGATGGACTTCGACCTTCGAGAGCGAGTCGCCGAAGCGCACGGGGCGGGTCTACCTCCGGTTGCTGGCCGACGGCCGGCGACGGCAGTTCTACGTCATCAGGGTGGAGGAGCGCCAGCCGTCCCGGGACGTCGGGATCCTGTTGCGGCACGGGCGCGCCACCCAGTAGGCGGCTTGCCAGGTTGGGCAGTCGATGCTATGCTCCTGCCATCGACCACCTGTGAAGGTGGCTGACGGAAAAGGGGGTGAGGCCGACGATGAGTCCCAAGACCCCGGCCCACCGGTGGAGGACGGCTTCATAGCGATCGCGTGACGTCGCGCGGTCGAGGCGTCCTGGCTCGTGGGCCGGGGCGCTTTTCTTTTGGATTTGGAGAGGTTGCGCGGCGGCTCCCTGCGCCCCTGCGGTTGAAGACGGCGGAGGTGGGCATCAAGAGTACCGGATAGGTGCTGCGATGCCGGGACCCGGGCGCCTGGCAGGATTCGACCGTCCGCAGGGCGTACATGACGGCAAGCGGTACGCACCTGCACCTTCACGTCGGACCCGGGATGTGCCGATGCCTCGCACTCTGCGCTACCGCCTGCTCGTCCTCGTCGCTGCCGCCGGGATCGGCGTGCTGGCTGACCCTCCCGGTGCGGGCGCCACCGAGCATGCTGCCCGCCTCACCGACCTCCGCTGGCGCCTCGACGGTGGGGCTACGATGATCACGGCGGCCCTCTCGGCGCCGGTCCGCTACCGGACGACGGCGGGCCCGGGCGGCATCGTCGTCGATCTCTGGTCCGTCGAGGGTGACGTCGACCGCTTCCTGGAGGCCGGCGGCATCGTCTCAAGGGTCTCGCTCCGTCGCCTCGCTCCCGAGGTGGTCCGCCTCGAGATTGACGTGCGTGCCGCCGCTCGCTTCAAGGTGTTCACCGGCTCCGGGCTGCTGACCGTCGCGGTCTTCCCCGAGTCGCTGGGCGTCGTGCCGCTGCCGGCCAGCGTGGCCTACCGGGCCATGCGGGTCCCGACCCGGGCGGGCCGCGCCCAGGTCCACGTGGCCATCCTCGATCCCCGGGCGCAGGCCGTGGTCATCCGGCCGGCCCTGGGCGGGGCCGTCATCGCAGCCACCGAGACCACCAGCACGGCCGCCACGCGCCTGGAGGCCATCGCCGCCATCAACGGCAACTTCTTCACACGGGCAGGCCTGCCCATCGGCCTGATCGTGATCGATGGCCGGGTCCTCTCGACCCCGCACCCCAGACGGGTCGTCTTCGCGGCGGACGCCGCCGGACGGCCGTGGATCGGGCCGGTGGAGTTCAGCGGGCATCTGCTGACCGAGCGCGGGGTCAGGATCCCCATCAGCGCCGTCAATCGGCCGCCCCGGTCAGGCGGCGTGGCGCTCTACACGCCCGAGTTCGGGCCGTTGACGATGCCGCACCCGCTGGTGGGCCTCGTCCGCAGGGACCGCGTCGTGGGCTTCAGCAGCGGCCGACCGGTGATCCCCGCCGACGGCTACGCCCTGGCGACGGCGGAATCGCAGCAGCACCTGCTGCTGGGTCTCGTGCGCGGCGAATCGGTGCAGGTCGACCTCAGGCTGGCACCGTCGGGGATCTACCAGGCGGTCCAGGGCGGGCCGCAGTTGGTACGGGACGGCCAGGTGTTCATCCCGTATGCCTGGGAAGGGTTCGGCGCCGGCTTCTATGCCATCAGGACGGCGCGGTCGGCGATCGGCATCACGCAGACCGGCAAGGTCCTCTTCGTAACGGTGGATGCGCACGGCCGGCAGAGCCGTGGCATGAATCTGCCCGAACTCGCCTCCCTGATGCGGGACCTCGGCGCCGTCCAGGCGATGAACCTGGACGGCGGTGGCTCGGCGACCCTGGTCGTCGGCGGCCGTGTGGTCAGCGCCCTGCCCCGGGGCGGCGAGCGGACTGTGTCCTCGATGCTGGTCGCGCTGCGCCGGCCTCTGGACCGTTCGCCGTAGGCGTCGTCATAGACTCGTTACAGTCCCTCCTCTAGACTGTTCCCACACAGCGTTCATCCGCACAGCGGGGTGACGTCTTGCGCTATCCACCCAAGAGCCGGGCGCCCGAGTTCCTCGATACCCCGGGGCAGGACCCGGAGGAATTCGCCGCGCTGCTGGAGGCCATCCGGCGCACGAATCGCTGGTATGGCGGGCGGGGCCTGATCCTCGGCTACCTGGAGCAGTTCGCGGCCCTCCTTCCCCACCGACCGCTGGCGATCCTGGACGTGGCGACCGCGTCCGCGGACATCCCGGCGGCTGTGTCCTCCTGGGCCCGCGCCAGGGGTCTGCGGGTGCGGATCTGGGCCCTCGACATCAACCCGGACATCCTGCAGGCCGCCCGGGAGGGCGTCCGCGGTCTGCCCGACGTGGCCCTGCTGCGCGGCGATGCGCGCGCGCTGCCCTTCGCCGACCGCAGCGTGGATGTCGTCATCAGCGCACTGGCCCTGCACCACTTCTCGTTCGACGGCGCCGTGCAGGTCCTGCGGGAGATCGACCGGGTGGCCCGTGGCGGATTCGTGGTAAACGATGTGCTGCGCTCCTGGCCGGCTTACCTCGGCGCCGTCGCCGACACGTGGCTGGTGGGCGGCGGGCGGCTCGCCCGCCATGACGGTCCGCTGTCGGTGCGGCGTGCCTTCACCTGGCCTGAAATGCACGGCCTCGCACGCGCCGCGGGGCTGGAGGGCGCAGAGATCCGGCGGCACCGCCTCCAGCGGGCCGCCATCGTCCGATGGCCTCCCGGCCATGCGCCCGGACGCTGACGTGCTGGTGGTCGGCGCGGGGCCGGCAGGCAGCGCCACGGCGCTGCTGCTGGCGCGCCGCGGCTACCGCGTCACCATGGTGGACCGGGCCAGGTTCCCCCGGTCCAAGCCGTGTGGCGAGTACCTGAACCCCGCCGCGGTGGCGGCGTTGGATCGGATGGGGATCGCCCGGCCGGTCGCCTCGGGCGGGACGTCGCTGTCGGGCATGTTCCTCGTCGGCTCCGACGGGACCGCGGCCTGGGTGCCGTTCCCGTCGGGCCGCGGCCTGTTGATCCCACGCGAGCGCCTCGACCATGCGGTGCTGTCCGCGGCGGCCGCAGCCGGCGCCCTGGTGCTCGAAGAATTCCGGGTGGATGGGGTCGCGCCAGGGGTGATACCGACGGTGACCGGGAGGCACCGCGGACACACCATGCGTCTCGCCGCCCGCCTCGTCGTCGGCGCCGACGGCATCCGCTCCGTGGTGGCGCGGCACTGCGGCCCGCTGGCCGCGCCGGCCGACGGCCGATACACCATCGGTGCCCACTTCGAGGGGCTTCGGGCGCCGGTCCCCAGGGGCGACCTGCACCTGGGACAGGGGTGGTATGCTGGCGCAGCCCTCTACGGCGGCGGATTCGGCAACATCGTGGTGGCCGCGCCGCGGACCTTCTTCCGGCACGCGGGTCGGGATCCCGCAGGGCTCTTCCACGTCCTGTGCGACGGTCTGCCGGTCCTGCGCGGCATCCTGCGCGGAGCCCGGCGGCTGGGGCCGTTCGTCGCGGTGGGCCCACTCGGCCACGTCCGCCGGCCCGCGGTCGGCGAAGGCCTGCTGCTCGTCGGCGACGCCGCCGGCACGATCGACCCCATGACCGGGGAGGGAATCGCGCTGGCGCTGCGCGGGGCCGAACTGGCATCAGACGCCGCAGACAGCGCCCTGCGGGGAGGTCCCGTCTCTCGGGCGGCGCTGGGGTCCTACGAGCGCGCGCGCCGCGCCGCCTTCCACGACACCTGGGAGACGAGCCGCCTCCTCCAGTGGATCGTTAGACGGCCGCGTCTGGCCGCGGCGCTGTTTCGCCGTCTGGCTGACGACCCGACGCTGACCCGGACCCTGCTGGGTGTGGTCAGCGGCGTGCAGCCGGCACGGGACATCCTCTCGGCCGCCACCCTGGCGCGCCTGGTGGCGGGCCCGCGGCGCAGGCGCTAGCCGTGCACACCGTCCACCACACCAGGATCGCCGCCCCACTGGAGGAGGTTTTCGCGCTGGCCCGCGACGTGGAGGCCTGGCCGCAGTTGCTGCGTGAGTACCGCTGGTGCCGGGTCTTGGAGCGCACCCCCCGCCGCCTGGTCTTCGCCATGGGCGGCCGCATCCGCCTCTGGCCGGCCCGCTGGACTGCGATCCAGGAGGCCCGGCTTGAGGAAGGACGGATCACCTTCCGCCATCTCGCGGGCATCACCCGCGGCATGGAGGTCGAGTGGCGCTTCGCGTCCGACGGAGGTGCGGTCGATGTGGAACTCGTCCACAACCTGACACTGCGGTGGCCGGTCATCGGCCGTCTGGTCGGCGACCTGATCGTGGGGCCGATCTTCATCGAGTTCATCGCCCGCAGGACGCTGGGGGCCGTGAAGGCGCGCGCGGAGGCCGCCGTGGCGGGCGGCCGGACGGCGGGCCGACCGGCAGGAGGGGAGACCTCGTGACCCACCGGGTCGTCGTCACCGGTCTTGGCGCGATCACGCCCATCGGCAGCGGGGCGTCCGGGCTGCTGGAGGGGATCCGGGCCGCCCGGCCCGGGATCCGGCGGGTCGAACGGTTCGATCCCTCGCCGTTCTCCTGTCACGTGGCGGCCGAGGTCACCGATTTCGACCCCTCACGGCTGCTGGACGCGAAGCAGGTCCGGCGCCTCGACCGCTTCGCGCAGTTCGCCGTGGTCTGCGCCCGCCAGGCCGTGGCCGACGCCGGCCTGGACCTGGCGCGTGTCGACCGGGAGCGCACAGGCGTGTTCATCGGCACGGCGCTGGGCGGCGCGGCGTTCGCCGAAGAGCAGTACAACGTCTTCCTCGCCCAGGGCATCCGCCGGGTGAAGCCCACGCTGGCCCTGGCGGTCTTCGGGGGCTCGGCGTCGTGCAACATCGCCATCGACCTCGGGGTCTGCGGTCCCACCAGCGCCAACTCCGACTCGTGCGCGTCCGGCGCCATCGCCATCGGGGAGGCCGCGCGGCTGATCCGCCACGGCGACGCCGACGTCATGCTGGCCGGAGGAGTCGAGTGCCCGCTGACGCCGATGATCTTCGGCGCGTTCGATCTCATCCGGTCCATGTCCACGCGCAACGGGGATCCTGCGGCGGCCTGCCGGCCCTTCGACAGGGACCGCGACGGTTTCGTGATGGGCGAGGCCGCGGCGGTGCTGGTGCTGGAATCCCTGGAGCACGCCCGGGGCCGCGGGGTGGAGGTCTACGGCGAAGTCCTGGGATACGGGTCCACCAACGACGCCCACCACATGACCGCCCCGCTGCCGTCGGGGAACCAGGCCGCGCGGGCCATGCGCCTGGCCCTGGCCGACGCCCGCCTGGAGCCCGAGCGGATCGACTACATCAACGCCCACGGCTCCTCGACGCCGCTCAACGACACGACGGAGACCCGCGCCATCAAGATGGTCTTCCGCGAGCACGCCCGCCGGATTCCCACCAGCGGCACCAAGTCCATGCACGGCCATGCGCTGGGTGCCACCGGCGCCGTGGAGGCCGCGATCTGCATGCTGGCCCTGCGCCACGACTACCTGCCACCGACCATCAACCTCGACGAACCGGACCCCGAGTGCGACCTGGACTACGTGCCCCACCGGGGACGGTACCAGCGGGTCAACTACGTGCTCAGCAACTCCTTCGGCTTCGGCGGGATCAACGCGGCGCTGGTGTTCGGCCGCGTGTCGGGCTGAGGAACCCGCCGGGCGTCCGCGGGATGGGTCCTGCGGTCGCGCCGGCTACAGGCGGGCGATCCGCGGCACGGCCAGCGCCAGGATCCCGACCACCACGACCACCACGGCGCCGCCCAGCGTCAGCGCCGGGCCCACCCCGACCGCGCTGGCCAGGGCGCCCAGCGGCAGCGTGCCCAGCGCGAACATCCCGAAGTTCACCATGCTCCAGATGCCCATCATGCGTCCGCGATGATCCGGGCGGACGCTGGTCTGCAGGATCGTGTTGCCTGCGGCCATGGCCAGCGCCTGCGAGGTGCCAGCGAGGACCAGGAGACCGACCGAGACACCAAACCAGGTGGACGCGCCCAAGAGCGCCACCACGAGCCCCGTCGTGATCGCCGCGCCCAGCAGCAGCCGGCCCCTGCCGGTCGTCTCCCCGAAGACGCCGACGACGAAGACGGCCAGGATCGTGCCGACCGACGGCGCGGCCTGCAGGACGCCCAGGCCGGTGGGGCCGACGCCGAGCACCTCCCGCGCCACGGCGGGCATGAGTCGGATGTAGGGACGGCCGAAGAAGCTCAGCGCGCCCACGACGCCCAGCATCGCCAGCAGGTGGCGGTTCTGGCCGAGCACCCGGAGGCCCTCGCGGATGTCGGCGCCGATGGACTCGCGTCCCCCGGCGGCCTGCCGCGGGATCTCCATCCGCAGCAGGGCCGCCACCACCGCGACGTACGAGAGGGCGTTGACAAAGAAGCACCCCTCGACCCCGACCAGGGCGATCACCACGCCGCCGATGGACGGGCCGAAGATCCCCGAGCCGTTCATGGCCATGGTGTTCAGGCTGAGGGCCGACATCAGCTCGCGATCGCCGACCAGGAGGGGGACCATCGACTGCCGCGACGGATTGTCGAAGGATTGGGTCGTCGAGTTGACCGCCCCGATGAGCAGAACGTGCCAGACCTGAATGCGATCGGTGAGCGCCAGCAGCCAGAGCAGGATGGCCGAGACCATCAGGAGCAGGTTGGTCACCAGCAGCACGCGGCGCCGGTCGAATCGGTCGGCGGTCGCGCCGCCAATGAGGGCGAAGAGCAGGCGCGGGACAGCCTGGCTGACCCCGAGGAGGCCGAGATAGATCGGTGCCTTCGTGAGTTGGTCGACCAGGTAACCGAGCGCGATGAACTGCATCCACGACCCGGTCTGCGAGACCAGCAGCCCGGTCCACAGCAGCCGGAAGTTGCGGTGGCGCAGGGTCGAAAACGCCGACCAGGGGCCGCGGCGGCCGACGTCAGCCAACGCCACGGCGCCCTGACGCGGGGGCCTCCAAGACTACCAGGGTGTCGAGTAGCGTTCTTCCTTCCACGGGTCGCCGTGCATGTGGTAGCCGTTGCGCTCCCAGAAGCCAGGCCGGTCCTTCGCCATCAGCTCGAGGCCGCGGACCCACTTGGCGCTCTTCCAGAAGTACAGCCGCGGGACTACCAGGCGCAGCGGCCACCCATGCTCGGGGGTCAGGTCCCGGCCGTCGGCGCGGTGGGCGAAGAGCGCGTCGTCGGCGCGCAGGTACTCCAGCGGCAGATTGGTCTCGTAGCCCTGCTCGCCGTGGACCATGACGTACCTCGCCTCGGACCGGATCCTGGCCAGGTCCAGGACGGTTCGGGCAGGCACGCCCTCGAAGGTGACGCCGATCCGGCTCCACGCGGTGACGCAGTGGATGTCGCAGGTGATCGTCGTGGTCGGCAGCGCCCGGAACTCCTGATAGGACAGGCGCACCGGCTCCTCCACCAGGCCGAAGATGCGGAAGTCCCACGTCTGCGGGTCGAAGCGGGGGACGCTGCCGTAGTGCAGAACAGGCCACTTCTCGGTCACATACTGTCCGGGCGGAACCCGGTCGGTCGCCTGACGCACCATGACGATGCCTCCATCACGCCATTATCGCGGTGCCTCGGACCCTACAGCGTCCTGGGGCCGCCGGATGTTGCAGCGACGCATGGCGGCCTGCACGCCGTCCGTGACCCACAGCGTTGCGCCGTCTGCGGCGCGGGCCACGGCGTCGTCCAGGAGCGCCCGCTCGTCGGGCGACGGTCGTTCGAGCACGTAGTCGGCGGGGTCAGCGCCTTCCGGCGGCCTGCCGATGCCGATCCGGATGCGGGCGAACTCCGTGGTGCCCAGCGCCTCGATGATGGAGCGAAGGCCGTTGTGGCCGCCGTGGCTGCCCTTCTCCCGCACGCGCACCGACCCCACCGGGAGATCCAGGTCGTCGACGATCACGAGCAGGTCCGACGGCGAGACCCGATGGCGCCGGCTGAGATCGGCCACGGCCGTGCCGCTGACGTTCACGTAGGTCTGCGGCCGGGCCAGCAGCACCCGATGGCCGCCTATGATACCGCGCCCGACATCGGCCCAGCCGTCCTCCACGTCGATCGCGATGCCATGCGTGCGGGCAAGGCGGTCCAAGACCTCCCACCCGATGTTGTGCCGGGTGCCGCGGTAGCGCCGTCCGGGGTTTCCGAGCCCCACAATGAGCCGCATGGCGAGAAGAGATCAGGCCGCGTTCGGGCGAGCGCCTCGTGCGGGGCGCCGGGGGCGGCGCCCGCCACCCCCGGCGCGCGATCAGGACTTGTCGCTCTCGGCTGCCCGCGGCTTGCCGGACGCGGCCGCCGCGTCGGCGGCCCGGGGCTTCCCGGCCGCCGTACTGATCCCGGCCGCCCCTTCGGGCGACGGCGCCCCTTCGGCCGCCGCAACGGCCTCCGCCGGGGCCGCCGCAGCGGGCGCCGCCTCCTCGTGCACCCGCGGCGCGACGACGGTGACGATCACCTCGTCGAGCGGCGTGAGCAGCGTGACGCCTTCCGGGACCACGAGATCGCTGGCGTGCAGGGACCGGCCGACCAGCAACTCGGTGACATCCAGTTCGAGCTGGTCCGGGATCTGCGTCGGCAGACACTCGACCAGGACTTCGCGCAGGTGGTGCTCCAGCACCCCGCCCTCGGCCACACCCCTGGCGGTCCCTTTCAGCACCACCGGCACGTGCATCTTGATGGTCTCGGTCAGGGAGATGGCGTGGAAGTCCACATGGATCAGGTGGTGCCGGAAGATGTCCCGCTGGGTCTCCTTGACGACGACCGTGGTCGGCTCCGCGCCGTCGCCGTCGGGGACCTGCAGATCGATCAGGACGTTCATGCCGGCGTGGGTGTGCAGGGCCTCCGACAGCGCCTTTGCCTCGACGGCGACGGCTCTGGGATCCCGGCCGCGGCCGTAGACCACCGCCGGGACGAGCCCCTGCCGCCGCAGGCTGCGCGCGGCGCCCTTGCCGAGTCCCTCACGCGGCCGAGCCTTCAGTGTCACCCGTTCCATGTGCGGTTCCCTCCAACAGTCGAGCCCCGAGGATCGGGGCCCGAACGACGCCCATTATAGCATGCGAGGCTGGCGGCGCAAGCCGCCGGCGCGGCCGGGGGAGCCTCGGGGGCGCCTAGCGCGAAAGCCACGCCAGGCCGCTCCCTGCGCCTTCGTCGTGGACCCGCACGACCCGCTTCTCCGCGTGGCGGAGGAGGTAGAGGCCGAACTCGCCCGTGAAGGCGATCCAGTGCCCGTCGGCGGACCAGACCGGGACAGGGTAGTCCTCCTTCAGGTTCGTCACCTGCCGCAGGCCCGTCCCGTCGCTAGCGACGATCCAGAGATCCCAGGGGACGGCGTGGGCGAAGGCAGCCCGTCCACGCTGCCAGAGAGGCACCGGACGCTCGGACCGGGGTGAAGGCGACCCGACGGGACCACCGATGGCCGCGAACACGATGAGATCGGCTGCGGGTGCAAACCTGGGGAAGGCCATCCCAGCAAAGGGCGAGCCGGCCACGATGCGACGGGCCCCGCGCCCGTCGGCCTGTGCCACCCAGAGTTCTTGGATGCGGAGGCTCGGATCCATCCGGATGAACCCCACACGTCCGTCTGGGGCGACGGTCGGGTACGAGGCGTTGGCGATGACGGTCTGCCGGCGCCGGTCGCTCAGCGAGATCCGTTCGATCCGCATGGCGCCGTCGCGGGCGACGTGGGTGACATACAGGGCTCGACCGTCTGGCGCCCACGCCGGCTCGGTCAACGATTCACCCGCCTGTGGATGCGTGGCCACGAGGTGCTGTCGGCCGCCGGCGGCATCCATGACGTAGAGATCGGTACCGCCGGGATCCGTCGGATCCTTTCCGGGCCGGTAGGCGCTGTAGGCCACCTGGGCCCCGTCGGGCGAGGCGGCGGGCATCCCCGCGATCACACCCGGCGGGAACACGACCAGCTCCGCGAGCGCCCCGGTGGCCGGCTCGAAGGTCATAAACGCGCTCCGGGCATCGGGCCGCAGTCTTGCGTACAGCAGCCTGCCCGGAGCGTCCGGCACAGGCCTGACCAGCGGGAGCGCCGGCCCGTGGGCCGGCGGCGCCTGCTGGCAACCCGAAAAAGCGGCCAGCAGACTTGCCAGCAGGAAGGCCCGATGGAGATGGCGACGGCGGGAAGCACGCATTCAGGTTACCGATCGCTGAGGGCAAACGTCTTGATGAAGTTCAACACATGCCAGCGGTCCTCCTCGGAGATGACGTCCTTGAAGGCTGGCATGGCGGTCCCGGGCATGCCCTCGCTGATCCAGTGGAAGAGCTGGCCGTCGGTGTGCCCGGCCGCCATGTGCACCCGCAGGTCCGCCGGTGGCGGGCGGAGCGCTGCGGCGGCCGGACCGTCACCCGCACCGGCGGGCCCATGGCAGGCCTGGCAATGCTGCCGGTAGAGACGTCCTCCGACAGCGAGCGACTCCACCGTCGGCGCAATGGGGTTCTGACGGTCGGGGATCCCTCCTGGCGACGATGCGAGCCCTGCGGCGCGGACGGCCAGGGTCAGGCCGACGACCAGCAGGGCGCCTCCTGTGGTAGCGGCCAGCCGGCCCTTCCGCGTCCGGAGGCCTGTCCGGTCGAGCACCGCACCCGCGACGACCGCGGCGGCGGCCGCCAGCAGGAGACCAGGCAGGACTGGGGCCCACGCAGATGCGCCTCTCGGCCCGCTGCGGGTGGTGACGGGTACACGGAGAACTGCGCCAGGCAGGACGATGGCGAGATCCCACGAGCCAGCCATCGGCAGCGAGATAGAGGCGCGGAAACTTCCCGGACCGGTAGCCGTCGGCCGGATGACCACCGGCGGCATCGGATGCCCCTGCATCGTCATCACAGCTTCCACGGTGCGCGGGTCCACAGGGGGACCGCCGCCAGCGCGCTGGACACTCATCTCAAGGGTCAGCCCGTCGGGAATCCCCGGAGCCAGGCTCCCCCGCACCAGCCAGGGGCCCGCCTGCTGATTGATGATCACTACCCCGACCACGAAGGCCGGCGGCTCGGGCAGCGGGCGCGTGGTGAGCAGGGCGGTCAGGGACAAGACAGTCACTAGAACCAGCGATTCGACCTTCAGCAGCCGGCCGATCGCCCGGAGGAATCCAGGCCGCCCAAGACCGGGCGCGAGCACCCACCGGTTCACCGCAGCGATCGCCAGCAGCAGGCCGATGGCCGCGAGTTTGCCCATGAGGGTCCGGCCGTACGGGGTGGCCGAGAGTGCCACGGGACCCCAGAGGTGAAGCGCGGCAACGTAGGCGCCGGTCGCAACCAGCAGGACGACGCAGGCCAGTCCGATCGCGGAGGTCTGCCGCACAGCCTGGCTCAGAGAATCTCCGGGGACACCCTGCGGCAGGCTGGGCAACCAGACTGGAGCCCAGGCCAAGTAGAGCACGACGCCGGCCCACACGGCGGCGCCGGAAAGGTGGGCCAGGTCCGCCAGGGTCGGCAGGACCCCACCGAGGCCAGCGGCGTGGCTGGTCAGGCTGAAGGACGCGAGCAGACCGGCGGCCAGCGCCAGAAAGAGGGGCCCGCTGATCCGGCCGCCGCGGCCCGGCGCCATGACCCCGAGCAGAACGGCGAGAGCGATGCGGGCGGCGGCTGCGTTGCCGTGACGCGTTTCGGACAGGTAGGCGGGGAGCATGGCCAGATCCACCTCGCCCAGCGCCTGGAGGAGTCCCCGGATCACCCCCAGTACGGTCCCCACCAGCAGCAGGCAGACTCCCGCCAGCGACCCGAGGCGAATCTGCCCACGCGCCGCGCTGCGGGCCATCTCGGGGCCGATCCAGAGGGCGAAGACCCCTGCACCAATCAACAGGGTCGCGCCGAGGTAGGATAGAGTTCTGGCGAGGATGTCCATGGGACCAGGTGACGCGGCCCTTCAGTTCGGCCTGATCTGAAACACGTAGAAGCCCTGGGTGACATGCGTGTCGATCGAGAGCACCCGCCACATGACCGCGTAGGCGCCGGGAGCCAGATGGGGACGCAGGCGTAGCGTCACGGTGGTGGCCGTACGTGCGGCCGTCGCCAGGCCGGCATCCGCCCGGTCGGCCTCGTCACCGCGACGCCGCAGGACCTCCGAGACCAGGGCGCCTGCGGCCGCGTTCAGACGACGCCGATCCCACCCCGGATCAGCGGGCACCCGATAGACCTTGAAGGTACTGAACCGGACCTCGATGGGTTCGCTGAAGATGAGCCGGACCTCGCTGGGGGCGACCGCCACCGTGCTGTCCTCGGCCGGCTCCGCGGTCCTGAGGTAGGCGTGGGCGGCGGCCGCCCCGGCCCCCAGGAGGGCCAGGGCGGCGCCGACCAGGACGCCCAGGGCCAGTACAAGAAGCCGTGCTTTCACGAGGTCCACCTCCCATGATTATCGGCATCGACCCGCAGGCGGGACACGACCTCCGGGGGCGATGCCCGTCCGCCAGCGTGCCATGTGTGCAGCCGGACGGTTCAGGTGAGGCGAGGAGGCGGATCGGGAACGGTCACATCGGTTTCGGCCGGCGCCGCGGACTGCATGGGCACAACCCGGCCGGACATCGGTGCGCGGGGCACCTGGCTGGCGGGCGCGGCCACCATGATCCCGTCGCCGACTCCGAGGACGGAGGCACCGACCGCACCCGTGCTGATGGAGATCACGTGGGGGTGGTCTGTCGCCTCGTCGGAGGCCCGGAAGAGCACATGCCAGGCGTGGGAGGTGGCCGACGAGTGCGTGCCCATCAAATGGGCAGCGAGGGCTCGCGCCTGCTCGTCCGGGGTGCCACCGATTACGATGTGCGCGTGCGAAGGACCCCGCTCCCCCGCACCCGGATCGAGAGCACCAAGAAGGACGATGACCAGGAGCACAGGGAGCAGGGACGTTTGGACCGGGCGCCTGACCACGGCCGCCGCCCTGGCGCAACGTGCAGCCTCCATCAGCCGCCGGTCCTCCACCGGTCAGTCAGGGACCATCTCCGGCCCTTTGTTCTTGAAGGCGTTGATGAAGGCCACGATCTTCTGCTCGTCGTACTCCTCGAGTTTCAGCAGACGCGTCCAGGCGGCCACGGCGATCCGGCTGTCGTTGATAGAACGCGGCGTCAGGATCACCTTGGAGCGATAACGGGACACCAGGGCTTCCAGCTTCTCCACCAGCGCCGTGTCGGATGCATCCCTGTATGAAATCCAAATGCCCCCGTGCTCCAGGTTGTGGACGATGATCTCGTCCGCGATCGACGTACGGTGCACTCCCCAGGGAGCGGTGAAGGGGGTGTGCCATCCCGAGGTGGGCGGATTGGAGTTGTACGAAGGGTGGGCCTGGCCCAGGGTGATGTGGGCTGCGCCCTGGTCCCCAAACACCTGGACCCCCTCCAGGCCGGACGGCTTCCCGAAGCCGCCGATGGCACCGAAGATGCTGGACTGGGGGCGGAGCGCCGATAGCGCCAGCAACCCCACGCCGGCCAGCACGACCAAAGCGATGCCCCCGTAGACGGCCAGCGTCCGCCGTCGCCGCCGGGCCTGGAGCCGACGCTGCTCCTCGCGCCGCGCTGCAAGCGCCGCCTCACGGCGCTGTCGCTTTGCCTCCCGGTTGGCCTTGCCACCTGGTGCCATGCCCCAACCCCTCACCCGATGCTCGTGTGGGAATCTCGCAGGTGAGCATATCACATCCGGCTGTGTTATTGTGATCCCGGACGCTCACCGGGAGACGACGCATGCCGCGCATCGAACGTCTGGCCGACGATCTCGTTCTGATTGACACCGACTACGAAGGCACCCCGCAGGCCATCGGCGCCTACCTGCTGACGGGCGACCGGCCGGCCCTGATCGAGACCGGGCCGGCGTCTACCGTGGAAACCCTCCTGGACGGCGTGCAGGCGGCGGGGGTGGAGCCCGAACACCTCCAGGCCCTGGCCGTAACCCACATTCACCTGGACCATGCCGGCGCCACCGGCACCCTCGTGCGTCGGTTCCCGCATCTGGAGGTCTACGTGCACCCGGTGGGGGCGCCCCACCTGGCGGATCCCTCGCGGCTGGTCTCCAGCGCCCGGCGGCTGTACGGCGCGGACCTGGAGCGGCTCTTCGGCGAGGTGGCCCCGGTGCCCCACGGGCGGATCCGCGCCATCAGCGACGGGGCGGAGGTCCTGCTGGGGTCGCGTCGGCTGGCCGTCTTCGATACCCCTGGCCACGCCCGCCATCACGTCGTCTACTTCGATCGCGCCTCCAAAGACCTCTTCACCGGGGACGCAGCCGGCGTGGCGCTGCCGGGATCCCGCTACGTCCGCCCCCCGACCCCGCCGCCCGAACTCGACGTCCCCGCGTGGGATGCCACCATCGGGCGCCTCCGAGGGCTTGGAGTGCGGCGGCTCCTGCTGACGCACTTCGGCGCGCACACCTGGGTCGAGGAGCTGCTGGCGCAGTTGCAGCAGCGCCTACACGCGGCGGTGGAACTGGTCCGTGTGGCCCTGGAGGACGGCGCCAACGACGAGGCCATCGCGCAGCGGATGCGCAACGTGATGGCGGTCGAAGCCGCCAGGCTCGACGGGCCAGACCGCGCGGCCCGGTTCGAGACGATCATGTCCACACGCCTGAGCGCGCTGGGGCTCATCCGCTACCTGAAGACGCGCTAGGACGGCAGCGTCACCATGAAGCGGGCGCCGCCTGAGGGGCGGTTCTCGGCGGCGATCTCTCCACCCTGGGCCACCACGAGCCGCTTCGCGATCGCCAGTCCCAGCCCGGCTCCCCCCGCCCCGTGCGCGACCGATCGGCCTCGAAGAACCGGTCGAAGAGATGGGGCAGGTCGCCGGCCAGAATGCCGGGGCCTGTGTCCTCCACCGACACGACGACCTGACCGCGGCGCTCGGCCACCGTGACCGTCACCCGGCCGCCGGAGGGGGTGAACTTCAGCGCGTTGTCCAGCAGGTTGCCCAGCACCTGCATCATCCGTTCGGGGTCAGCGTGGGCGGCCACGGCGCGGTCCGGACCGCGCCGCTCCAGGGCGATGCCACGTTGAGCGACGCGGGCGCGGAACGACGCGACCGCGCGCGCCGCCACCTCCGCCAAGTCGACTGGGACCATGTGGAGTTCGACCCGGCCCGACTCAATCGCGGACAGGTCCAGCAGCGACTCGACGGGCGTCCGCAGTCGGTCCACTTCGCGCTCGATGGCCTCCAGCAGTCCCAGCGTCGAGGCATCCGAGGACGCCACGGCTTCGCGCAGCGCCTCCACGGCGACCGCCAGGTTGGCGACGGGCGTGCGCAGGTCGTATGACGCATCGGCCACGAACTCCCGGCGCATGACATCCAGGCGCTCCAGTTCTGCGGCCATGTAGTTCAGGGATCGGGCCAGGTCCCCGAGTTTCGTCGGAGGTCTTCACCGGGACCCGCTGGCCGAGGTCACCGGCAGCCAGCCGGGCCGTCGCCGCCTGCATCTCCTGGATCGGCCCGGCGATGCGCTGCGCCAGCAGCAGGCTCACCAGCGTGGCCCAGAGCAGCGTGACCACGATCGTCCACCCGACCTCCCGAGCCCTCCGCCCCGCATGGCCTTCAGGGGCGCGCGACAATGAGGCGGACCATACCCAGAGGCGCCAGGTCCTCGACCGTTTCGACCTCAAGCCCGGCTGCTCGGACATTCTCAAGGGTCCGCCGACTGATATGCGCGCCCCAGAGACGCACGATGAACGGGTCCAGCCAGTCCATCACCCGACCCAGGATCGGGTGATTGGCGCGCATGTGCTCCAGCAGGTAGATGCGGCCCCCGGGCCGGACCACCCGCCGGAGTTCGCGCAGCCCGCGCACCGGGTCGGGCACCGAGCAGAAGACGAAGGTCGCCGCGGCGGCATCGAACGTGGCGTCGGGAAACTGCAGGGTCTGCACATCCATGAGGTGGAGACGCACGTCACGTCCCAGTCGGGCAGCGCGCCCCGCCGCCCGCGCGAGCATCTTCGGGCTGATGTCCACGGCCGTCACCGTGACATCCGGCGGATAGTAGGGTATGTTCTTGCCCGTCCCCACGCCCACTTCGAGCAGCCGGCCGGGGAGCACGCGGCGCCACAGGCGGGCCCGCCAGCGGCCGAACCGCGTGCACTCGGGCAGCCACTCCAGCAGGTCGTACACCGGCGCGATGCGGTCGTAGCGAGCCCGCGCAAGATCTGCGGATTCGGATCTGCTCATGAGCGGTCAGAGCGTCGGCTCCCGGCCGGGGCCGACCGGCCCCGGTGGAAGAGCTCTCAAAGGCAGAAGCCCCAAAGCGCGGGAATCGCGGCCAGGGCACCGGCGAGGGCCAGCGCGAAGCCGGCCCACCCCCCGCAAAGCGAGGCCCGCCAGGACCGCCAGCGCGCCTCCGAGGATCCGCCCCCGCCGGCCTGCCTGGCTGTTGGCGGCCGCGATGAGGCGGTCCTGGAAGCTCGGGGCGCTCATAGAGATCCTCGTGGCCGGGTCGATTGGACGCACCCGTTCGTCTCCACGCCCTACGGCAGGTAGGTCCTCCCCGTGCGCATCTTCCAGAGGTAGAACTTCTCGAAGAGCACCTTGGTCCAGTCCCCGAAGGGGTTGGGAATCAGCGCGCTGAATCGGCGCGGCGGGAACATGTTCGTCCCGACGATCAACACTTCCATGTCGCCGGCGTCCATGATGCACAGCGGCGTAATGGTCTCGAAGGGCTTCGGCTTCGGAGAGGTCTTCTTGATGTCGGCGACGATATTCTTCACGGCGTAGCGCGCCATCGCCTCTGACATGTACCCGGTCTTCGGGACCCCCACCGGAACTGGGGTCGGACCGGGATGGGGCACCACGTCGGCTACGCCGGCGGCGAAGATGTTGCGGTAGGTCTCGTCCTGGGGTACGTGCTGTTTGCGCTGGTGACGCTGCCGGTGGAGTTCGAGGCGAGCCGCCGGGCTGTCGCGGTGCTCCAGGGAGAAGAGTGTGTGCTGCCACGGGAAGCCGAAGGCGTGCGCGTCGTGCGCAACGCGGCGGCGCCGACCTACGTGGCAACAGCCAGACCGGACGCACGAGCGCGATCGCCGCAGAGGCCCTGGTCCATCTGGGGTACGCAAACGCGAGCAATCTCGAAGGCGGAATGGTGGCCTGGCGGCAAGAGGGGTACTCTCTCCTCATGCGGCCCTGGGCGGCCCTGGGTGTTTCCCAGGACAGGCTTCTCCCGGTGCTGCAACTCGCCGCCCTCGGTGGACAGCGATTTCGTAAGTTGTAAGCTCGCGGGGGCATGAAGCCCGCTCAGAAGCAGGATTCCCCCACTGGATGCTCGGTTTCTTACAGTAAGATGCCGGAGGGCACGGCGGTGCGTGGAGACCCCGAACTCGAACGCCGCGGCCGACTGGTGCGGCGGCTGGGCGCCTGGCGGGAGATGGTGCCGGGGTCCTTTGTCGTCCGGCGGCTGCCATGCGGGAAGCCGAACTGCCGGTGCGCCGACGGGATCCGTCTGCACACCGCCTTTCAGTTGTCGGTGTTGATGGAGGGGAAGCATCGGACGTTGCACATCCCGGCGGCCTGGGCTGAGGACGTCCGCGCGAAGGTGGAGATGTACAAGCGGTTTCAGGACGCCGCCGCGGCCATTGCGCAGCTCAATTTGCGCCGCCTCGTGCGGCGTCTGGAGGCGAGGAAGAAGGCCCCCTAACGGTGCGGCGCCACCAGTTCGAAGCCTACCTGGAGAAGGTGTTCGCGTTCCCCACGCTGGTGGCGCAGGTGTCCGATCGCCGGCGGGCGCCCCACCATGCCTGCCACACCGTCTTCGAGGCGCTGTTCTTCGGGGCGGCGCTGCGGGGCCCGAGCCTGCATCAGCTGGAGCACGAATGCCGCGCGGGGGTGCTGCGGCGGCGCATCGGGCCGATCAGCGAGGACACCTTCCGCTACGCCCTGCAGCGTCTGGAGCTGGAGGCCCTGGCGGCGCTGTGGGCGGCGGTGGCTAATGGTTGAAGCGCAACGGGGTGCTGCGCACCGAAGCCAGCCGCGGCCTGGTCGTGGCCGCGGTGGACGGATCGAGCTGTGCCACTCTCTGGTGCGCTGCTGCGCGGCCTGTCTGGCACGCTCGATGCAACGCCACGTCGACGGCGAGAGCCGACTCGTGACGGAGTACTACCATCGCCTCGTCGTCATCGCGGTGGTGAGCACGCCCTTCCCGATCCCCCTGGGCCGGCGCTTCCAGCAGCCCGGGGAAGGGGAAGGGGAGTGCGCCCTGGTCTTGCTCCGCGCGCTCACGGCCCGGCTGGGCCGGCGGTTTGTCGACGTCCTGGTGGGGGATGCGTTGTACTGTACCGCGCCGGTGGTGCAGGCGGTGGAAGCCCTGGGGCTGGACTGGGTCTTCGCGGTCGAGGACAATCAGCCCGACCTCGTGGCGGACGTCGAGCGACTCACCCGTGGCCTGTCGACGGCGTGGGGGCGGGAGCCTGATCGGCAGTGGCAGCTCTGGCATCTGCCCGCCGTGTACTGGGCGGCGGCCGATCGCGCGGTGCGGATCGTCAAGGTGGCGGGCTCACCTCTACGCGACGAACCTGGAACTGGTGAACATCCCACCGCGCTTTGTGGAGGAGGTAGGGCAGAGCCGATGGCGAATTGACACCGAGGTGTTTCAGACCCTCACCACCGCGTGCGCCCTCAAACGGCCCTCGGTGCACGCGAGCCATGACCAAGCGCTGGTGGGGCTCACGATGATCCGGGTGCTTGCCTACACCTTGACGCTCCTCTTCTTCCACCGCCAGGTGCTCAGCCATTGTCGCCGTCATCGCCCCGGGTATCGGCATCTCGCGGGGCTGTTGGCGGCTGAATACACCACGACATCCCTTGACACCAGCTGATCCCAGCTTCTTCGGCGGGTCGCCGGAAGGCCTCCGGGTCTGAGGCCCCCGCACCCTCTGAGACCGCCCCCATCGGTCCACACCCCTCCCATACTGGGAAGCTGAACCCACGCTCGCACCGAAAAACCCACCCCCATTGCCCCGAACCAGTCAGTGCCGGTCCTTGTTTGCGCAATCGCTGCCTCGGTGGAAGGGGTGGTTGACCTGTCCGGCAGGTAGTGCTATATTCCTCGCGACATGCGAACTGAGTTTCACTGCCAAGCACCTTCCTTCTTCCGTCCCCGGGACTGCATCTGTCCGCGGCGGGGACGCCGGTCCGGCTGAAATACCCGGCCGGCCCTCCGCCTCTCATCCCTGAACCACCAAGACTGATCAGTCACTAGGCCGGAGAACCTGCGGCGTGTTCTGCGGTGCCGATGGCACCGCGCACTGCAGCAGTTCCCGAAGGAGGTGTCGGGTATGGGACACCCGGTCTTTCGCCAGGTAGGTCATCCAGCAGGAATCACCATCGTCCGCGACGTCTCCGATGCTCGCGCAGAGTCTCGCGGCTCTCACTGCTGCACCGATGTGCAGGCAGGGCACACCCGCGTTCTGTCCATGTCCAGGCGCGAGTTCCTGGCCTGGGCAGGGCGCCTGGGACTGGCAGCCCTGACGCTCTCCTCTCCCCTGAGGCCGGTTGCCGCCCAGGGGCGGCGGAAAGTCAGGTTGGGGTTCTGCAGTCAGGTCCTCTGCATCATCCCGTACGAAGTCGCGCGGCGGCAGGGGTACTACTCGGACGAGGGCCTTGATGTCGAGCTGGTCTATTTCCGTGGAGGCACCGCCGCGATGCAGGCCCTCATCGGCGGCGCGGTGGAGTACGCGGCCACCTCGTACGACGTGGCGGTGGCCGCGTTTGGCCGGGGGGCCAACATCGTGAGTTTCTTCACCACCGGGCGGCTCCCGTTCTTTGCGCTGGCCGCCGCGCCCAAGACCGCCGGGGAGATTCGAAGCCTTGCTGACCTTCGGAGGCGTGTGATCGGCGTATCAGCGCTCGGAAACGCTGACCATCAACTCTCGGTCTATCTCCTGAGGCGGTCGGGGGTGAGCCCGGAGGCCGTCCGCTTTGCCATCCTCGGCCCGAACCTCTACGAGGCGCTGCGGGTCGGACACGTGGATGCCGGGATGGTCCAGGAGCCGGCCGCCACCCTCATTGAGCAGGCAGGCGGGAAGGTGCTGGTCAACTTGATGGATCCCCAGCAGGCCCAGCGCTATCTGGGAGGGCTCTACGCTCATATGGGCGTCTCCGTGCGGCGGGAGGAGTGGGACGACCGCCGCCAGGAGATGCAGGCCCTGGCTCGAGCGCTGCGACGGTCGTTGCGCTTGATCCGCTATGGGACGCCGCGCCTCCTCATTGACGCCCTGCCGGCCGAACTCATCGCCGGCGGCGACCGGTCGATGCTGGAGCAGATCCTCGCACGCCGCCGCCGGTCGCTGTATACCGAGGACGGCCGCATCGACCTGGACGCTGTCCGACGCGTCGTAGATGTCGCACGCCAGACAGGGGCGCTGGCACAAGACGTGGACGTCAACCGGCTGGTCAACACCGCCATCGTGGAGAGCCTGTGAACGCCCTCGAGATCCGCGACCTCACAGTCCGCTACGGCGGGCATCTGGTCTTGCACCACGTCTCGCTGGCCGTGCCGGCCGGCAGCTTCGTCAGCCTCGTCGGCCCCTCGGGGTGCGGCAAGACGACGCTACTCCGGGCTATCGCCGGACTGATCCACCCTGCCGCTGGCGCGGCGCGCGTGTTTGGCCAGCCCGTGCAGCAATGGTCACCAGATGTGGGCATCCTGTTCCAGGAAGACGCGCTCCTCCCCTGGAGGACGGCTCGTGAGAATGTCGCACTCGGGCTGCGCTTTCGCGGCGTCCGGCGCAGTGAAGCCCTGCAGGACGCCCATCGCTGGTTGGAGCGGGTCGGGCTTGGAGGCTTCGGCAACCACTATCCACACACGCTGTCCGGAGGTATGAAGAAACGGGTTGCGTTGGCCCAGGTCCTGGCTGCGCGTCCGCGCGTGCTCCTCATGGACGAGCCCTTTGCCAGCCTGGACGCCATCGTGCGCTATATCCTGGAGGCCGATTTCCTTTCGCTTGTGCAGGAGGCCGGCCTGACGGTGTTCCTGGTCACGCACGATCTCGAGGAAGCCCTCCTGCTCTCCGATCGCGTCGCCCTGATGTCCGCTGGCCCGGCCGCCCGAATCACCCAGGTCTACCCGGTGCCGCTTCCCTATCCCCGGGACCTCATCGGCCTCCGGGCCGCCCCCGGTTTCGGCCGGCTCCTGCAGCAGATCTGGACGGATCTGCAGCGCGAGGTGGCGCAGATGGGATGGGAGGTACCGGCATGAGGCGCGCCGGCGCCCTGCTGGCCCTGCTGTTCCTGTGGGAAGCGGCATCCCGCCTGGGTTGGGTCAGCCCGATGCTGGCACCGCCTCCTACCCGCGTCGCTGCAGTTCTCGTGGGACTCTTCGGAAGCGGCCAGATCTGGCCGCACTTCGCCGTCACGATGGTGGAGGCCGCCGGCGGGCTGGTCCTGGGCCTGGGTGTCGGAGTCGTCCTCGGGCTGGGGGCCGCCCTGCTGCCCCCACTCGCCGAACTGCTGCAGCCGGTGATGACCCTCCTCAACGCCGTGCCCAGGGTGATCCTGGCCCCGCTGTTTGTGATCTGGCTCGGGATCGGCCTGGCGTCCAAGGTCGCCCTCAGCTTCCTGCTGGTGGCGGTCACCGTCTTCTTCGCGGTGTACTCCGGCATCCGCGAGGTGGACCCGCGCCTGGTGGATCGGGTGCGTACGCTTGGAGGAAGCAGCCTCCATCTCCTGAGGGAGGTCTACCTCCCTTCGGTGACCGCCTGGCTCATCGGCAGCCTCAAGACGGCCGTGGGGTTTGCGTTCACCGGTGCCGTCGTGGGGGAGTTCGTCGCCAGCAGCCGTGGGCTGGGCTACCTGCTGTCGTTCGCCCAGAGCACGTACAACGCAGCGCTCACCATGGCACTCGTCACGCTGGTGGTAACGGTGACCTTCGTGGTCTTCGTGGCGCTGGAGCGCCTGGAGCACCGGATGTTCCGCTGGAAGCACGGGCAGCCGGTCCCGGAGCGGGCCCGCGCCCGCGCTGGCCGGCAGGCGGCCCAAGGCGGCGCCGCTGCCAGCGAGGCCGAGCGAACGCAAGCCGCTGCCGTACCGTCGCGCCGCATCGTCTGACCGGCATTCCACGGTCGGGTGAGGCGGCCACTTCCTCCCACGCGATGTTTGCGGTAGCGGGAAGTTCGCGCGAGCAGGAGGTGCGCATGCAGTCCGGCATCAGGCCAGGG
>JAVKID010000036.1:0-29620 GCA_031459655.1 Candidatus Fervidifonticultor octavus | reverse complement strand
GCCGCATCGGCAGCAGGGGCTGGGTGCGATCCAGGGCCTGGATCTGGCTCTTCTCATCGACGCAGAGGACGAGGGCCTGGTCCGGGGGATTCAGGTACAGGCCCACGATGTCCCGGACCTTCTCGATGAACAAGGGGTCCTGCGAGAGCTTGAAAGTCTCGGTCCGATGCGGCTGCAGCCCAAACGCCCGCCAGATCCGGCTGACGGCACTCTGGCTCATCCCGGCGCGCCGGGCTATCGATCGTGTGCTCC
Source organism: Candidatus Fervidifonticultor octavus (assembly GCA_031459655.1). Taxonomy (GTDB): domain Bacteria; phylum Sysuimicrobiota; class Sysuimicrobiia; order Sysuimicrobiales; family Humicultoraceae; genus Fervidifonticultor_A; species Fervidifonticultor_A octavus_A. The sequence goes on along the minus strand of JAVKID010000036.1, from coordinate 29,368 downwards.
AATGGGTGGCGTCGGCAGGACGCGTCTCCAAGGTCAGCGTGATGACCCGCGCCACATCGGCATCGGTAATGCTCCGCGGGGCGCCCGGGCGGGGCTCATCCAGCAAGCCGTCCAGCCGGGTGGCCAGGAACCGCCGGCGCCACTTGCTGATGGTCTGCTCCGTGACGTGCAGGTGCGTGGCGATGGTGCGGTTCGGCACCCCGTCCGCCGCGGCCAAGATCAGCCGGGCACGCAGCGCCAAGGCCTGAGCCGTTTTCCGGCGCTGCACCCACTGCTGGAGGGTCTCACGCTCGTCGGAGGTCAAGGTCAAGGGGGCAAGAGGGCGTCCACGCGGCATCGGGTGAAACCTCCCTGTGAGGGTTTCACCCAGCAGAGGTGTCCGAGCAGAATAATGCAACATATTTCTAACTCAGGACACTAGCGCCTGGTAGAGCGCCACCGCCCTTTCGGGGTGCGGCAGCCTGACCCCAGCCAGCGTCGCCAGCACCTGTGCCATGCGAAGGTCTTTTGAGCTGCGTGGCCGCGCGGCCGCCAGGGACGTACGCGCGGCGGATCATGCGCGTGCCGTGAATCTGCGGGATCTTCGAGTCGGCGACCCCGGCCCGCAGCGCCTGCTGCACGAGCCCGGGCTCGATGCCACATTGCTCGGCCAGGGTGAGCGCCTCCACCGCCTCGATAGTCAGACCGACGATCAACTGGTTGATGATCTTCACCGTGTGGCCGGCGCCCGCCGCCCACGCGGACAACGTTGCCGCCGAGCGCCTCCAGCACCCGCTGCACCCGCGCGCAGTCGTCTGCCGACCCGACGGCCTTGATCGCGAGCGTCCCCGCCTCCGCGCCCTCGGGACCGCCGGAGACCGGGGCGTCCACCCGTCCCACCCCGCGCTCGGCCAGCCTCGCCGCGTGGACCACCGAGCGCTGCGGGTCCGACGATCCCATGTCGAGGGGCGGACGTGGGCGAAATCCGCGTCAACAACCGTCCCGCGGTCATCCGGTCGCCCCATGACGCCCGGCGCCTGGGTATCGGCATGGTGTTCCAGACGTTCACGCTGATCCCGGCCATGAGCGTGTGGAGAACATCGCCCTGACGGGCTTTTCCAGGTGTTCGTCAACCTGATGTTCGGGACAGTCGGTGCCGCAAGCGCCCTACGTGCGTGAGACCACTCCCACGGCGCCGGTCAAGCCGCTGCTCGACCTGTGGCAAGTCGAGACCCGTCGCCTGGGTGGGGCGTTGGGACCGCCGGGGATCAACCTGTCGATCCAGCCGCGCGAGATCCTCGGAGTCGCCGGGGTCCCATCTACCGACAGTCGCCGGTGGCCCGGTCGCGAAACGCCCGGCCCTCCACCGGGGGGAATTCCCACTCGTACCGGCCGACCCCCAGGGTCAGCTTGAGCACGCCGTAGGTGTCGCTCCGGCGCACCTCGCTGCCCGCAGCGACGCTCCGGGACGCTCCGGAAAGGATAGAGGCTGCGCCCGCCGGTGCCGACCACGAACATGCTGTCCGCGCCCGAGCTCACGTTCGAGGCCGACGGCGCGCCCCTGCCACCAGGCATCACGTCCGGGTTGAGTAAGCTCGTACTCTACTCAAATCCGTCGCGGACGAACCCGCGACCCCCCTAGCTGACGGGCGGCGCCTCCGGCGGCCGGCGTTCCGGTTGCACCGGCACCGGCGGCAGCGGCGGCACGAACGCCGGGGTGGGCGTCGGCGCGGCCAGCGGGACCGGCGGGGCGACCTCCTGTTCCCGCCGCGGCAGCAGCGCCTCGTTCAACACCTCATCCATGTGCGTGACCAGGATGAGCCTGAGTTCTTTGCGCACGTTGGCCGGGATCTCGATCAGATCCTTCTCGTTCTCCTTGGGCAGGATCACCGTCTTGATCCCGGCGCGGTGCGCGGCCAGGACCTTTTCCTTGAGGCCCCCGATCGGCAACACCCGGCCGCGCAGCGTGATCTCGCCGGTCATGGCCACGTCCCGGCGCACCGGCCGGCCGGTGACCGCTGAGGCCAGTGCCGTGGCCATGGTGATCCCGGCCGACGGCCCGTCCTTGGGGACGGCGCCAGCCGGGACGTGGATGTGGACGTCGGTCTTCTGGTAGAACTCCTCATCCACCCCGAATCGGCGAGCGCGCGACCGGACGTAGGACATGGCCGCCTGGGCCGACTCCTTCATGACGTCGCCCAGCTGCCCGGTCAGCGACAGGTTGCCCTCGCCCCGCATCAGCGTCGCCTCCACCGAGATGACGTCGCCGCCCATCTCCGTGTAGACCAGGCCTGTGGCCACGCCGACCTCGTCTTCTTTCTCGGCTGCCCCGAACCGGAACTTGGGCGGCCCCAGGTAGAGGTGCACGTTCGCCCGGGTGATGCGCTCGCCGGTGGACTTGCCCCGAGCTACCCCCGTGGCCACCTTCCGGCAGATGGCGCCGATCTCGCGCTCCAGGTTGCGCACGCCGGCCTCCCGGGTGTACTCGCGCGCGATGAGGCGCAGCGCCTCACCGGTGAAGGTCAGCTGTTCGGGCTTCAGGCCATTGGCCTTCAACTGCTTGGGGATCAGGAACTGCTGGGCGATCTTGACCTTCTCCTCCTCGATGTAGCCCGGGAAGCGGATGACCTCCATGCGGTCACGGAGCGCTGGCGGGATGGTCTCGAGGATGTTGGCGGTTGTGATGAACATCACCTCGGAGAGGTCCAGCGGCAGTTCCAGGTAGTGGTCGCTGAAGGCATGGTTCTGCTCGGGATCCAGAGCCTCCAGCAGGGCGGCGGAGGGATCCCCGCGGAAATCCACGCCCAGTTTGTCGATCTCGTCCAGCATGAAGACCGGGTTGCGGCTGCCGGCGGTCTTCAGGCCCTGCACGATGCGGCCCGGCAGCGCGCCCACGTAGGTGCGGCGGTGCCCGCGGATCTCGGCCTCGTCGCGGACCCCACCCAGCGAGATGCGGACGAACTTGCGCCCCAGCGCCCGGGCGATGGACTTGCCCACCGAGGTCTTGCCGACCCCGGGCGGTCCCACGAAGCACAGGATGGGCCCGCGAGGCTCCGGCGAGAGCTTGCGCACGGCCAGGTACTCGATGACCCGGTCCTTGGCCTTCTCCAGGCCGTAGTGGTCCTCGTCGAGGATCTTCCGCGCCTCGTCGATGTCCAGTCGGTCGTCGGTGCGCACGCTCCAGGGCAGGGCCAGGATCCAGTCCAGATAGGTGCGGACCACCACCGCCTCCGCCACCATGGGCGGCATCTTCTCCAGGCGCCCCAGCTCCTCCAGTGCCTTGGTCTTGACGTGCTCGGGCAGGTTGGCGGCCTCGATCTTCTTGCGGTACTCCGCCACCTCGGCCTGTCGCTCATCGGTCTCGCCCAGCTCCTGCTGGATCGCCTTCATCTGCTCCTTGAGGAAGTACTCGCGCTGGGACTTCTCCATCTGCTTGCGGACGCGGTTCTGGATCTTCCGCTCCAGCTCCAGCACGTTCACTTCACGGGTCACGATGCCGCTCAGCTTCTCGAGTCGGGCCTTGGGATCGGCCTCCAGCAGCGCCTGGCGTTCGTCCAGTTTCAGGGGAACGAACTGGGCGACGAGGTCGGCCAGCCGGCTCGGGTCTTCGAGCTGCCCCGCGGCGGCGAGCTGATCCGGCGGCACCATCCGGGAGAACCGGCCGAAGCGCTCGAACAGGGACAACAGCCCCCGCATCAGCGCCTCGACCTCCATGGTCTTCTCGACGACGTCGGGCCGGAGGCGGACCTGGACCTCGAAGTAGGGGTGTTCTTGGACGAAGCCGATGAGATCGACCCGTGCGGTCCCCTCCACGATGACCTGGAGGATGCCGTCCGGCTGCTTGCCGACCTGGAGGATTCGGCACACCGTCCCGACGAGGTGGATATCGGCCGGCTTGGGATCGTCGATCTCGTCATCGCGCTGGGCGGCCAGGACGATCAGCCGGTCGCGCTCCATCGCGCGCTCGAGCGCCCGCAACGACTTCGGCCGCCCGACCCCCAGGCCCTGGACCTGGTGCGGGAAGATCACCGTCCCCTTCAGCGGGAGCAACGGCAGGCGCTCGGGGATCCCGGCTGGCTGCTGCGCAGATTCGCTCACACGTCCCTCCTCGCTGCCCTGGTCAGGGCACGCTTCCTCAAATGACGGTGCTTCCTCTCTCACAATATTGAACGCCGGGACGGCCTGCGGTGTTCCCGCTTCCCAGGATGCCCAAAAACCTCCACGCCAGGCCTCCCCTGCCGTCGGAGAGACCCGAAAGTTTGATAAAAAGCCTTCTCTGAACCCTGGACCGGTTACAGCTAGGAGGCCGGCTTCTCACGGACCTGCTTCTTCAGGTCCGCGGCGGTGAGCAGGACGGGGCCGTTCCGCCTCAGGACGGCCTCCTCGGTGACCAGGCAGCGCCGGACGTCGCCCCGCGAGGGAATCTCGTACATGATGTCCAGCATGATCTCCTCAATGATCGTCCGCAGGCCCCGCGCGCCGGTGTTGCGGCTCATCGCCTCCCGGGCAATCGCCCACAGCGCCTCGTCGGTGAAGACCAGCTCCACCCCATCCATCTCGAGGATCCGCTGGTACTGGCGCACGAGCGCGTTCCTGGGCTCCACCAGCACCATGACCAGGTCCGCCTCGTCCAGCGGATCGAGGGGCACGATGACGGGCAGCCGTCCGATGAACTCCGGGATCAGGCCGTAGCGCAGCAGGTCCTGGGGCATGACCTGGCCCAGGACCTCGGCCAGGTGGTGCTTGCTGCGCGGCTCGATGTGCGCGCCGAACCCGATACTGGTCTGCCGCGTCCGCGACTCGATGATGCGCTCCAGCCCCTCAAAGGCGCCGCCGCAGATGAACAGGATGTTGCTGGTGTCGATCTGGATGAACTCCTGATGCGGGTGCTTCCGGCCGCCCTGGGGCGGGACGTTGGCGGTCGTGCCCTCCAGGATCTTCAGCAGCGCCTGCTGGACGCCCTCACCGGAGACGTCGCGGGTGATCGAGGGGTTCTCGCTCTTGCGGGCAATCTTGTCCACCTCGTCGATGTAGACGATTCCGCGCTCGGCCCTTTTCACATCGTAGTCGGCGGCCTGGATGAGGCGCAGCAGGATGTTCTCCACATCCTCGCCGACGTAGCCGGCCTCGGTCAGCGACGTGGCGTCGGCGATCGCAAACGGCACGTCCAGGATCCTCGCCAGCGTCTGGGCCAGCAGGGTCTTGCCGCACCCGGTGGGCCCGATCAGCAGGATGTTGGACTTCTGCAGTTCCACATCGTTGGGCCGGCGGTTCCCGATGCGCTTGTAGTGGTTGTAGACGGCGACCGACAGCGCCTTCTTGGCGCGGTCCTGCCCGACCACGTACTGGTTGAGGATCTCGTAGATCTCCTTGGGTTTCGGCGTCGGGCGGAATTGGGGCCGCGGCTCGTCGGCCGCGAGTTCCTCCTCGACGATCTCGTTGCACAGTTCGATGCACTCGTCGCAGATGTAGACGCCGGGACCGGCCACGAGTTTGCGCACCTGCTCCTGCGGCTTGCCGCAAAAAGAGCACTTCATCCGGTCGCGTTCGTCGCCCCCCCGCAGCATCCGCCTACTCCTTCTTGGCCTTGACGCGCTCCCGGGGCAGGATCACCTCGTCGATGATCCCGTATTCCTTGGCATCCTGCGCGCTCATCCAGAAGTTCCGGTCGGTGTCGCGTTCGATGCGCTCCAGGGGCTGATTGGTGTGGCGGGCCAGGATTTCATTCATCAGGGCCCGCATCTTGAGGAACTCCTTGGCCTGGATGTCGATGTCGGCGGTCGTCCCCTGCGCGCCGCCCCAGGGCTGGTGGATCATGATGCGGGAGTACGGCAGGGCCGAGCGCTTGCCCTTGGCGCCGCCGGCCAGGATCAGGGCGCCCCCGCTGGCCGCCAGCCCCACGCAGATCGTCGCCACGTCCGGCCGCACGTACTGCATGGTGTCGTAGATGGCCAGCGACGCGATCAGGTCGCCCCCGGGGCTGTTCACGTAGAGCATGATGTCCTTGTCGGGATCTTCTCCCTCCAGGTAGAGCAACTGCGCGATGACCAGGTTGGCCGTATCGTCATCGATCCCGCCGCCCAGGAAGATGATGCGGTCCTTGAGTAGGCGCGAGTAGATGTCATAGGCGCGCTCGCCTCGCGGAGTCTGCTCGACGACCATCGGGATGAGCGTCATGGGGTCCCCCCGCTCCCGACGCCCTGGGCCCGGGCCACCAGCATCTCGACGGTCTTCCGGCGGCGCAGCACGGCCATCATCGCCTCCCGCCGGCCCTCCCTGTCCAGCCACTCGCGGACCCTCGCCGGGTCCTGCTTCAGATCGGCCGCCACCTTCTCCTCCTCCGCGGCGATCTCCTCCTTTGTGGGAACGAGCCCTTCCCGCCGCGTTATTTCATCGAGCACCAGCCGCAGCCGCAGCCGCCGCTCGGCGCGCGGCCGCAGTTCGTCGCGCAGCGCGGCCTGGTCCTTGCCAGCCCCTTCCAGGTAGCCGGTCAGCGTGTAGCCGCGCCGCTGCAGGGACTCTTCAAGGTCGGCCACCAGGTGCTCGATCTCATGGTCTATCAGCGAGGCCGGCAGGTCCACCGAGGCGCCGTCGAGAACCCCTGTGATGACTTTCTCTTCGTACGCCTCGCGCGCCCGGGCCGCGGCATCGGCGGCCAGTCGCTCCCGCAGGCGGGCGCGCAGCTCCTCAACCGTGGCCACGTCGGCCACCGTCTTCGCAAACGCGTCGTCGAGGGCGGGGAGCTCGCGCCGTTTGACGTCCACGACCGTGGCGACCAGCCGGCCCCCCTCGCCGAACTGCGCCGTCCGCTCCTCGCCCGCCGCCGCGCCCTCCAGGGCCTGCTCGACCTCGGGCGGGAACACGCCGGCCCCGACCTCGACCAGCACGTCCCGGCCGACCTGGAAGCGGTCGGACCCCTCCACCACCGTCGGCCGGATCAAGACGAAATCGCCCCGGGCGGCCGTCCCATGCACCGACACCAGCCGGCCGCGCCGCCGGCGCAGTTCCTCGATGGCCGCATCCACATCCGCGTCGGTGACCGTGGGCTCCTCGAAGGGGATGCGGATCCGGTCGTACGGCCCCGGATCCACATCAGGGACCACGTCCACCCGGGCGACGAACCGGAGCGGCTGCGTCTCGTCCAGGGCCGGCACGTCGAACTCGGGCCGTCCCACCGGAACGACCCCCACTTCGGCGAGGGCCTGGCGGTACGCCGACGAGACCAGGGCGTCCAAGGCCTCGCTGTACAGTTCGTCGCGGCCGACGTACCGCTCCAGCACCGCCCGGGGGGCCTTGCCCGGCCGGAATCCCGGCACCCGCACCTGGCGGGCCAGCCGCGCGGCCGACGCCCGGACCTCCCGCTGGACGTCTTCAACCGGAACCTCAACCTCCAGGACGGCGCGGCTGCCCGGCTCGCGCCTCCACTCTACCTTCATCGGTACCTCCCGGCCGGCCTACAGGGGCTCGCGTGGTGCGGGCGGAGGGACTCGAACCCCCACCGGCTTGCGCCGACCAGATCCTAAATCTGGCGCCTGTACCAGTTCGGCTACGCCCGCGGGGTCGTACCTGCCTTGCTCCCGAGTCATTCTAGGCCAGCGAGACCCACCTGTCCAGATTCGGTCACAGATCACCGAGACGCGATGCCCAGGGCGGCGACCGTGCCGGGGGCCGAGCGGGTCCACAGGGTGGCGCGCGACAGCAACGCGGCCGCTCAGGAAGGGATGGGTGAGGACCCGCTCGTCTTCCAGGAGCGTGCCGAGCCGCGCCACACCGGCCCGGGAGTGATCACTCCAGATGGACGTGTCGACGTGTCGTCGATCTCGAGGATCGCCGATCGCAGAGCCGGGAGACTGAACTCCGAGGGCGCCGTCCGAGGCCTGCACCCCTACTTCTTGCTGGAGGGCCGTGAGGGACTCGAACCCACAACCCGCTGATTAAGAGTCAGCTGCTCTGCCAGTTGAGCTAACGGCCCACCACTGGTCCACGACTATTATATGCGACGCCCCGGGAGTGTCCAGCCTCTTGCAGTCCGTCAAGCCGGCCTCACGGACAATACAGTTTCTGCAGCTGCGCCAGGCGCTCGACGATCAATTTCCGATAGAGTTCGTTGACCTCGTTGTAGCGCTTCTGGGTCAGGTCGTCGTCGTAGATGGTCTTGACCGGCCGGTCGTAGAACGACCGCATGCCTGCGAACGTCGCGGCCTGGGCGGCCACCGAACCTGGAGGCCCGTCCATCCTGTACTTCGGCACGATGGGAAACAGCCCGTGGGCGGTCATCAACCGCTGCCCCTCTTCGCTGAGCAGGTACTGGAAGAAGGCGCGGGCGGCCCGCGGCGCGCGCGCGCCGGCCAGCACGGCCGTCGGGGCCGGCGAGATCCAGGCGTACGCGGGACTGACGAAGCGCAGGTCATGGCCCCCCAGCACCTCCTGGAATGCCATGTACGAGAGCACCGCGAAGCCCACGGCGAACTCGCCGCGCGCCACGAAGGTCGGCACGTCCCGGCTACGCGTCACATAGATGCCGGTGTTGGCTGCCAGGCGCTGCGCCCACACCCACCCTTTGTCCCAGCCTCGCAACTGCAGGATGACCTCAAGCGAACTATGGTTGGTGGCAGACCGGTCGGGCGTCGTCTGCACCACCTGCCCCTTGAAGCGGCAGTCGGTCAGGTCATCCCAGTCACGCGGCGGCGCGACGCCCAACCGGCGAAGCAGGTGAGGATGGTAGATGATGCCGGCTGCGGTCAGCGCCGTTCCGACCCAAAAGCCCTTGCCGTCTCGAAGCGGGATGGGACGGGGCTCGCCGAGCGCGGCAGGGACGTCCCTGATCAGGCCTTCGGGCAGTTCGTGCGGAACGATCAGGCGCCGGGTGGCCAGGTCGTCGAGCACCTCGGCTTCGCTGGCCCAGAGCAGGTCGGCATCCGGCTGGCCGCGCCACTCGAGGACGCGGGCATACATCGTCGGCCCGCCCATCGAGACCAGCGTGGGGCGCACCACCACGCCGTAGCGCTGCCGGGTGTACTCGGCGAACCGGTCGGCGACGGGATTGGCGACCTCCAGCGGAATGGGCGTCAGGACGACAAGCCGGTTCTCAAGGAGCGCCTGGGTCGCCGCCGGACCCGGCCACACGACGAGCAGGATGCACACCGCGAGCAGCGCGACGCGTCCGGCACGATCGGGAAGGCTGCGGTTCATCGCCACACCCCCAGGTGAAAACGTCGAAGACGCCCGAACTCGGGCGTCCGTGGGGCGGGAGAACGCGCCGCACATTCCCGTAGCCTTCGCCTCATACGGACTGTACCGTCGACCCCGGAATTCCACCGGGCCACGGCCCGCCCCAGGCGCAGGCGGACCTCACGGGCTGTCACCGCCGATCGGGAATCGGCGCCTCTGGCGGCGCCTCACCCTGCCCCGGAAGACTACGGTCTTCGGTGCCTTCACCCCTACCATACGCCCGCGGAGCAGACCATGCAACGGCTGCAGCACCGTGGCCCGACCCGTGGCGGCCTCATGGCTCGAACCGGGCCATCTCCAGGATCTCTACCTCAACCTTCGCGCGCAGATCGAGGTGCTGGCCAGCCGACACAGCAGCCTCCACGAGATCCTGGACATCCGGCGCGGCCAGCGGCCGAAGGATGACGACGGCTACCTCGAGCAGATGGCCTGGGTGGTCTTCAAGGGTGGGATCTCCGCCGCGGTCGGGACTGATCGGCAGCCCCCGCGCCCCAGATGGCGAGGTGGGCCGCGCCCACGCGCAGCTGGTCGCCGCGAACCCTGGCAGCCGCCTGGACCAGGTGAACCGACTGCTCACCCGCCTGGGCTCGGGCCACGAACTCGACGAGGCGATCGGCGCGGTCGCGCCCGGGTGTCACCGCTGCGCGCTGACCGTGTGGTGCTGGTACGATCGGGAAATCCGGCGTGAGGGTCGCTGGCAGGCTACCTAGAAGCCCAGCGGGGAGGTGACCTGCCTGATCACGAGCGCACCGGCGAGCACCACGGCGCCGGTCAGGGCAAACACCGCTGAGACTTCGTCGGGCCGACGCTCCCATCCCACCGACCGCGCCAGCGACCGATACACGTCCTTGAGGGCCGAGGCGGATGAGGCGTGGTGGTAGGTGCCTCCCCCCGCGTTCGCGACCGCCCGCAGTTCGGTCTCATCGAGCGCACCGCCGATCATGAAGGCCCCCGGCCTCCACTCAGTCTGCCCGACGCCAATGGTGTGTATGGTGACCTCCTGGGCCCGGGCCATCTCCGCCGCCCGCACCGCGTCGATGCCGGTGTTGCTCCGCCCGTCCGACAGCAGGATGATGATGCCAGGGGGCCGCTTGACAGTCGGCAGGGACGGAAGGGTTCCATCAGGGCCGGGCCGTCCGCGCCCGGGCAGGGCAGCCATGGCCTCCAGCAGGCCCGCCCCGATCGCCGTGCGGCGGATGAAGTAGTTCAGTCCGTCGATGGACGCTTTGATCCGGTCGTGCGGGGTGCCGGGGGGCGCGACCAGGGTCGCGTATCCGCCGAAGGTCACCAGTCCGACGCGCACCTGATCCGGCAGGTCGTCCAGGAAGATCTTGGCGGCCGCCTTGGCCGCTTCCAGGCGGTTGGGCTCGATGTCGGTCGACCGCATGCTGCCGCTGATGTCGATGACCAGCATGATGGCAGCCCGGTCGGCCGGCACGGGAATCGGGAAGGTCGGTCGCCCCAGCGCCGTGATGACGGCGGCGAGCCCGATGAGGAAGAGCCCTGCCCCCAGGTGACGCCGCCATCGACGGCCCTGCCCGGTGGCCGCCAGCACCGTGGTCGCATCAGGGTACGTGACGACCCGCGGCACCGGCCGCCGGATCCACCGCGCGTAGGCCGCGACCAGGAGCGGCAGCAGGGCGAATCCCGCGAGGAACCCGGGCCACAGAAACTCCACCATCACGGCACCCTTCTGAACCAGGCCGCCGACAGAACAGCCCCTGTCGTCATCAGCAGCCCCGCCAGGCCCGCCAGGATCGCCGTGATCTCGGTGGGGTGACGTTCCCAGCCGATGAGGCGCCCCAGGCTCGCGGGAATGCGGCGCAGCGCGCCCTCGTCGCCGATCTCCACGTAGTCCCCACCGGTGCGCCGCGCTAGGTCCCGCAGGCTACTGGCGTCAAATGGAACCAGGACAAGGCGGCCCCCAAGAGTCGTCACGGCCCCGCCTTCCCGCCCCACGCCGACCGCGTGGATGGGCACGCGCGCCTCCCGGGCCAGGTCCGCGGCGCTCTCGGGGTCCACACCCGTGTTGGTCACGCCATCCGAGAACAGGATGATCGCCGCAGGCGGGAGGTCGGCAGCCGATGGGGCCGGAATCGGACTCGGCGATCCTGGCGACCCCTGCGCCGGGTCGGGTGACGACTGGTTGCGCAGCCGCGCGAGTTGCTCGCCCAGGAACACGCGGCGGTCGGGCAGGACGTACAGGCTCTCGACGATCGCCGCGCCGACGGCCGTGGACTGTTGCGTCTCCAGCCGTTCCAGCGCGTCGAAGAGTTCGGTGCGGTCTGTTGTCGGCGGCACCAGGATCGTCCCGACGTCGCTGAAGACCACCAGCCCCACGCGCATCCCGCGCGGCAGGGCACCGACGAGCGTGCGCGCCGCTGCCTTCGTCGCCTCCAGCCGCGTCGGTTTCACGTCGTCGGCGAGCATGCTCTGGCTGGCATCGACCGCGAGGACCACTGCGGCGCGGTTCACCGGGAGCGGCACGGCCGCGATCGGCCGGGCCGCGGCAACGATCAGCAACACGAATGACGAGAGATACAGCACAGCCGGGAGGCGGTTTCTGCTCCTCAGGGGCCCAACCAGCCGGTCATAGAGGTGGTGATCCGCCAGACGGGCCTGGGCCCGGCGCCGGTGCCTGGCGGCTATGGCCGCGAACCCCAGCGCCGCCGGGAGAGCCCCCAGGGCCCACAGCATGACCGGCCACTTGAAGGTCACCCGCTCACCTCAGGGCTCCAGCCGGCCGAGGTCGCCGGTGGCCTGGGCCGTGTGCCACACCGCGCCGTCGGATGACGGCGCAACAGTCGTGCGGGCGGGAACCGCGGGGCACCGGCTATTCCTGCAGGCCGGCCGGAACATCGGCTGCGATGAAACCGTCCATTGCACAGAGCATACAGGATGTCCCCGGCGCATGTCCATCATCCAGCACTACCATCACTCCCGTGGCGCCGCCCGGCTCCGGTGCGGGCGATCCTGTCAAAGAACCGGGAACCCGTCATGCACCAGGGCCGCCGGCGCCTGCGTCTGTTGCTGCGCGACGAAGCCCGGGCGCCCGGTGCCGGGCGAGGATCTCCAGCGTCTGCTGAATCGGCAGCGCCGGCATCGTGTGCCCATCCCGACCGGTCGTGGTCTCGGCGGAGAACAGCGCGTCCACGATGGCCTCCTCGGCGGATTCGACCGCCGCCCGAAAGAGTCGGTTCATCGTCTCGCGGTCGGGGGACGCGGCCTGGCGCGCGGTGGTGAACGCGACCGCCACATCCCCGCTCGTCACACCGCTGATGGCGCCGGTGCGCGCCATCCCCAGGAAGCACCGCCACGCGATCCGGCGCAGGTCGAGCGCCGACAGCGGCGCGTCGGTGGCCACCACGAAGACGCAGGAGCCCCGCTCACCCGGCTGCGGTACGGGCGCCAGTTCCCGACCCACCGGCACCCCGGCGATGACCAGATCGCCGGGGAACCCGAAGTTGGGAACGGCGAGTACGCCCAGGCACCATTCGCCTGGTCCGATCACCCGGGAGGCAGTTCCGATCCCCGACTTGAAGCCCTGGCAGCGCATCCCCACGCCCGCGCCCACGCAGCCGGTCTCGACCGGACCCTCGCGGGCCGAGGCAATGGCTGCGAGCACCTCGGCCTCACCGATGGCACGGGCGCGCGCATCGCTGAGGTACCCGTCGAAGCACTCCAAAACGACCGGGTTCACCGTCTCGCTGTCGCCGATGACCGGATCCTGCGCGAGCATGTACGTGATGAGCGCGTCCGCCGCCCGCGGCACATTGAGGGTGCTCGTCAGGAGAATGGGCGTTTCGATGGTCCCCAGTTCCTCGATCTGCATCAGGCCGATGGATTTCCCGTAGCCGTTGAGGACCGCGGCCGCCGCGGTGATCTTCTCCCGATAGAGGTTGCGGCCGTGGGGCAGGACTGCGGTCACCCCGGTGCGGAGCGCGCCGGCGCGCAGCGACGCGTGACCGACGCGGACGCCGGGCACATCGGTAACGGCGTCGAGGGGACCTGGCGGCAGGACTCCCAGCGAGAGGAACTCGCGGATCCGCGGCACGGGACTGAACTTCTAGAAGGGGCCCAACAGACCCTTGAGCCAGAACTCGATGTGACCGGACGCGCGGGCCGCGCGGGCGATGGCGCCCCCGGCCGTGACCCCGGGTCCCTGGAGGACCTTGGTCACCTCGAGGAGGTTCGGGATCAGTTCCCCAGGCGGCCGTAGAGGGCGCGCGCCCTGCGGAGATGGGCGATGGCCTCGGTACGCCGGCCCATGGCCTCGAAGAGCAGGCCCAGGTTGTAGTGGGCGTCGGCGAAATCGGGGTCGCGTTCGATCGCCTGGCGGTAGAGGCGGATGGCTTCGTCGCGCCGGCCCAGGTCGTCCATCAGCACGCCCAGGTTGAAGCGCGGGACCGGATCATCGGGCGCCCGTTCGACCGCACCCCGGTAGTGCGCCTCGGCCCGCTCGTAGTCCCGGGTTTGATGGTACAGCCGGCCCAGGTTGATGTGGGCGTCGGCCAGGGTCGCGTCCTGTTCCAGCGCCTGATGGTAGGCCCGGCGTGCTTCTTCGGGGCCGTACGTCTCAAGCTCCAGCCCCAGACGGAACCACTCCTGGGCCGTCAGCATGGGGGTGACCCGCGGCGGACGATCGGGCGGCGGGATGCGCTCGGCAACGTCCTGCGCGTCGAAGCTGAACAGGAACTGGCCCGAATCCGGCTGCCATCGGGCCTGGCCGTCCCAGGCGACGATGCGCCGACCGTCGGCGTAGATCGTCAGACCCCACAGCCGCTGCTCGTCAGGGAGCTGCCGGCGCAGCGACGCCAGCATCCGGCGGATCCGGGGCAGCGGGACACGGGCGTCGAGGAGGTCCCGGGTGGTCTTGAGGAGCAGCAGGTCCTGAAAACTGAACTGCAGGCTCCGGCGGGGACCTCGGTTCGGGGCCACTAGGCCGGCGCGCACGCACGCGCGGACCCGGTGCTGGGTCAGGTCCAGGATCTTCGCCACCTCGCGGGTGGTGAAGCACTGCGTCATTTCCTGGCGGCTTGGGCCTTCCGCTCCGGCTTCTCCGCCGCAGCCGCAGCGGGACGGGCCTTGACCGCGGGCCGCTTCTCCCGCGGGACCCGGCGCTCCAGGCTCTTCTTCAGGGCATCCATCAGGTCGATGACCTGCGCGCGCTGCACCTGCGGTGCGACCGCGGTGACCTCCTTACCCTCGATCTTCATGGTGATGAGGTCCAGGACCCGCAACCGGTACTCGTCCCGGTACGCCTCCGGCCTGAACTCCTCGCTGGACAGCTCCTCAATCAGGCGCAGGGCGAGATCCAGTTCTCCGCTCTTGATCTTCGCCCTCTCGCCCTTCTCGATCTCGCCGAAGTCCCGCACCTCGTCGGCGAAGAACATGGTGTGGAGCATGAGGCCGCCGCCCGCCGGCCGGATCAAGACCAGGTTCTCCTTGCCGTGCATCACGAACTTGGCCAGGGCCACCCGGTCCGTCCTGGCCATGGCGTCAGCCAGCAGGCGGTAGGCCTTCTCGCCGCCCTTGTCGGGCCCCAGGTAGTAGGTCTTCTCGAAGTAGATGGGGTCCACCTTGGGCAGCGGGACGAACTCGGCGATGTCGATGACCTGGGACGCCTCACCCTCCAGCGCCTTGAGGTCCTCGTCGGTGACCCGCACGTACTGGTCTTTGGCGAACTCGTAGCCCTTGACGATCTCGGATCGGTCCACCACCACGTTGTCGACCGGGCAAAAGTACTGCTGCCTGATCCGGCTGCCGCAGCGGGCGTGGAGCATGTTGAAGCGCACGGTGCCCGCAGACGTGGCAGTATACATCTTGACGGGGATGGAGACCAGGCCGAACGAGATCGTGCCCGACCCGAGCGCGTGCGGAGGCATAGCGGAATCCCCCCAGCGGACGACATGCAGGTGAAGAGAAACATACCACGAAGCGCTCCATGCCTCAAGGTGCTCCGATGAAACGACCGTCCAGCCTCGAGGCCTACCGCAGGAAGCGGCACCCCGAGCGGACGCCGGAACCTTTTGGCGGACGTCCTCGGGGCGGCCCTCCCATCTTCGTGGTCCAGAAGCACGCGGCCCGGCGCCTCCACTACGACCTGCGGCTGGAGATGGACGGCGTCCTCAAGAGCTGGGCCGTCCCCAACGGGCCCTCGGTCCGGCCGGAGGAAAAGCGTCTGGCGGTGCGCGTCGAGGACCACCCCCTGGAGTACGCAAACTTCGAAGGCACCATTCCCCCTGGGAACTACGGCGCCGGATCGGTGATCGTCTGGGATCGCGGGTGGTACCGTGACGTCAAGGAGGGCAACCCGCTGGACCACCTGGCCGCCGGCAAGCTGGAACTGGAGTTCTTCGGGCACAAGCTGCGCGGCCGGTGGACGCTCGTCCGCACGGCGAAGTCCGACAAGGACTGGCTCCTGCTCAAGAAGGCCGACGCCGCATCCAGCGACGAGGAGGTGACCGAGCGCTACCCCCAGTCGGTCGTCTCGGGCCTCACGATCGAAGAGATCGCCGATCTCCCCGGCAAACTGGTGGCCATCCGCGAGCGGCTGCGGGTCCTCGAGGCGCCCCGGCGCGACGTGGCGGCGCGCGGCCAGCCCTTCATGCTCGCGGCCTCCGTCGAGAGCCCCTTCTCGGGCAAAGACTGGCTCTTCGAGATCAAGTACGACGGCGTCCGCGCCCTCGCCGAGCGCCGCGGGCGGACCGTCGCGCTCTACGGCCGGAACCACCAGCTCATCACGAAGCGCTATCCAGAAGTGGCCGAAGCGCTCCTGGCCCTGCCCGTCGACCGGTTCGTAATCGACGGTGAGATCGTGGCGTTCGACGAAGAGGGAAAGCCGAGTTTCCAGCGGCTCCAGGCCCGCATGGGCCTGACGCAGCCCCTCGACGTCGAGCAGGCGAGGCTGCTGGTACCCGTCACGGCCGTCTTTTTCGACTGCCTGAGCCTGGACGGGCATGACCTGCGTCGGCTGCCGCTGCGTGAGCGCAAGGAGTGCCTGCGCATCCTGGTGCCGCCCCTTGGGACCGTCCGCTACGGCGACCACATCCTCGAGCACGGCGAGGCGTTCTTCGAGGCGGCCTCCGAGCAGCGGCTGGAAGGCGTCGTGGCCAAGAAGACCACCAGCCTCTACCTCGGCGGGCGCTCGCGCGACTGGGTCAAGATCAAGTGCCAGCGCCGCCAGGAGTTCGTCATCGGCGGCTACACCGATCCCCAGGGGGCGCGGAGCTACTTCGGGGCCCTGCACCTGGGGCTGTACGAGGACTCCACACTCGCCTATGTGTCCAGGGTCGGCACGGGCTTCGATGCAGCGCAACTGAGGAACCTCTGGGAAGCGCTGCAGCCCCTGCGCCGGGAGACGACGCCCTTCGATGTCCGCAGTCCCACCGGGCGCGGCCACCACTGGGTCGAACCAAGGCTGGTCTGCGAGGTCCGGTTCGCCGAGTGGACGGACGACGGCGGGATCCGCGCGCCGGTCTTTCTCGGCCTGAGACCAGACCGGCGGCCGGAGGACTGCCGGCGTGAGGCTCCGATGGTGCTGGACGCCGCGGGCGTCCCGACGCCCGCTCCCACGTCCTCTCCCGCGCCCACCCCGGCGCCTTCCCGGGAGGCAGCATCCCGGCCGCAGGTCAGGATCACGAACCCCGACAAGGTCTTCTGGCCTACGGAAGGCTACACGAAGGCCGACATGATCGCCTACTATGAGGCGGTCGCGCCCCTCCTCCTCCCCTATCTCAAGGATCGCCCTCTGGTCCTGACCCGCTATCCCGACGGCATCGGCGGCAAGTCCTTCTTCCAGAAGGATGCCCCGGCGTTTGTCCCGGGCTGGGTCCGCACCGAGCGGATCTACTCCAGGGACGTGGAGCGGGCGATCAACTACTTCATCGTCAACGATGTGGACACGCTGCGCTACGTGGCCAACCTGGGGACCATCCCGCTGCACATCTGGGCTTCCCGCCTGGGCTCGCTGGAGCAGCCTGACTGGCTGGTGCTCGACCTCGACCCCAAGGGGGCGCCCTTCTCGCACGTCGCGCAGGTCGCCAGGACGCTCCATGAGATCCTAGAGGAAATCCGGCTGCCGAACTACGTCAAGACGTCGGGCGGCAGCGGACTGCACCTCCTGGTCCCGCTGGGCGCCCGGTACACCTACGAGGAGGCGCGGACCTTCGCCCGGCTGCTCGCCCACCTGGCGATCGACGCGGCGCCGGCCATCGCCACCCTGGCCCGCCCGATTCAATCGCGGGAAGGGAAGGTCTACATCGACTACGTCCAGAACGGCCACGGGCGGACGATCGTGGCGCCGTTCTCGCTGCGGCCGTTCCCGGGCGCGCCGGCCTCGTGCCCGCTGCGGTGGGAGGAGGTCACCTCGAGGCTCGATCCGGCCCGATTCACGCTCGAGACGATCCCGAAGCGCTTTTCGCGCACACGCGACCCGCTGGCGCGCGTCCTGGAGGGATCCATCGACATGGCCACTGCCATCGCCCGGATTGAGAAGCGATTGACAAGGAGGCCCCCAACGCGCCTACGGCAAGACCCCGCAGGTCCGGCATGTCCTTGAGGCGATTCCGGTCCTCTAGATGAACCAGACGATCCGCTGGGGCGAACCGCTGGGCCATGACCGGACGAGCGTGGGGCTGTTGCTCCTGCCGGTCAACCTGGTGGGCGCCATTCCGGTGCTCGGCGTGTCTCTCGAGTGCTGGAAGTACGGAGGCCGGCAGGCTGAGAAAGCCCGTTTGCGACAGACAGGTTAGAGTGGCGCGGTGCCCGCTTCTCTGGCGCGCCCGGAGGGAGTCGAACCCCCGACCTACTGGTTCGAAGCCAGTTGCTCTCTCCACTGAGCTACGGGCGCGTTCCGGAGCGAGTATACCACAGCCCAGGGGATCGGCGGACCGGTGAGCCGCAATATGTCCCGCGGCCTGGGAAGGGGTCGGCCGGCCGCACCTAGATCCTGCCGACGGGCATGATGTAGAGGGGATGCTCCCGTTCCGACAGGCCCAGGACCCCGCGGACGCTCTCGTCGTCGAAGGCCCCCACAACCACGGTCCCCAGCCCCAGGGAGACCGCCTGCAGGTATACATTCTGCGCGGCATGTCCCGCCTCCATGTGGACGTACCGGATGCCGCGCTCGCCATATCGGCCCGTGGTCCGCTCGTAGACCGAGGCGATGACCAGTGCCACGGTGCCCCTGGCCACCCCACCTGCCCGAGCGAAGCGGCGGCCAGGCTGGCCCCCACGTCCCCGTCCCGGCCCGGTGCGAGTTCATGGCCCAGCGGCCGGTATCGGTAGACGCCCTTCCTGAGCCCCTCTACGTTGCTGACAACAGCGAAGACCTCCAGCGGGTACGTGGGCCCCTGCCGAAGGGGCTGTCCTCAGCCATCCCCGTGGCTCAGTGATCCCCTGGGCCGCCCACAGGAGCTGGGCCACCTCGCCCAGGGTCAGCGCCGCGGGCCTGTACTCCCTGACCGACCTCCTTCGAGACAGCGCCTTCTCGATCGAGGTGTCGCTGTCGAGCCGAGCAGCCGGCAGCCTGATCCGCTCCGGAGAGACGGGAGCCTCCGTTGCTTCCGGGGGGACACGCGACGGCATGGCTACAGCCTCCATTCCCAGACCTGCCAGCATTGCGACGATGGCCGAGGGGGCGAGAATCCTCACGGTATCTCTTCCTTGTGGGGCTCGTCGTGGGCCTTATGATGGCCACCGCGCCTGGACTGAGATGGTCTCTGGGGCCAGGCGTGCAGATTCCATGCCTGGCAGCCGCATCGCGCGAACCACCAGGTCAGCCAGCGAGGAGACCTGCACGTTGATCCGTGGTGCACATGGAGATCGCCGATCTGCAGGCAACAGTGCTCGCAGGCGGCCACCACCACCCGGGCGCCGGTTGCGCGGATCTGCTCGGCCTTCGGCTGGCCGGCCCGAACCAGTTCGGCGCCTCCCACCGGTAGGCCCCATGCGCGTGCCCACACGATGAGGCTAACGCCTCAGCGCTTCGTCGACGGCTTTGAACCACTCCCCGGGGTCCGTGACGACTCCGGGGAACTTCCGGACGATGCGTCCGTCGCGGCTGATGAAGAAGGTCTCCGGGACGCCGGTCAGGCCGTAGGCCCGGTAGACGGTGTTGTCCTTGTCGCGCACCTGGGGGTAGGTCGCCCCGGTCTCATTCAGGAACTGCCGGGCTTTGGGGATCAGATCCTGCACGTTGACCCCGAGGACCACCACGCCGCGGTCCCGATACCGCTGCCAGGTCGCCTCGAGCGCGGGCGCCTCATCGCGACACGGGACGCACCACGACGCCCAGAAGTTGATGACCACGACCCGGCCGCGCAGAGAGTCCAGGCTCAGCGTCCCCTCGGCATTGAGCCGCGGCAGGCTGAACGCCGGCGCCTCCGGGGTCAACCCGCGGGCCAGCGCCACCGTGATGGACGCCGGGCGGTTCACGCGGGTCGTCACGTAGGTGAGGAGCCCAAACACGACGATCAGGCTCCCCAGCAGGACAGCCCGCCGGCGGAGATCGCTCATGGGGCCTCGGTGCGGACGTCTCTCAGACGGCCGGATATCCCGCAGCGCGAAGCGCGTCCCGGATCCTGGCCTCGTCCACGTGCTCCGGATTGAATTCCACGAGGACCCTCTTCGTCACGGCGCTGGCTTCCACCTTGGCGACCCCCTGCAGCTTCGAGATCGCGGAGGTGATGGTCCGCTCGCAGCCGTCGCAGTGGATCTTGGGGACATCGAAGGTTCTGGAGATCACGATCGCGTCACTCCCCTCCGGAGATTCTCTGTCGGGTCTTCACCCAGGATTCAACGCCATGGCCCTCACGCGTATGCCGCCTTGGGCCGGTAGGCCCGCAGGCGCAGGCTGTTGCCCACGACCGTCACGGAGCTGGCCGCCATCGCCAGGGCGGCCAGGACGGGGCTGAGGAGCACCCCGGCCACCGGGTACAGCACGCCGGCGGCCACCGGGACCAGTGCGACGTTGTACGCGAAGGCCCAGAACAGATTCTGCCGGATGGTCCGCATCGTCCGCCGGCTGAGGGCGATGGCCGTCAGGACGCCGCGCAGGTCCTCGCCGATGAGCACGACGTCGGCCGACTCGATGGCCACGTCGGTCCCGGCCCCGATGGCGATCCCGAGGTCGGCCTGGGCCAGCGCCGGCGCGTCGTTGATGCCGTCGCCCACCATGGCGACCACGTGGCCCTCACGCTGCAGGGCCTCTACGTGCGCGGCCTTGTCCTCCGGTTTCACCTCGGCCAGGACCCGGTCCACGCCAACCTGCCGGGCGATGGCCTCAGCGGTCCGGCGGTTGTCTCCCGTCAGCATGACGACGGTGAGGCCCATTTTCCGCAGCGCCGCCACCACCTCACGGCTATGGGGCTTGAGGGTGTCGGCGACGCCGATGACCCCCGCCGCCCTGCCATCCACCGCGGCCAGCATGGGGGTCTTGCCCTCCGCGGCCAGCGCGCTGGCGTGCGCCGCGAGCCCGTCGAGCGAGATGCCGCGCGCGGTCAGGAGCGCCACGTTACCGGCGACCACCCGGTGGCCGTCGACCTCGGCCTCGATCCCCTGGCCGGGGAACGCCTGGAAGGCCGTCGGCTCGACCAGCACCACGCCGGCGCCGCGCGCCCGCGCGACGATGGCCTCCCCGATGGGGTGTTCGGAGCCTCGCTCGGCTGAGGCGACCAGCCGGAGCAACGTCGCCTCATCGAAGCCCCCGGCCGGGACCACGTCGGTAACCGCCGGGGCCCCTCTGGTGAGCGTCCCGGTCTTGTCCAGGACCACCGCCGTCACCCGGTGGGCGATCTCGAGGGCCTCGCCGCTGCGGATCAGGATGCCGGCCTCGGCGCCCCGGCCCGTCCCGACCATGATGGCGGTGGGGGTCGCCAGGCCCAGGGCGCACGGGCATGCGATGATGAGGACCGCGACGGAGTTGAGCAGCGCGTAGGTCAGCGCAGGCTGCGGGCCGAAGGCCAGCCACACGCCTGCGGTGATCAAGGCGATGACGATGACCGCCGGCACGAAGTAGGCGGCCACCCGGTCCGCCAGCCGCTGGATCGGCGCCTTGGACCCCTGCGCGTGCTCCACCAGCCGGATGATCTGGGCCAGGGCGGTGTCGCGGCCGACCTTGGTCGCCCGAAACCTGAACGTTCCGGTCTTGTTGATCGTCGCCCCGATGACCTCGGCGCCAGGGGCCTTCTCCACCGCCATCGACTCGCCGGTGATCATCGATTCATCGACCGTCGAATGACCTTCCAGGACAACACCGTCCACCGGAATCTTCTCGCCCGGCCGCACGAGGACCACATCGCCCGGGGCGACGTCCTCGACCGGGATATCAACCTCGGCTCCGTCCCGGATGACGCGCGCGGTCTTGGCCTGCAGGCCCATCAGGCGCCGGATGGCGTCACTGGTGCGGCCCTTGGCCAGCGCTTCCAGATAGCGCCCCAGCAGGATGAACACGATGATGATGGAGGCGGTTTCGTAGTAGACCGTCGGCTGCATCCCGCCGCCTGTGAACCAGTGCGGGACGAACGTGGCGGCGACGCTGTACAGATAGGCGGCCGACGTGCCGACGGCGATGAGGGTGTTCATGTCGGCCGTCCGGTGACGGAGCGCCGCCCACATCCCGCGGTAGAACCGCCACCCGGCCCAGAACTGGACCGGCGTCGCCAGCAGGAACTGGACCACCCAGTGGTGCAGGAAGGCCGGAGCCCAGATCTGCACGCCCATATGCGGCAGACTCCCCCACAGGATCGGCGCGCTGAGCGCGGCCGCGCCCATCAGCCGGACGCGCAGCGCCCTCAACTCCCGCGCCCGGCGCTCGGCCTCGCGGTCGACGGTGCCTTCCTCGGAGGCCAGCGGCTCGTAGCCGGCGTCGCGGATCGCACGGCGCAGCGCCTCCGGGGTCGCCACCCCGGGGACGTACTCCACGGTAGCCTGTTCGCGCGCCAGGTTGACCGACGCCTCGATCACCCCGACGACGGCCCGCAGGGCATCTTCCACCTTGGCGACGCACGACGCGCACGACATTCCCTCCACCGGGATCGTGATCCGCTCCAGGGGCACGCGGTAGCCCGACCCGTGCACCGCCGCGATCAGGTCGTGGATCTGAATCTTCCCGGGATCGAATGCCACCGACGCCCGCTCCGAGGCGAAGTTGACCTGGGCCTGGGTGACGCCCGGCGTCCGCTTGAGGCCCTCTTCGACGCGGGCCACGCAGGAGGCGCAGGACATCCCCTCCACCGGCAGGTCGACGTGCTTCAGACGGGCTGCCTCAACCACGTCGCTCGCCCCCACACCCTCCGTCCGCGGGACTCCTGTGCTCGCCCTGGCGCAAGAGGACTGACGTCAGGGCCTCGATGTCCTGTTCGCCGGGCAGCCCGACCAGGACGACCCGTCCGTCCACCACCAGGGCGGGAACAGCCCGAACCCCGTAGCGTTCCGCGAGCTCGCAGCACCTCCCGTCCCGGCACTCGGAGGCCCGATGGACCTCGATCTTGACGCCGGGGAACGCGGCCGTGAGCATCCCCAGTGTCCGCTCGCATAGCCGACACTCCGCGCTGAAGAATTCCACCGTCGCCGCCATCAGGCTGCCCCTCCAGGCCCCCGGACCACCGGGGCCGTCGTCCTACAGCTTGCTCGACATCTCGAAGACTTCCAGCAACTCGGCAATGGTGCGCTCGCGTTTTCGAGGGTCCTGGGAGCGAATTGCCGTCGTGGCGCAGTGCTCCAGGTGATCCTCCAGGACCATGGCGTTGATGCGGTCGAGGGCCTTCTGGATAGCCAGGACCTGGCGCATGACGTCCACGCAGTAGGCGCCTTCCTCGACCATCCGCTCGATGCCGCGCACGTGCCCTGCCACACTGCGCAGGCGCGCCGTGATCTTCTGGCGCCGCTCGGCCGAGCCGTATCGGCCGGCCGACGCCGGCTTCCCCGCCGTGCCGCGGGATGGTGCGGTCGTCTGGGCCTCCACCACACTCACGCTCCCTGGAGCACCGGATACCCCTCCCCATGGGGGAGGGGCACACGCTGATCGTACCGCCCGCCCCCCTCGGCGTCAAGCCGCCGGCTCCTCGCCTGCGCCTGCCGGTTCGCGGTCCAGGGTGCTCAGGTCGGCCTTCGGTCCGAGTTGGGCTCGCCGGCCCCGCGTCCTGGCGTGACAAAGCCGCGCGCGTGGGCGACAATAGGAACGGCCTCACACACCGGTAACGGAGCGTGAACCAGATGGCGACGACCACCCCCATCACGGTGGCCTACGGAGATGGGATCGGGCCGGAGATCATGGCCGCCACCCTACACATCCTCAAGGAGGCCGGGGCCCGGATCGAGCTCGAGCCCATCGAGATCGGCGAGAAAATCTACCTGTCGGGCAACACCACCGGGATCCCCGAGGGCGCCTGGGAGTCGCTGCGGCGGACGAAAGTCTTCCTCAAGGCCCCCATCACCACCCCCCAAGGCGGAGGGTACAAGAGTGTGAACGTCACCACCCGCAAGATGCTCGGCCTGTACGCCAACGTCCGGCCATGCGTCTCCTACCACCCCTTCGTGGAGACGAAGCACCCCAACATGGACGTGGTGATCGTCCGCGAAAACGAGGAAGACCTCTACGCCGGGATCGAGCACCGGCAGACCGACGATGTCGTCCAGGCCCTCAAGATCATCTCCCGTCCGGGCAGCGAGAAGATCATCCGCTACGCCTTCGAGTACGCCGTGCGCTACAACCGCAGGAAGGTGACCTGCTTCACCAAGGACAACATCCTCAAGATGACCGACGGCCTCTTCCACAAGATCTTCGACGAGATCGGCGCTCAGTATCCGCAGATCGAGAAGGAGCACTGGATCGTGGACATCGGCGCGGCCAAGCTGGCGGATACGCCCGAGGCATTCGACGTCATCGTCATGCCCAATCTCTACGGCGACATCCTCTCGGACGTGGCCGCGCAGATCGCCGGCTCCGTGGGCCTGGCCGGGTCGGCTAACATCGGCGACCAGTGCGCCATGTTCGAGGCCATCCACGGCTCGGCGCCCCGGCGGGCCGGGCAGAACCTGGCCAACCCGTCGGGGCTGCTGCTAGGGGCGGTGATGATGCTCGTGCACATCGACCAGCCGGACGTCGCCGAGCGCGTCCACAACGCCTGGCTGAAGACCATCGAGGACGGCATCCACACCTACGACATTTTCAAGGAGGGCACGAGCAGGCAGAAGGTCGGCACCCGGGAGTTCGCCCAGGCCGTGGTCGCCCGCCTGGGGCAGCGGCCGACGACGCTCAGGGCGGTGAGTTATGTCCAGGCGCTCAAGCAGACCATGGCGGCCGCCGTCCTGACTCGTCCCGCGGCCAGGAAGGACCTCGTCGGCGTGGATGTCTTCCTCCACTGGCGACCCGGGACCCCCGAGCAGCTCGGGCGCCAGCTCGAGCCCCTGGCCGGCGACGCGTTCCGGTTGAACATGGTCAGCAACCGCGGAGTTAGGGTGTATCCCGGCGGGTTCCCGGAGACCTTCTGCTCCGACCACTGGCGGTGCCGGTTCCTGGCCAAAGACGAGCGCGGGGTCGTCAGCCACAGCCAGATCATCGGTCTGCTCCGGCGCCTGTCCGCTGCCGGTCTCGACTTCATCAAGACGGAGAACCTCTACACCTTCGACGGACAGCCCGGGTACTCGCTCGAACTGGGAGAATGACCCATGGCGCGCACGCACTACCTTCCTGAGGACAACGTCCACTACTCGTGGGATGTGGGGAACGAGCCGGTCCTGACCATCGACAGCGGCGACACGGTGGTCGTCCATACCCGCGACGTCAGCGACAACCAGGTCACGCCCGCTTCCACCGCCGAAGTGATCGGCGCACTGGACTGGAGTCGCGTGTACCCCCTGGCGGGTCCGATCGGGGTCCACGACGCCCAGCCCGGCGATACGCTGGCCATCGAGATCCTCGACATCCACACCGAAGGCTGGGGCTGGACCGCGATCATCCCGGGCTTCGGGCTGCTGCCCGATGACTTCACCACCCCTCACCTGCGTCTCTTCGACCTCACGGGCGGCGATGTCGCCCGCCTGCGCGACGACATCGCCATCCCCATCGAGCCGTTCTTCGGCACGATGGGCGTCTGCCCGGCCGGAGCCAGGAAGCAAGCCGTCATGCCGCCGGGGGTGTTCGGCGGGAACCTCGATACCCGCCAGCTCACCCGGGGGACGACCCTGTATCTACCCGTCCAGGTGGACGGAGCGTTGTTCAGCTGCGGTGACGCCCACGCCGCGCAGGGCGACGGCGAGGTCTGCGTCACAGGGATCGAGGCGCCCATGTATGCCGCCCTCCGCTTCACGCTCCAGAAGGGACGGCGCATCCCCGCCCCGCAGTTTGCGGTCCCCGGGCCGCTGACCCCGCGCGTGGATCAGGCCGGCTTCTACGCCACCACCGGCATCGGCCCCGATCTGTACAAGGACGCCCAGGACGCGCTGCGGGCCATGATCGCCCACCTGACCGAGACGTACCGGCTGTCGCGCGAAGACGCCTATGTGCTGGCGAGCCTGTGCGTGGACCTCAAGATCTCGGAGATCGTGGACGCAGGCGTGTACGTCGTGAGCGCCTTCCTGCCCCTGGGGGTGTTCCGCGGGTAGGCGACCCGCTGCCAGTGGCCGCCCGGGGTCCTCCGCGGGCGGCGGGTCGCTTCGACCCCTTCTCGCGGATGGCCGAGAAATGCCCTCCGCCCGTGTCTCATTGCGGGGAGGCCCTCCCCCAGGCGGCCGTCGTATATGTCGTCCATGGCCGGGCGATTCTACGTCGGCACCTCGGGGTTCAGTTACCCTGAGTGGCGAGGCCGGTTCTATCCCGAGGATCTTCCCTCCGGGGAGATGCTCCGGCACTACAGCCGGGTGTTCCCCTCGGTGGAGATCAACAACACCTTCTACCGGTTTCCGACCTCACCCCAGATCGAGGAGTGGCGGAAGAAGACCCCCAGGGGCTTCCGCTTCAGCGTCAAAGCCCACCGGCTCATCACGCACATCAAGCGCCTGCGGAGTGTCTCCGACCAGGTCCGCGTCCAGCTGGAACGCACAGACGGCCTCAAGGACCGACGGGGGCCGCTGCTGTTCCAGCTGCCGCCGTCGCTGCGGCGCGACCTGCCCCTCCTCCAGGAGTTCCTGTACGGGCTGCCGGCGCTGCCGGTGGCGATCGAGTTCCGGCACCACTCGTGGTTCGTCGACGAGGTCTACGCGGCACTGGCCGCGCACCACGCCGTCCTGGCCATCATGGAGTCCGATGAGGACACGGCGGTCATGGAGTTCGTGGGGCCCTTCGCCTACCTGCGGCTACACCGGTCGTCCTACGACCCGGCCGCCATGGACGCCTGGGCGGAGCGCATCCGGGAGCAGCTCGGCCGCCAGAAGGACGTCTACGCCTACTTCACCCATGAGGACGGCGCTCCGGCCCCCGTGTACGCGGAACAACTGCGCGGGCTGGTCGGAGGGCCATCGAGGAAGGCCTGAATGCGGACGTGCACTCCTTCCGCCGCACTGGTCGTCGCAGGCGCGCTGGTCGTCGCCGCCGCGGGACGGCCCGTGGCGCCCGCGGGCGCCGCGGCCAGCGGCCCGGCGGTGGTCCTGCAGGTGTCGCGGTCGTCCCTGCGCCAGGGTGAGGCGATCCGGGTGACCATCGAGACGGCTGCGCCTGCCAGCCGGCCTGCGGTCAGGTTTGCGGGGCGCTCGTGGGCCGCCTACCCGGCCGGCGGGACCACGTGGAGGACGATCCTGGGCACTGACCCGATGACGGCGGCGGGGCGCCACACGATTGCCGTGGCCGTCGTCACGGCCGCGGGCGCCCGCGTCACCGCCGCCCGCCAGGTCACGGTGACCTGGGTCGACTTCCCCAGACGGCGGATCACCTTCGACCCGAAGCAGGCCGCCCTGCTAACGCGGGAGAACGTCGAGATCGAGCGGCGGAAGGTCCGGGAGGCGCTGCGCGCGCTGCACCCGCAGCCCCTCTGGCAGGACCCGCTGCTGCTCCCGGTCCGCGGGCCGGTCTCCTCAGGCTACGGCGTCCTCAGCGTCTACCAGGCCCAGGTGCGGGGATTCCACGGCGGCGTGGACTTCGCGGTGGAAGCGGGGACCCCGGTCCGGGCGGCCGCCGACGGCATCGTGCGGCTCGCAGAACCCCTCCCCCTCAGCGGCAATGCGATCCTGATCGACCACGGGCTGGGCGTGATCAGCTCATACCTGCATCTCTCGCAGATCGGCGTGCGGCCGGGCCAGCGGGTTGCCAAGGGCGAGGTCATCGGACGGGTCGGGAGCACGGGGCTGGCGACCGGTCCCCACCTTCACTGGGGGCTCCGGGTCAACGGGGTGCGGGTGGACCCTCTGCCGTGGACGGTTCAATGAACGGTTCTAATGAAAGGAGGCGCCGTGACTCGAAACGACACCGACCGCGCTGTCCGCAGGCACCTGCTCTGGCTGCTGAGAGGCGGCAACGCCCACGCCCCCTTCGAGCGGGCGGTCGCCGGACTTCCCGCCAGGCTCCGCGGGGTCCGGCCGGGAGGACTCCCCTACTCTCCGTGGATGCTCGTCGAGCACATGCGGATCGCCCAGTGGGACATGCTGGCGTTCAGCAGGAACCCGCAGCACGTCTCCCCGAAATGGCCGGACGAGTACTGGCCGCGGAGCCCCGAACCGCCCAACGCGTCGGCGTGGCAGAAGAGCATCGCCGCCTGGCGACGGGACTTGAGGGCAATGCAGCGGCTGGTCGCCGATCCGAAGACCGACCTCTTTGCGCGCTTCCCTCATGGGGACGGCCAGACCGTCTTCCTCGAGGCCTTCCAGATTGCCGACCACAACGCCTACCACATCGGTCAGTTGATCGTGGTCCGGCGGCTGTTGGGGGCGTGGAGGGACTGAGACCGCGCCCATTTTAACCGACGGGGCTTTCCCGGGCCGTGCCGCCCCCTTCCGCCGGTTCAAACCGCCCGTTCCGTGGGGAAAATGCTCTCAAAACGGCCACGCGGTGGGCACAGCCTGTCCCTGCCGGATGAGGCGAAGGGTGGCGGCCCGGTCACGCGAGGGATCAGACCGGCGTGTCCGGGCGCGCCTCCTCCGGCGCATAAGTGCGGCCGTCCAGTACCCTCCACACCCTGAGAGCGGCCGCCTGCCGCTCCGCCTCGGAGGTGATGCGCTCTCCGGCCGCGGCGGCGACTGCCGGCAGCCCGGTGACTCGTTGCAAGAGACGCGCCCGGTCCGCAGCCCGCTGGATGTCGTCGGTGTCCACCACGGTGGACACCTCCACGGCCAGATAGGTCTCTTCACCCGTGGCCCGCCAGCGCCCGAACACGACCACATCGGTCCACAGCAACTGCTCGCGTTCGGACGCCGAGAGCAGCCGTCGATCTTCGGCGCTGTCGGCCAGCCGACCGATCTCTTCCTTCGGAACGAGGCGGGGCTGACGGAGCAGGCGCTGGAAGTAGGCGGGCGCGTTCTCGGCGTAACGCCGCTCAAGGTCATTGCCTCGCAGGACCCCCAGCCGCTCTTCGGTACGGACCTGGGCCTCGGCCAGGCGCGCCACCGCGTCTTCCAGACGGGCCAGCCGCTCCTCGGTACGGGCCTGGGCCTCGGCCAGGCGCGCCACCACGTCTTCCAGACGGGCCAGCCGCTCCTCGGTACGGGCCTGGGCCTCGGCCAGGCGCGCCACCGCGTCTTCCAGACGGGCCACGCGTTCTTCGATTCGATCCAGCCGCTCTTCAACCCGCGCGAGCCGTCGTTCGGCCAGCACCTGGGCATCAGCCAGCCGCGCGACCGCAGCCTCGATGCGTTCCATCAGATGTTCGAGGCGGTCGACCCGCCGGTCCAGCGCCATGGGTCTCACATCATTATAGCGTCAGCGACCGGGGTTCCGTCAGGTGGAAGGCGACACCCTCTGTCTCGCCGCTCGGGCCACGGGCGACGGCTCGTTCACCTCGGCCCTGCTGAGGGGCCTTATCGTTGGAAGTGAGGTCTCCTCGGGAGGCCTCCACCCCGACCCCGGAGGGCGGAGCCGACGGCGAAGGCTTGCAGATCTATGAATGAAAGAGTATGCTTCTATGCGATGCCTATGAGTCCGGAGGTACGCAGCGGTGCGCACCACGCTCAACCTCAACGACAGCCTCCTGCGCGAGGCCAAGAAGAGGGCGGCTCAGGAAGGCCGCAC